>JBKEFO010000208.1:0-6159 GCA_046709585.1 Marivirga sp.
AATATAGAGTATCTCTACGAAGATTCATTAAAAAATGCTGTCCACTTTGCCGAAATCAATACCGCATACAATGAATTTCAGATGCTTAGCTACGGTAAAGGAGTATTGCTGACAAGTAACAGACCTACAGTAGAATTAATTAAGAAAGTCGATAAAAATAGGGGCGTTCCATTTAATCACTTATTCTACTCTGACGTGCAAAATGATCCTTTTAGTATTGGTGCTTATTTCTATGAATCACTTAAGGAAATAGGGACAGGCTTACCCAACAAATTTCATATAGGGCCAGTTTCGATCTATAATTCAGGTAAAAATATGGCCTATATTGCTAACAGCTCAAAGCCAGACGAGGCTGGTTATTATCCATTAAGACTATATTTTGCAGTCTTAAAGAAGGGCGAATGGCAAAAAGTGGGCGTTTTTCCACTACAAGAACGCAACATATCAATTAATGAGGTCACGATAGCAGAAGCAGGAGATATTCTGTATTTTTCTGCTGTTATGGAGGGCGGTTACGGTGGAGCGGATATATATATATCGCATTATAGGGAGGGTAATTGGAGTATGCCAGAGAATTTAGGAGTAACAGTAAATACTGATCAAGACGAGGCTTTTCCTTTTTTACACTCAGAAGGAATACTTTATTTTTCTTCAAACGGACATCCAGGCTTAGGAGGCTTAGATATTTTTAGGGCAAAAATTCAGGATAATAACTATTACGAAATTGAAAATCTAGGGTACCCCCTTAATTCCGGTTATGATGACTTTGCTTTTTCCATCGACAGCCTTAGAAGGCAAGGTTTTTTAACATCTAACAGAAAAAATGGTGGCTTAGACAACGATATTTATGAAATAGATATGAATTTGCAAGCCTACCCTTTGGAGGTAAATGGGATAGTTAAATTTATTGAACATAATTGGATGGATTCAACAGAATTGCAGTTGTTAGCTGATGTAACGCTAAAGCTAATTGATATAGCTACTTCTAAAGTGGTCGCTACCAGTAAGTCTAATAGCATTGGAGAATTTGCTTTTACAGTACCTTACTTTAGCCAGTATAAAATTCAGATACAGGGAAAAGATTTGGATGGTATTGTTAGTTTTGAAGTACCTAAATATGCGAAAGAAAATCAAAATTATGAGATTGTTGTGGTCAACGATGATTTTAAAGTGACAGCGAGCGAGTAAATGAAAAATTTTATTGAAAATAGGGTCTTCTTTAAAAATTGCTTTAGCCATGGCGCTGGTTATTCAATAATTTCCGCCTTCATATTGGTCTTTCAGTTAATATTTCATCAAGCTATTGCACAGCAGGTGGTACAACTGAAATTATTTACCGAAGACTTAAAGCCATATGGGAATATTTCTTTATCAATTAATCAAGGTCAATTTGTGCCGATTCCTTCTGCAGGAGTAGCATTCGTTAATTTGACGAAAACACAGTTTCCTATTAAGACGATTACAACATCTGATGAAACACTTGAAGCGGCTTCGTGGAATTTTAGTAAAGGGATTTTGGAAGTAAGCCTTAGAAAGAAAAGTTACGTTAATGTTGAAGTAAGTGTGAGAGACTCTCTTGCTAGGCCAATTGTCGGTGTCACTGTCTCATTCTATGGTGAAAAAACTGTCATCCTAACATCCAATGCTAAGGGTATTATAAGCCTGCCTTTAGGACTAAATGAAAAGGTGTCTAATAAAAATCAATTTCGGATCAAGGGCTATAAGCTTATACGCTATAGTAATGAGGAACAACCAAACCAACTGATTGTAAAGCAAGAGTATGATAAAAAAACGGTAAGTGAGGCAAAGACGAATAACTCACCAGTAGTTGATAGAAATTGGAATGTCTATGTGCCTGAGCGGCTAATTGCGACAGAGACGATTCAGGACTTCTACGCTTTTATAAATACTATTCCAAAAGATAAGATTACTGCTGATACACAGGAGTTAATTGATTTGAAATTCGAAGAGATAGTAAGTGAATTAGGGGGAGGTTATTCTATAGATTCTATGTCCTACATTCAAAATAGTACTGATTCGACGACATATAAAGTCGACATCAATAATATACTAAAACAGCTTAACCCGGAAGGCGAGAGATTGCCAGAAGAACGGATTGCGTTTGAGAAGAAAATTCAATTGGTAAGCGATAAATTAAATATGGGGTTTGTGAATCTACCCGATAAGTCAAAAGATGATTTACTCACAGATATAAATTTATTGGAAACGTATCTAGTTATGAATAAACATCAGTTTATTGAAAATCAGAAAAGCTATAACACAATTATTAATGAATTAAAAAGAAGATTTTTTGATCAGAAGGCTTTGGAAAATAAACTTAGTCTAAGCGAACAAAAAAGGTTAGCAGAAAAGCGGAAATATCAAAGTCAAATATTGGCTGTTTTAGGCGTGGTATTACTGTTTGCTTTATTAATTATTTTATTGTTCTATTTGCGGTCAAGGCTTAAAAGACAACAGAATGCTTTAATAGAAGCGAATAAAGTAGTAAAAAACACCAATGAAAATTTAGAGTTTATCGTATCTGAACGGACTCATTTATTACAACAAACATTTAAAGAATTAGATTTGGTGCTTTACCGTGCTTCTCATGATTTACGTGCGCCAATTTGCTCTATAGCGGGCTTAAGTGATTTAATAGCAAGGGAGTCTGGAAATCAAGAACTGACTGAATTAGTTTTAAAAACCAATCAGCAGATGGACAAATTATTAAAAAAGCTTAGTACAATTAGTGAAATTCACCAGCCAGGTGACTATCAAATGGTCGATGTGAATGTACTATTGAGTGATGTGGTATCGCGGTTTAAAGAGCAGCTAAGAGATAATTCAATTGCTTTAAATCTAGAGATAGAAAAAGATTTATCTATGAAAACTATTCCAATGCTGGTAGAGTCAATTCTCTTTCATTTATTGGAAAATGCAATCTTCTTCAGTCAAATTAATCAAAAGAACAAGGCCCAAGTTAAATTGGTCATACAATTGGATGAAAAGTATCTTCAGATTAGGATAGAGGATAATGGAATTGGCATTGAGGCGGAGCTTTTACCTAAGCTATTTGATATGTTTTTTAAAGGAACAGAGTATTCTAAAGGGAATGGCTTAGGTCTTTATATTGTCAAGAAGTCAACTGATTTATTGTCAGGTGAAATTGAAATTGATTGCTCCAGAGATCAGTATACCATTATTTCGGTAGCAATTCCCTTAGACTTATCCAAATCACATGTCTTAGATTTTCTGAAAGAAGCCAAGTGATCATAGCTTAAAAAAATGATGTTTTATTTGACACAGAATTTGACTCTTTTTTAAAAGAATCTAGAACATTTTAATTCCGCAATACGTCACTAAATAACATAATTTAGACATGAAAAAATTACTATTTTCTATAAGTTCCTACAAATACCTGCAAGAGGAATTACTAACCTTAGGTAGCTATGAAGAAGGGAAGGTGCATACTGAACTATTTTCAGATGGAGAGCGATATCAAAAGATTCTTACTAGTACCGCTGGTAGAGATGTAATTCTATTAGGTGGGACTATTAATGAATCTACCACCTTAGAACTTTACGATTTGGCCTCAGCTATAGTGACCTATGGAGCAAATTCACTTAGTTTAGTAGTGCCATATTTCGGGTATTCTACTATGGAAAGATCAATAGCAGCTGGAGAGGTTGTTACAGCCAAAATACGGGCTAGGCTGTTATCCTCAATTCCAAGATCTAATAATGGTAATAGGATTTATTTATTTGACTTGCATACGGAGGGTTTACCGCATTATTTTGAAGGGCATTTATTTCCTATTCATGTTTATTGCAAGGAGATTGTTATGCAGGTGGCAAGAGAAGTGGGCGGTGTAGATTTTGTATTAGCAAGTACAGACGCTGGTAGAGCAAAGTGGGTAGAGTCATTAGCCAATGAGATGAACGTGAATGCAGCATTTGTCTTGAAAAGAAGGCTGCACAGTGATCAAACGGAAATAAGCGCCATCAATGCAGATGTATCAGGAAAGACTGTAATCATTTATGATGACATGATCCGTTCAGGGGGAAGTATTATTAACGCGGCAAAGGTGTATCGGGACGCAGGTGCTTCGGATATTTATGTAATTACCACCCACGGCTTATTTGTGAAAGATGGGCTTAATAAGATAAAAGAAAGTGGCTTAGTTAAAAAGGTGTTTACGACAAATACGCATGCGTACGTAAACGATATCCAGGATGAATTTTTAAAGATAAAATCTATTTCAGCACTAATAAACAAAAGTATTGAAGCATTTCACTGATAAAATTATCGTTTAGGAGGCACATTCAAATAATTGAATTAGCTCAGGTGTTGTAAAGTAATCTATTATATTTGATTAAATAGGGTGGGAATGTTTATTCGTTTATTTATTTTTATATACTTATGGCTTAATGGTTTGTGTCTTTATAGTCAAAGCCAAGAAGAAGATATTGCCCAGGAAATAAAGTGTAAATATTGTGAGCAAATTAATGTTTACGACAGCTTAGCATGGAGTATGCGCAAGCTTTATCCTGACAGTACTATTTTTTATAGTAAGCTAGTCATAGGAATACTTAAAGAGAAGTCTGATACTACCACGATCGCTAAGTATTATAACTATCAAGGCGTAGCGTATTACTATTTGGGGGATAACTTTAAAAGTTACGAACTTTTTCAGGAGGCATTTTCAATAGCGACAAGATTACAAGACAGTCTTCAGTTAGGGTATGCTATGAACAATCTTGGTAGGTTCTATGGCAATCAAGGAGATTACTCCCAAGCGTATATTTATGGTAATAGGGCCCTTAATTTATTTGAGAAAATGGGTCAGCAAGATGGGATCGCTTATAGCTATAAAAGGATTGCAGAGCTATATGCAGCACAAGGATACTATCAAGAAGCCTTAATATACTCAAAAAAGGACCTTGATATACGTATAGGACATTTTAATGAATCAAGGCAAGCAAATGCCCACCTTGATCTTGCCTTAATATACTTCAACTTGGACAGCATACAACAAACAGTTGACCAATTCAACCTAGCGAAACAAAAGGCCGAAAAAGGACAAGATGTGTCTGCCACGGTGCTAACAAACATCGGTTTGAGTAAGTTATTTGTTAGAACGCAACAGTTTAATTTGGCGATAGATAAATCCTATGAAGCTATTTCCTTAGCTATCCATTATGAAAACAATGACTTGATCAATCAAGCGTATTTACAGTCGGGCATTGCCTTGTATAATGGGAGACAATATCAAAAAGCAGAGGGGCAGTTCGCTAAATTACTAAGGAACTCAGAGAATTCTAATCTTATAAATCTGCAGAAAGAAGCTTATTTTTATCTGGCCGAGATTTATGCAAAATTAGGTGACGGGCAAAAAGCCTTTAGCTATCAGAAACAATTTAGTTTAATAAATGACACCTTTAGTAAGTCCGAAGGTAGACGTGTGCTCGATAGTGTAAATTTTGCGCTACAGCTGGAGAATCGAGCGTCCGAGAATGCCGTCCTGAAAGCCAATGAGCAAAAAAGTAGCGCAGAATTAGAATTAAAGCAATTGGAGGTTTTCATCTTAGTGGCATTAATTGGCTTGGGAGTTTTTCTACTTTTAGTCTTTATTCGAATATGGAATAAACAGAAGCTGCTGAACAAAGCCCTTTACACCAAGAATAAAGCTATCGAGAAGCAATACCAAGAATTAAAATTACTAAATAAAGAAAATACACATTATAAATATATTCTTGAAAATGTAGAAGAATCAATATATGAGGTTGACGCTAACGGTAAATATTTCTATGTCACCCCAGTTACTGAGAAAATGACTGGCTTTAGCAAAGAGGCACTTTTAAGTATGGATTATTTGGACATAGTACACCCTGCAAATAAAAAAGAGGTGGAAGATTTTTACAATCGACAGATAAAAGAGGGCATTGGTGTTAGTGAGAAAGAATTTCTCATTCTCAATAAAGATGGAGAATCAATTTGGTTTAGGCAAAAGACCAAAATGGAATTTGATGACCAAAGTAAGTTACTCAGAATTTTAGCGGTTGGAAAAAATATTAATGAACTAAAGAAATTAAGTATTGAGTTAGAAGAACAATTAGCGCTATTTAGGCTAATTTCTGAAAATTCTCAGGACTTGATCGG
>JBKEFO010000209.1:0-6144 GCA_046709585.1 Marivirga sp.
CAAATTTATTACGTGATAAAATATCAATCTCGGCATCATATAAGTTGTGATACCCTGTAAGAGTATCGAGCGTCAGCGTCGCATTAAACAACTTATTTACCCTACCATTCTCCCCTACAACTACCGCGCCCCCTGATGGTGTAATACGTGCATCTGCGACCTGAATAAATGGTATTCCTGAAATTATTAATGATTGGTCTACGATATCATAGGTAGCCTCTGTTGCGTTAAATACCAATGAGTCTAGGTCTGGATTGGTGGAATAAAAATAGGAGTTTCGTATGTCAATATTTTCTGGTTTTTTCATCAGCACCTTTTTCTGATCTAAATTCCACTGAGCAGAAGGAATAGATGTCTTATAGGCTGCGTACGGAAAATTTATAGCTGCGTCTCCTTCAATTTCTGGCGAAATTACGGCAATATTCTCTTCCAGGTTAAAAAATAGGCGCACATCTTCACCTGCCAGCGCAGGGATAGTATCTGATGATTCAATACTGAAATTTGCATTTCTTGCTGAATAGTTAAATTTTTTAAAAGTGAATTTACTTGAAGTAGTTTTCGAACCCCTCGTCGCAAGCTCACCAGCACCAAAAAGTCCTTTCCTGGACACAACAGTACTTCCATCTAAACTAGCAGTCGCCTGATAAAGATCAAAGGGTGTCGTCTTGTTGGTCATATACAGGCTGTCTTTGGATGTAAGCCAACGCATATCGAAGTTCTCTACCTTCATATCAGGAAAACTAGCTCCCTCAAAATCACCCGCCACTATGTCGGCAGTAGTTCCTACAGCCTTAATAGAATCTTTAAAAAATGTTATGTTATCGGACATAACGGTAGTACTAAGGTACTCGATTTTCTTTCCTCCTCTTAACCCTTGATTATCTAGCTTGATGCTACCAAAAAATCGAGCAGCACCATCCAATAAGTCAATACCTTCTGGAGGCAGAGGATGTTCAAAGCCCAAAGATTTATCTGGCATAACCTTAAGCTTCTCATTGAAAGTAGGAAAAACACCCCCCGAATGGAATTCTCCATCAAATGCTATGGAATTTGGATCACTACTACTAACAGAATCAATAGTGAAAGGAGGTATTAAGAAAAATAAGCTTTCGTCGTATACACCTCCTAAGATCTCTTCTCCTAAAAAATAAACAGTTGCTCCTTTTGTCGCATTGAAAATAGGAAATTCAGGGTATTCTTTTTGGGCAGATTTGTTATCAGGCTTATTGATGTAGAGCACTCCAGCAGTTTCGACCAATTGATTTTGCAGTTTCTGCTTCTCTGATTGAGTCGACTTGTTTGCCTCTTTGGCTAAATTAAATTTGATTTTATCTATTCGAGGCATAGAAATCAAAAAACTATCATAATCCATTTTGAAATCCGATCCTACATACTCATAATTCCCCGCGAATACAGTCCCATTAAATTGCACGTCTCTATCTTTGCTTAGAACGACTCTCCCGCTATCAGGCTTAACACTTACGCCTAACTTTGAATTAATTTCAAAATTATCTACCCCTGTAATTGTTAAAGTGCCTTTATCTAAATCTAATTGACCATTTGGAGCACCAGAGGATACAGAAGTAATTTGTACATTGTCGTAATCTTTTCTGCCCCAGTTAGAGTCAACATAATGACCTGCCTTATTTAGCAATTCTATTCTACCACTAATTTCATCGTAAATGATAAAGCCGTTCTCCATGAGCAACTTCATAGCGCCATTTAGAATTTTCCGAGGTAATTTCGAAGCCTCTTCTAATTCGTTCAGATAAATGACCTTACTATTTCTTTTGTTGCTAAAATTAACTACCAATTGCAACGGATGAAAATTCATTAATCCTGCTAAACTACTATAACGGTATTCATTAAAATATTCAGAGGACTCAAATTTTGCTGGCACCCTATTTCCAGCAATTAAGATCGAAATATCTACTATTGTAGAATCTAGTTCCCATTCAATTTTATCGGCCTCAAAATCTATATTGAAGTAGGAGGCGTGGAATGGCGTCTTCTTAAAACCCCCCTTCCCTTTCAATAGATTAAGCTTGTTAGCTTTCACATCAAAGTCCAGACTCACTCCAGGGTGAAAGATGCTATCTCTTCTCTGAAAAATAGAAACACTACTTATTTCAGCAGTAAAGCCAGAATCTAAGTAAATAAATTCTCTTGATTTGGCCCTAAACTTATTTGATGCCTCTCCCTGAAGTTGTAGATACCCAAAATCACGATTTAGCGATGCGCTAGATAAGGTCGTTCCCTCCAGCGTTACGCCTCCTGTCAATAATAGGCCTGATAGCTTTAGAAAGCTCAATTCATAATTAGCCTCATAAGATTGAAATTTCGGAAAGCGCGGTACTTGCTTTTTATTTCGAGATTCTGCCTGATATTCTAGTAAACCTTTAACAGGGACTCCAAGCTTTGCAGGGTAATTCAAAACGGCCTCCTCTGCAATAAATTTTGCCTCATTCACCTCAAAAGTATACTTTGATAAAGAGGCATATAATTCGTTAGTTGGTATCCTCAAATGCTCCCATGTTAATTTCCCGCCCTCTCCGACAAAAGTTTTTCCTAATAGTTCCTGTGCTCCCGAAGTGTTTTTTAAGCTTACAGAATCTATGCCCTTATTAAATCTAAGATCGATGTTCTTCAGCCTAATAATAGGCCCCGATAATACAGGCATCGGCGCACTGTAGATCGTTTTCTTTGCCTTCTCAGGTCCTGCAAGAATTTTTGTTGGTTCTTCCTCTGCAGTAGTGCCCCAAGCATCATCCTCTCCCCAGCCGTCTGTGGCTTCTGTTCCCCAGCCATCAGCACTTTCGGAACCCCACACATCCTCGTTCTGTTCTTTTTCCTGTGCAGGTGTTTCCTCAGCGGGTATATAAACTGGCTCATCATCTATCCAATCAAAACTTACGCTACCATTGTCAAAGGTTAATTGATAAAAGCGTGTATTGTATAACGCTTTCTGTTCAAGAATACTCTCTGCAGTTGTCAAGACAATCTGCAGCTCCTTTTCTTCTAATAGCAGCAGTCCTTTTTCTACAATATCTAGAAAGGTCATAATGGCAATTGAAGGGTCCAATAAATTGGCTGCAGCACCTGAAATAGTACTAATGAAGGGTAATTTAAAATTACGCACATTTAACCTACGCTGGCTAAGCGAATCATAGATTGCCTCAATGCGAATTTTATCTGATGGAGAAAAGGTATTCTCAGTCTGCCAAAAGCTTTGAAAGAAAATGGATACGGCATCTGCTTTTTCTGATTTCACCTCGGCCAGCTCTACCATTACTTCTGTTAAGAAATCTACCGGTCCCACATTAGCTATAGGTCCATCTTGTGCAGTTAGATAGAGTGTACCAAAAAGGAACAATATAGATATGCTTAACTTTTTCATGAATTTTTACTTAGCACCAGGGCTGCCCAATCATTTTTAATCGTCCGCTTCTTTTCTAGCAACGAATACTTAGCCGCTTCAGTTAAAATATCATTGATATCTTGTTCATAGAAACCACTCAGCAGCAACATACCTTCCGTATTCAAATGTTGCGTCAGCGATTTAATATCATTTAACAAGATATTACGATTAATATTTGCCAGTATTATATCGTACTGAAGACCCTTTTTGACAGTCTCCACATCCCCTTTCCACACATTCACTATGCTTTCTGAAATAGCATTAAGCTCAAAATTTTCAATTGAATTTTCCACTGCCCATTCATCAATATCGTAAGCATCGATGGTCGCCGCTCCTTTCTTAATGGCCATTATGCCCAGTATGCCTGTGCCACATCCTGCATCTAAGACTGTCTTTCCGTTCAAATCCATTTTGTATATTAAAGACAACAGCTGATGTGTTGTTTCATGGTGACCTGTGCCAAAAGACATTTTAGGCGTCACAATGATTTCATAGTCATAAGCACTATCCGAAGGATGAAAACTAGCCCTCACTAATATCTTATCATCTACAATTATCGGATCATAATTTTTTTCCCAATCAGCATTCCAATTCTCTTTTTCTACATGAGCGGTGGTATAAGAAATTTGTGTTAAAGCCTCATATCGCTTTACAAAAGCCTCAATGTCAACTCGAGGTATTTCTACACCTTCATCTGCATAAGCCAGGACACCTGTTTCATTTTCCTTCTCCTGGAAGGTCGAAAAGCCCAACTCAGACAACTCTGCCATAAAGATTTCTACAAAATCCGCTGAGCAGTTAATATCAAGAGAGAAGTAACTCATTAATAAGACTTGATAATATCCATGAAGTCTCTAGCTTTCAGAGATGCCCCTCCAATTAAGCCACCATCAACATCGGGCTGACCGAATAACTCCTTTGCATTATCAGGCTTACAGCTGCCTCCGTACAATATAGAGGTGTTTTCAGCCACCTCCATACCAAATTTAGCGGCAATGTGTGTTCTAATGGTTTTATGCATCTCCTGTGCTTGCGCTGATGAGGCTGTTTTACCAGTACCTATTGCCCAAATTGGTTCATAAGCAATTACAATATGTGGCATTTGCTCAGCCTTTAATTGGAATATACTCTGTGTTATTTGATTGGTCACATATTCATTTTGGCTACCTGTCTCTCTAATTTCTAAAGGCTCACCACAACAAAATATCACCTTCAAACTGTTGGATAAAGCTATATTTACTTTTTCAGCTAAGAGTGTATTCGACTCCTTAAATTGCTCTCTTCGTTCACTATGACCTAATATCACATATTGAACGCCTAGAGATTTCAGCATCTCAGCAGAAACTTCTCCTGTAAATGCTCCAGATTTCTCGTGATGACAATTCTGACCCGCAAAATGTATAGTACCAATCTCTGGAACAAGGTTTTGAATAGCATGGATGAAAGGAAAGGGAGGAGCAATAACGATTTGCACATCGTCAGGAGCCTCGTCTGCTACCATATTTGCAATCTCAGAGGTAAGCGTTTGCGCTTCAACTAAGTTTTTATTCATTTTCCAGTTACCTGCTACTATTCTTTGTCTCATATTCTTAAATATTTTATTATGCTATGTACGTAAAAATAGTAAGAATTATACAAACAGTAAGTGCATTGCTAGGAAGAATCCATATAGTCCCTAATAATCCCATTTTTGCATGTCAACAATAGGATAAACATACCGCTCTCGGTTGACTACAACTTTATTAATTACTATATCATGATCTAAGAGAGCAATAATATGCGCATTGAACCCTTCAATTTCTTTTAGCTCAGGTAGCCACAAGCGAACATACTCACCTGAGTTATCATACCTTTTTGCCTGACTTAAAATGTTGAAATACCTGTTATTCCTTGGGTCATTACCTACACCAGCGACATATGCCCAATTACCCCAATTACTTGCAACATCATAGTCTACAAGCTGTCTCTCAAAATAATATGCTCCCCAACGCCAATCAATTTCTAAGTCGTGCGTTAAAAAACTAGCTACCAACTGTCTCCCTCTATTACTCATATAACCTGTTTCATTAAGCTCCCGCATATTGGCGTCGATCATAGGTATCCCTGTTTCTCCTTTACACCATAAGTCGAATATATCCTTTTCTCTTTTCCACTGATACTCTTCTTCTTGGATACCCTTTTTTGAAAAAAGCTGTGCACCATGTTTTTTCATGATAAAATGAAAATAATCTCTCCAAAGTAACTCAAAGAATAACCAGTAAGTAGATTGATTTGCTCCCATTTTTTGCTCATAATTTTTAAGCTGTTGGTATACACTTCTTGGACTGATACTCCCATTTGCTAACCATGCTGATAGTTTTGAGGAAAAATCGATCCCAATCATCCCATTTCGCGTTTCTTTGTACGTCTTTATTAAATCTGTCTCATCAAAGTAATAGGATAAACGCTTAAATGCTGCCTGTTCGCCTGCTTCAAAATGAGTGCCCTTCTCAGGCTTATTCATTTCTTGAATAGAAAAATCCTCTGCCGCTATTTTTTGTAAATTTTGAAGTTTAGACATGGCCAAATTTGTCGGCGAAACTACTATCTCTCGGATGCTTGTCTGCTTTTCATTCTCTTTCCTAAACTTCGTAAACACACTAGGTAATTTATTAATTGGCCAAGGAATATCATCAGGATGATAAAGTGTTGATTCATTAAAGATATTGACTGACATGCCCTTTTGC
>JBKEFO010000210.1:0-6114 GCA_046709585.1 Marivirga sp.
GAGGGCATAGGCCTAGAAGACGTAGGCATTGCTACAGAAAAAGGAAAAGTATTGGTTGATGACTTCTACAAGACGAATATTGATGGCGTTTATGCCATTGGCGATATAGTACATGGCCCTTCTTTGGCGCATGTTGCTTCTGCCGAAGGCATTATATGTGTAGAGCAGATAGCCGGAAAAAACCCTGAGCCTTTAGATTACAACAACATACCTGGTTGTACTTATTGTAGTCCAGAGATCGCATCGGTAGGGTATACTGAGAAGGCCGCTAAAGAAGCTGGTTTTGAGATAAAAGTGGGTAAATTCCCTTTCTCTGCCTCTGGTAAAGCTAGTGCTGCCGGTGTTAAAGATGGTTTCGTGAAGCTAGTTTTTGACGCCAAGTATGGCGAGATATTAGGTGCGCACATGATTGGTGCCAACGTAACAGAAATGATTGCGGAGATAGTAGCCATCAGAAAGTTGGAGACTACTGGGCATGAACTTATTAAAACCGTTCACCCTCACCCTACTATGAGTGAAGCGATTATGGAAGCTGCTGCTGCTGCTTATGATGAGGTGATTCATTTATAATGAGGGCTGGCTTAAAATTAAAAAGTATAGATAGATGAACTTTGTATCGCTGTGTAAGATTATTTCTTACGCAGTTGTCAGGTTTTTCGTAGGGTGAATGTCAAAATTCTATGCACCAAAAACTCAAATTTTGATTTTTTGGTGCTTTAGCTTCACCCACTTCATCTACTTCCTAACCTGCAGCTTGAAGTATAAGCATACATCTTCACTTTGCCCAGTTGTATATGAAGCACTTGAGACTTTTTAAGCAGGCCCTAACCAGAATAAACAAATTAGTTTAAAAGGCTGTTGTAGGTGTTATTACTTGCAGCAGCTTTTTTATGTGCAGGCGATTTGTTTTATTTACCACTGACAACCAAAAACCTATTAGCACCAAGATCAAAATATCTGAAGAAGCATTAATTCAGGAGCTCAAGGCACAAAAGCC
Organism: Marivirga sp.; assembly: GCA_046709585.1. Classification (GTDB taxonomy): domain Bacteria; phylum Bacteroidota; class Bacteroidia; order Cytophagales; family Cyclobacteriaceae; genus Marivirga. Next base: position 998 of record JBKEFO010000210.1, read on the forward strand.
TAGCGCCTTGGAATACCTATACGACAATTATAGTGGCGCTCTTTATGGTGTAATTATGCGTATTGTAAAACATGAAGCGGTAGCCCAAGAAGTATTACATGATGTATACATGAAAGTATGGAAGCAGATTGGCGCTTATGACGCGTCTAAAGGCAGGCTCTACACTTGGGTAGTGAATATCTGCAGAAATGCTGCCATAGACAAGATACGTTCGAAGGAAATTAAGAAGACTACTAAAACCGATTCTGTCGCTGACAACGTATATTTGATTGATCACGCAAATTTTGACACGCAAAGCATTGATGGCATAGGTTTGGAGAAAACCTTGCAGGAACTGCCTGATGATTTAAGGTTTGTGATTGAGCAAATGTATTTTAAAGGATATACGCAGTCCGAAATTGCCGAGGAATTTAACATCCCTTTAGGGACAGTAAAAACCAGGGCTCGTTCGGCTATGAAAGCGTTGAGAGGATTACTATTGTGAATATTGAAGACTACATAGCGTCAGGCATTTTAGAAGCCTACTTGATGGACCAACTCTCCGAGCAGGAGTGTTTGGAAGTGCAGGCTATGGCTCAAAAACACGCGGAGGTGCAAGCTGCCTTAGCAGAAACAGAGGAAACCATGTTGGCCTTTACCGCCAAGGGCAGTATTGCCGTGCCCAACAAGGTAAAAGCACAGCTATTTGCTGATTTGGGCTTAGATATCCCTTCAGAAGCTGGTGAGGACGGCGCTGCTGCTACTAGCAATACTGCTATGAATAAACCAGCCGCTGCTATTCGAAGTATGTACCCGGTATGGAGTGCTGCTGCCAGCATTATCGCTATTATTGGCATTGTATTGAGTTTATATTATAGAAACCAGTGGCTAGACTCTGAATCGAGGATTTCACAGCTAACTACCGAAAATCAGACACTCGCTCAGCAATATAATATCGTAAAAAATCAGTCGGACCAATACGCCTTCAATATTGATATTTTGCGTAGGCCAGGCCTAGCTACTGTGGTGATGACTGGTTTAGACATTTCGCCCGATGCACTAGCCCAAGTACATTGGAACCAAAAAACCAATGAGGTATTTTTGAATGCGAAAAAGATGCCTAAAAACGCTGCTGAAAAGCAATACCAGCTATGGGCCATAGTAGCAGGAAAGCCTGTTAATATGGGTACTTTTGATGTGGCTGGAGATATGACCTCCCTGTTGAAGATGAAGTCTGTCGAAAACGCGTCGGCCTTTGCCGTAACACTGGAACCTAGAGGCGGCAGCGTGAACCCAAGCATGGAGCAAATGTATGTTATTGGAAATTTAGCAGGGTAGAGGGTAGAAGATAGAACCGTATTTGACAACCGTTGCTCACGAATTTGTGTTTCCCCACTGGGTACAGAAGATAGTCGCTAGCAAATAGATGACAGAGCCAAGGTAGAACCCACATAATATTTTGTACATGATACTCTCCCTACTTTGTACGTTATACTCAACTAGCATTCGTACTTCATTGCGAGCCTGATAAGGCACAGCATTCTTATTATCAATCATTCGATTGGCACGCTATCATTGCACAATCACGGTCCTATTTTAATTGTGGAAAGTTAGCAGTTAGCGGGTACATAGAGCCTAGCTCATCCTTTGTGCTTATAATTAGCCCACCCTTCAAAATAGTATCTATCGTATATTTTATTTAAATTGATCAGAGAAACCTTCTCCTTACTACCTATGATGGCTCCACCTTTAAATAAGTTTAGCTATGACGATTACCTCTTCTAGCAGAATCAGCTCCATCGATTTATTAAGAGGGGTCGTGATGGTGATAATGGCTTTGGACCATGTGCGCGATTATTTTCATGTCGATGCCTTTCTATTTGACCCTACTGATGTTAGTCAGACCACACCCATTCTATTTTTCACCCGCTTTATCACCCATTTCTGTGCCCCTGTTTTTGTATTTTTGGCTGGTACTTCCGCTTATCTGGTAGGGCAAAAGCGGGGTAAGAAAACTTTAAGCTTTTGGCTTGTTAAAAGGGGTTTTTGGCTGATCTTATTAGAACTTACAATTATTAAATTTGGCTGGCTATTTCAACTCACCCCTACTTACTATATGCTGCAAGTGATTTGGATATTAGGTGTGAGTATGCTTACGCTGGCAGCCTTTATCTACATTCCAAAAAAGCTATTGCTCATCTTATGCTTGGCAGTTATTTTTGGGCATAATGCTTTTGACTATTTAAATGAAGTTTATCCTAGCAGCACCCTATTAACACTGCTGCACAAGCAAGCCGCTATTTCCATTGGCCCTTTTGGCTTCTTTGTTGCCTATCCGCTTATCCCATGGGTTTTCGTGATGCCTTTAGGCTACCTTATGGGTGGATTGTACAAAGCTGATTATGACGCAACTGCCCGCATTAGCACATTAAAATATGTGGGCCTACAGCTTATTGTTTTATTTGTTGTGCTACGCCTCTTCAATGTTTACGGAGACCCTGTGCAATGGGAGATACAAGACAGCTTCAGCCGTACCATTTTATCCTTTTTTCAGCTCACAAAATACCCTCCTTCCCTACTGTTTTTACTGATCACCTTAGGGCCTTCCCTCCTATTTTTATCTTATGCAGAGAAGTGGAGTGGCAAGCTAGAAGCAGCCTTTGTAGTTATTGGCAGGGTGCCGATGTTTTTTTATGTCATACACATTTACGTAATCCATGGCTTAGCCCTTTTAGCTGCGGAGTTCACCTGGATAGGCTATGACAGCATGCTCATTGATGTTTGGGTGGGCATGCAGCAAGCGCTACAAGGCTATGGCTTTTCTTTGTGGGTGGTGTATGCCATCTGGATAGCGTTGAGCTTTGCCATGTACCCACTATGCAAGCGCTATTGGTACTATAAATCGAATAATAGAGATAAGTGGTGGTTAAGTTATTTGTAGGATAGAGATTAGAGAATAGAGAATGGAGGGTAGATTCGTACTTGACCGCTACGGATTATGACATTGTGTTTCACAACTCGATACTTTTCACTTGACATCTCCTACTTTTTAATACAAGATTCCGGATACGCGCTGCGCTACTTCCGGAATGGAGTGCGTTGGTGATATAGGTCGTAAAATGAAATCGGTATTGGCTGCTCATTCTTCCACAAATCAATTAGGCTGCTAAAATATAAACGCTCACAGAAGGTAGCAGCGTACTTGACAAGAGAAAAGAGCTGTTCATTTCGTCATATAATCTTGCCAGATGATGAGGGTATATTTTGGTGTTCCACTAAGATCACTAAAAGCTAAGAAGCCATATTCATAACAGAAGAGGTATACCTTTCCTTGTGCATTTTTCCAATAATGTGTAAAGTAGTTGGGGTTAAAGCCAGCTGCCAGTAATTTTTCCTTCCTAAGTGTCGACTTCCCTCCTTTGTTGAATTTCTTTAAGATGATGCGGTTCCGTTTCAGCTGGGCATCAATTTTTACATAGATAGAATGGCGCTGCAGCTTATTCTGCTGGTAGTGGTAGCTAGACTTACAATAGTGGTTACAAAATTTCTGATCGGCACGACCTTCGAGTTTCTTATTACATTCAAGGCAGTTTTCTATTTCATTTTTCATGGGGAGAGGATTTAGAAATTAGAGCTTAGAAGGTAGGGGGTAGATGGTAGCATACAGAAAATAGAGGATAGTAGTTCATGGTATAGCGCCTTTGGTGCAGCGGTAAATATATCTTGCAAGGGAGTGCTAGCCGTATATTAAACGTTTATTATCCGTATAATTAAACCCCTTTCACTTGTCTTGGTCTCTTTTTTTTCGTCTTTGCCAATTGATTTCCACCCCACTTAAACCCTCACCTCATGGAAAAGATGCATAAAATGATCAGTTTACGCCATTTAGAAGTAGATGGTGAGCGCATGATTGGCCTAAAATTCTATCCTGACAAGGTGATACAGGCTTTGGTGAAGACCTTACCTTTTCCCAAATGGCACAAAAAACAGCAATTGGCTTATATTAAAAACAATGTTGTCAACTATCAAATGGTACTAAGCACCTTCCGAGGAGTTGCTTGGTTGGATATGCGCTATTTTAGCAAAAAAGGCTGGATGGGCAGTGATGATCCTAGCTTAGTCATTGAAGGATACAGGAAACGTAAGTTGGCAAAGGGGTATAAAGCCTGCCCCGAGGGCTATTTTAGAGAGCTAGAAGCTAGAAAATACGCCATTAACACGGTTAAAACTTATATATTTTGTTTCGAGCAATTTATTAATTTCCATGCTAATAGCCCATTAAACAATTTAGGAGAAGAAGCAATCAGAAGTTTTATTCAGTCGCTCATGCGTCAGGGCAAAAGTGATTCTAGTGTGAATCAGCATATTAATGCCATCAAATTCTACTATGAAATTGTTCATAAGATGCCCAATAGGTATTATGATTTTCCGAGGCCAGCCAAGGCAGAGAAGCTACCCGAAGTGCTAAGTAAAACAGATGTATTGGCCATGATTGACAAAACTTTCAATCTCAAGCATCAATGCATTATCAGTTTATTATATTCTGCAGGATTGAGAAGAAGTGAATTACTAGAGCTAAAGATAACAGACATTGACAGTTCCCGAATGTCTGTAAAAGTGCGCGGAGGCAAGGGCAAGAAAGATCGCCTAAGCATCCTTAGCCAGCGCATTCTGAAACAACTGCGCTTATACTATAAGGCTTATGTACCCAAAGTGTATTTATTTGAAGGGTACAAAGGAGAAATGTACAGTACTACGAGCATTGCCAAGGTGGTGAGTCAGGCAGCCAAGAGGGTAGGTATACGCAAAAAGGTTACCCCCCATATGTTGAGACACTCTTTTGCCACGCACTTATTAGAAGGAGGTACTGACTTGAGGTACATCCAGGCTTTATTGGGGCATAATAGTAGTAAGACTACCGAAATATATACCCACGTGGCTGTTAATGCTTTTAAAAATATAAATAATCCACTAGATTGCTAAAAATATATAATGGGGATAAGAACACCTTTGGTGTGCATATCCGCATGTTGTACTTCATTCCCCTACTCTGGCATAATTCTTTAGCCAACCGACATTAAGCACTTAAGATCGGCAAATCGCAAACTTATCTCAGAAATTCCTTGTTTTCAGCCTTC
>JBKEFO010000211.1:0-6111 GCA_046709585.1 Marivirga sp.
GTTCAATTGCCATAGCCAGTCAACTTATATGATCATACCTGCAGAAAATAATGAACAAGATGGCCAGGTCATCTTAATTGATAAACCCCTTAATTGGACATCGTTTGATGTGGTGAAAAAGTTACGCTTCGCACTACAGGTAAAAAAAATAGGACATGCCGGCACCTTAGACCCTCTGGCTACCGGACTACTAATTCTATGTACCGGTAAAATGACTAAGTCAATTGAGAGATTCCAAGCGCAAGAAAAAGAATATACTGGTGAAATAACCATAGGAGCAGTTACAGCTTCATATGATCTAGAAAGTGAACCCGAATCTTTCAAAGATTTTAGCCACATAACATTATCAGACTGCCAACAGGCGGCAGCTACCTTTAAAGGTGAAATTAGCCAAACTCCACCAATTTTCTCGGCAGTGAAGAAGGATGGTAAACGTGCGTATGAATTAGCAAGAGCAGGAAAGGAAGTAATACTAAAATCAAAACAAGTGACTATTTCGGCATTTGAAATCACAGATTTTACCCCCCCCAAATTAAGCTTTAGGATCCAGTGTTCAAAGGGCACCTATATCAGGAGTATTGCCAATGACTTCGGTAAATTTTTAGCAGTAGGCGGCTATTTATCGAGCCTAAGAAGAACTAAAATTGGTCAATATAGCGTAACGGATGCTTCCGAACTCACCACATTTGTTGACACACATAAAGTAGAAAAAGCATGATTATTCATGATGGTGTTAGCAGCTTAAAGAATAACATTCCAAATGCAGTGGTCACTATAGGTACCTTTGATGGAGTACATCTAGGACACCAAGAAATTCTCAGAAGAATTATTGAACTCTCCCGAAAAAATCATGGTGAAACGGCATTGGTAACCTTCTGGCCTCATCCTAGGTTTGTATTAAACCCAGAGGAGAACGATTTGAAGTTATTATCAACATTTGATGAAAAAGCAGAAAATCTAAGAAAAATTGGACTAGACCATCTTATAAAAATCGAGTTCACTGAAGCTTTTTCACAGTGGAGTTCCGAGAAATTCATTCAAGAAATATTGCTGCAAGCAATTGGCATAAAAAAGCTAGTTATTGGTTATGACCATCATTTTGGTAAAAATCGAGAAGGAAGTTTCGAACACCTAAAGGCACATGCCTCGCGATATGGCTTCACTGTCGAGGAGATACCAAGGCAAGATATTGATGACGTAGCCATCAGCTCTACAAAAATAAGACATGCACTGTTAACAGGCGACGTCAAAGAAGCCGCTCAATTTCTGGGAAGGCCTTATAGCGTAAAAGGTACAGTAGTAGAAGGTGATAAAATTGGCAGGACTTTGGGATATCCAACAGCAAATATATCTGTTGATGCACGTTATAAGTTGATTCCTACCGATGGCTCTTACGCTGTGACAATAGCGGTTAATGAAATTACCTATAATGGGATGCTCAACATCGGAAGCAGACCTACCGTTAAAGGAAAAGAGAAACGTATGGAGGTTAATATCTTCGATTTTAACGAAAACATATACGAGCAAGCGATAACTATTCACTTTGTAGGACGCTTGAGAAACGAAATAAAATTCGTTTCTACTGATGAGTTAAAATCACAATTAGCTCAAGATAAGCTGAATGCAATAAAGATTTTAAAAGTTTAATTGATAAGATGATTAATAAAGTTGTAAAAAATGCAGAAGAAGCTGTAAAAGACATTGCTAGCGGGAGCACCTTGATGCTTGGCGGTTTTGGACTTTGCGGCATCCCTGAAAATGCGATTAGTGCCTTATTAAAAACTGGTGTGAATGACTTGACATGTATTTCCAATAATGCTGGAGTAGATGATTTTGGTATAGGCTTATTATTGAAAACGCATCAAGTTAAAAAAATGATCTCTTCATATGTTGGAGAAAATGCTGAATTTGAGCGACAATTACTTTCTGGAGAGCTAGAGGTAGATTTGATACCTCAAGGCACCTTGGCCGAGCGTATTAGAGCAGGAGGCGCTGGGATACCAGCATTCTTCACTCCAGCAGGATATGGTACTGAAGTAGCCGACGGAAAAGAAATAAGAGAGTATGATGGTAAAATGTATCTATTAGAAGAGTGGCTCCGAGCAGACTTCTCACTTGTAAAGGCCTGGAAAGGCGACACTGCAGGTAACCTTATTTTTAAGGGCACGGCAAGGAACTTCAACCCACTTATGGCCACAGCGGGCAAAATCACTATAGCAGAAGTAGAGGAATTAGTACCTGCCGGCGAATTGCATCCAAATGAAATACACACTGCTGGCATTTATGTTCAGCGAATTTTTAAGGGTGAAAATTATGAAAAGAGAATTGAACAAAGAACCGTAACTTCAAAATAATGGCTTTAGATAAAATAGGAATCGCTAAAAGAATTGCACAAGAAGTTGAAGATGGGATGTATATCAATTTAGGAATTGGCATTCCTACACTGGTGGCAAATTATATTCCCGAGGAACTAAATGTTGTTTTGCAGTCTGAAAATGGACTTTTAGGCATTGGCGCCTTCCCAACAGAAGAAGACGTAGACGCTGATCTTATTAATGCTGGTAAACAAACAATTACTATGCGCGCTGGTTCCGCGCTCTTTGACTCCGCAGAAAGCTTTGCCATGATACGCGGAGGACATGTAGACCTGACGATATTAGGTGCTATGGAGGTATCCGAAAATGGAGACATTGCAAATTGGAAAATCCCTGGTAAAATGGTAAAAGGTATGGGAGGTGCGATGGACCTCGTTGCTTCTGCAAAAAATATTATTGTAGCCATGCAACATACCAGCAGAAGTGGCGAGTCTAAACTGCTAGCAAACTGTAGCCTTCCTATTACTGGAATTAAATGTGTTAAGAAAATTATAACTGATTTAGCCGTGCTAGAAGTGCAAGAAGGAGGTGGTTTTTTATTACTTGAAAGAGCCCCTGGTGTAAGCATTGAGGAGATAAAAGCTGCTACCAGTGGTAAATTAACTATTCCTGACAACGTGGAAGAAATGAAAATTGATTAATAGCACCTTATGAAAAAGACAATGAATAAAGTACTTTTCTTAGTACTATTTGCTGCTGGCTTTGCCTGCACAGACAAAAATGACAACTTAGTTCTTTTCCCTGTGAGTAAAGATGTTGAGTTAGGGCAACAGGTGGCTGCAGAAATTGCTAGTGACCCTATTGCATTTCCTATTTTAGATCCTCTAGAATATGCAAACGCTTATGACTATCTAGAAAATTTAGTGCAAAAAATATTGAATAGTGGAGAGGTTGAATACAAAGAAGAGTTTGCCTGGGAATTTAAGATTATTCAAGATGATGCAACACTAAATGCATTTGCAACTCCTGGTGGTTATATTTATGTATATACTGGTTTAATCAAATATTTAGATCAGGAAGATGATTTCATGGGTGTTTTAGGACATGAAATTGGTCACGCTGATTTAAGGCATACAAGTAGAAACCTTCAGAAGTCATATGGTGTTTCAATTCTACTTTCAATTTTAATAGGCAACGACGCTTCACAGATTGAAACTATTGCTGGCCAGATTGCGGGTACAGTTTCTGGATTAGCATTTACCAGGGAATTTGAATCAGAAGCTGATGATAAATCAGTCGAATATTTGGCTCCTACAGAATATGCCTGCAATGGTGCGGCAGGTTTCTTTCAAAAGCTTATTGATGAAGGGCAAGGTGGCGGCACTCCTCAATTTTTAAGCACTCACCCTAACCCTGATAACCGGGTAGAAGCTATTAATGAGCAGGCTGCAGCATTAGATTGTTCTACTACTGCTTTAAATCCTGCTTCGTATCAAGATTTTAAAAATATGTTACCCCAATAAAAATAATAGAATGAAAAACTCGAAAATAAATTTCGAAATTCAATTGGATGAAAATAGTGTCCCTGAAAAGATAGAGTGGAATGCTACAGATGCCTCCGAGGAATTAAAAGAAACGAAAAGTATCAGTATATCCCTTTGGGACGATCTTGAAAAGAATTCAATGCGCATTGATTTGTGGACTAAAGATATGCCCACTGATGAGATGAAGCGATTTTATATCGACTGTTTAGGAGGCATGGCACAGAGTGTTTTAAACTCCACAGGAGATGAGTTTATGTCGAAAGAAATGAATGATTTATGTGATAAACTGGTAGCGCATGTGGAAAAAGAGATGAGAGCACAAAAATAGCATACCAAGAAATGTCAAATAAAAAAAGCTGGTTTAAAACCAGCTTTTTTTTGACCTCTTAATTTCAATAATTAATCCTCTTCCTTGGAGCTACTGAACATCCATACGGCTAATCCAATTACTGTTATAGCACCACCTAAGACCAGGGCTATGTTCATGTTTCTTTGCACTTTCTTAGCCCTTGTTAAATAAGTTGATCCCACACCTTTATCTTCTATAAAGTGTTCTATCGCTTCTATCCTATATTCAATTTCGTCTTTTGCTTTTTTCTTTATATTCATCTCACTATATCTTATACATAAGTAACTAATATAGACTGCAAAGGTTTTGAAATCTTCTATTAATTGTACTCCAAAGGAACTAATCTAACAGAAAACTGCTGCTCAAAATGGTATGCCATATTCAGTAGCATTGCCTCTTGCTTAGGCTTAGCTATAAAGGTGATTCCCTTTGGCTCACCTGCACCGCTATAGCCCATAGGAACAGTGATACATGGATACTTAGCTGCAGCTGCATAACCGGCACTCCAATTATTAATAGATAAAAAAGCATCTAAGTTGTTTGCTTCCATCGCTTGTTCGAAGTACGCCACTCCTGCCGCATTTAAACGCACCCTAAGACTATCTAAGGCTTCGTTACTTGTACTATCACTCAGAATCCCATAAAACCGCGCCTGACCATATGGAATACTTTTAGCACTATCCGAGATATTCAATGCTACGATATCATTTACTGATTTTATTCCTAAGCTACTATCACCATTATGTTGCAAATAGGCGGGCAAGTCACGTTTCATGTCAGCATTTAATAAATCCAAAAAACCATCCAAATTAGTATCTTCTAAATCGACCTGTACTATGGTCGCGCCCATTTTTCTCAACTTCTCTATATTTAACGCATAAATACTATCAGATAAGAAGGATGTAATTACACCAAATCTCATTTTTAATAATACATTTTCTTCAGAAAATTCAGCATATTTTTGCGTCTGATCTTTTTGATTCATTGCCTCATCGGTGGCATCATATCCACTCATTGCAGACAGTAAAATAGCATTGTCTACCACTGACTTAGTCATAGGCCCCGGCGTATCTAAAGTACTTGAAATAGGAACAATTCCTGATCTACTTAGTAAACCTGTAGTAGGTTTTAAGCCTACTACTGACTGAGCGCTAGATGGGGAGAGTATTGACCCTGAAGTTTCAGTGCCCACTGCAGCTACTGCATAATTAGCTGCCACCGTGGAGCCACTGCCTGAACTAGAGCCTCCCGTATCAAATTTCCTGGGGCCATATGGGTTCAAGGTCTGCCCTCCTACTGCACTGTAGCCGTTTGGACATCCATCACATAAAAAATTTGCCCACTCACTTAAATTAGCTTTGCCTAAAATAATTGCTCCATTCTCCTTTAACTGTCTTGTAATAAATGCGTCACCCGTCTTATTATCTTGAAGAACAGCGGCACCAGCTGTCGTCCGAAACCCCTCGGCATTAATATTGTCTTTCAAAAAGATAGGCATCCCATAAATTTGATGTTGCATATCGTTTGCTCGATCCTCATCTTTTTGTGTCGCCTCTTTTACAGCTTCTGTATTGATGGCTATAATATTATTTAATGCTGTGGCGCTATCATTTTCATAAAGTGCTATTCGGTACAAATACCATTGCACTAACTGTTTATAAGATAATTCAGAGGTGGAAATATATTTCTGTATTGTTGGTATGCTCTGCTCAAGAATCAAGGGTTTTAAACGTGCATAGTCCACAGCTCCGAAATCCACAAGTTGTTTTTCGATAGCATGCAACATCTCGTTTTTATCTGATAAAGTAGATTGAATGAGCTTATAGCGCATCCTAGATGATGGATGTCCTTGATTCTCTGCCAATAAGGACGACTCATCATAAGGAAACCAGGTATCAATTGT
>JBKEFO010000212.1:0-6079 GCA_046709585.1 Marivirga sp.
GTTGGGGGTCATAAAATTTATTAATTTTTGAATTAGCTTATTAAATCTTAGTAAATTTCGTGGTTGCTAATTTTGTTTCTAGAGTTAAAAAAGTTAATGTTCAAAGTGATGTCTTTGTCCCATTGAATTGGCTATTGAGGCTTACAATACCATATGGAGGATTAACAGGCCAGCACCATATGTAGATCACAATATTAGACCACCATTAATAAGCATGCTCTATTTAATCCAGAATAAATAAAAAAGATATATTTTGCCATAGAATTTCTATTCGAACACCTAAACTATGAAAAAGCTAAAAATAGTATTATTCAGTCTTCCCCTATTCTTCGTCGTAAGTAGCTATTTGCTAATAGACAACGAAGGCCTCAGTAAAATTATGTTGAAGGCCTTAGTCAGTTACGAAAGTCTTGAAAAGACAACTCCCCATACACGGGAATTCATGGACTCATGGCTTCCTGATCTTGGGGTGCGATCTAAATATGCCATATTGAAATCTGTTGCAGGTCTAAAAATTATTGAAAATATTTCAGGTGTCAAGGTGTTTATGAGAGGGCCACATGTAGATGAGGTTAACTATTATGCTAAAACTATGGGGCATTACAATCCTGCATTTTTGGAAATTGCCACTTCAAGTGCAGAAGAACTACTGAAAGATAAAGGATTCAATAATGACGCAAAGTTACTCTATGACAAGTATTTCAAAAGTATGCTCAGAGCCTATTATGTAGCATACCAACACATGCATGATGAACGGTATCTCAACCAAAACACCTTAGAATCAATTAAACTAGAATACTATAATGCAAATAGAACATCAAGCGTTCCTGATGGCTATTTAGGGAGGGAATTCTGGAGCATAAGCAAGCCTATGAAGGCCCAAGGCTATGACCCTTATGAATCTCATACCGCTATGGCATTTTGGTTACGTAGAGACATTGACGGCACATACAAATACTTTCTTAAGCTCCTCGAACTAACCTTTGAGCATCTTGATCCTCAATTCATAAAAAAGAATTCTTTTGCTGGAGCCTGGACAAATGGAGAGGAAAGTGTTGGTTTTAATGAATATTCCAATGGAGCAATGCAATTTTCCGGAGGAGGCTTACATGAAGGCGGCATGGGCTTTGGCATTAAAATCAATGATGATAATACCATGCAATCGGTGAGCGGAATAAACGGCTGGTCTCCTTTTGCTGATGAAAGTTATAAGGTGGAATTATTTGAATTCGAAGAACACCGTTCCATTCTTTTTCGCGGCGCTGATAATTCACTTAAGGCTTGGTTTAGGAAAATGAAGCCGTCTGAGAATCTTTACTCGCTGTTTGTATTAAACAAAACCAAGCATCAATTAGCGGGCAAATACAAAAGGGCAGATAATGGCGAGTTCATTTATTTTTACCCGGACAGATTAGAAGCTAAAGGCTTATCTTCAGAGCAATCATATAAGTTTGCACAAGACGATTTCGAATTTCCTATAGACATAATTTACTTTCCTAATGGGCTGAGCTTGGCTTATAAGAAAACAGTCTTAGGAGTTAACCTATATACAGCAGCAAAAAACAGCTATGGATATTGGAATAATACGGGGATGTTAGTTGCATCGCTTATCAAAAATGAGACATTGACACCCGATGGCACCATGCAACTACCAGGAAGATATCCTTTCGCCTCAACAGAAACCCTTACTCTGGACATTCTTCCTTATTACACAAAAGCAGAACTACGAATTATGCGGAATGAGATATTCGCTAGACACGGGTATAAATTCAATTCTGCTGGGATGCAGAATCATTTTGGTGATGAACGTTGGTATGAAGGTACAAGCAGTGATGTAAGCCATAAACTAACGCCATTAGAAAAGTTGAATATCGAGATCATCCAGTTTTTAGAGAAGGAAATAGTCGAGACAAAGAGTGACCCCACTGATATTAATGAAGCCCCCCAACCCATATTGGAAGTAGAAGACGAAAATGAGTATATTATTTACCCTACTGGTCTAATGGGTTTAAAAATTGGTGGGCCAATTGATAAAAAATCTGTCTCAATAGTTGCTGATCTATTGGAAACTGGTGAAGGATCATTCTTAGTCTATAGGATTCTCGGTGACAATTCAGAAGAAGTGGGATTCATTTATCCAGATCCTAACGATGAAAATAAAATTGGAGATATTGAAGTTACCAATCCGAAATTCAAAACAGAGAAAGGTGTTGGCATAGGTGCGACAATTGAAGAATTAAAAGAACTTTACCAGAACGTTGAAATTCATGGCAGTGAAATCGAAGGAAGAACAAGTGCAACAGCAGGTGGACTGAGCTTTCTACTTAATGTAAACTTTTGGACCTATGAGATAGAGGAATCTGAAATAGAGCCCACAACAAAGATCATTGGTATCAGTCCTGCAGGGTACTCCTTAAAACAATTGCAAAATACAGACACTGATAACTCTGGAGGAACACTGTCTGAATTGCTTCAAGGCAAATGGCAAAGTGTTGATGATAATTCCAGTTATATCATGTTTGAAGGGAACCTTTTTAAGGAACAGTATGGAATTGAAGCAACTGGGGATGGTGAACCTTTTGTTCTGGCAAATGCTTGTAAAAATGAGCTTGATAAGAATAATGGTATTTCTGGTGACAAAGAGAATTTTGTATCATTAGTTGAATCAGACATGTGTTATTATATCATTGATATCGCCAAAGATTACCTCTCACTATCCTATATGGGTAGAGGCAACACTTTGAATTATAGAAGAATAAAATGAGAAAGTAGTGAGTTTGATAACGTATAAAGGATTGTGCAAGTAAGGGCTATATTATTAGGCAATCTCAATTATTCATCACTAAGTAACATTGCAAACTATTGTCAGAAACCCCTTGTTTTCAGCCTCTAGCCGAGCCCTTACAAGCTTCAATATGAACTGTGCGGGAAGCTTGCTTAAGCATGGGCGAAGGGTGGGGAAGCTATGTAAGCTAGCATTGATTGGCTGAAAACTCAACCTTCATCGACTCGCTTGCAACCAGCGCTCTTTTACGTCTTACAGAGCTGGATCCCCACCGACCTTGGGGCATGAGCGTTAAGGAATGACCAATCCGGACGCGGTTAAAAAAGAAATTTATCTGGAAAGTGAGGCACGAGCTTTTCATCTCATTTCTTTTCAGCGACAGGATGGGCATTTTAGCTAAAGGGCACACAGTCTTGACTTTTTCTTACTTTTTTGTCAAGGAAAAAGTAAGAAGAAAAACATGTAAAAAGTTTACAACCTTACCTACTATGTATTTGCTCACTGCTTCTAGCAAATTAAGCAGTAACCTAAACGCTTGCCAAACCTCAAATATCCTTTTAGCTTTTAGTTGTCAGTGTGCTTCTCTCTTTTTCCTTTACCTCGTCATTAGTTTATGGTTACAGTTGTAGGTGTGGTTTGGCTTCACTACTTTAGTACTTCGTAGGCTATTTGTGGCAAACGCATTTTAGCAGGGCGTTGCCACACATTTGATAAAACGTAAAATGATTCACCTAATAGTTGGTAATACAGGTTCAGGAAAAACCACATATTCAAGCGAATTGAAAAGTAAAACCAATGGAATTATTTTTTCAATAGACAAATGGAATAACACGCTATTTCTTGCAGACAAAAAACCCAATGACGGACTGGAATGGTTTCTCGAAAGAATAGAGAGAGTGGAAAAAATGATTATGGATTTAGTTGAGCAGTTAGAAAACTCAAAAACTGATTCTATTCTTGATTTAGGACTATCAAAATTAGAACATCGTGAAAAATTCAGAAAGTTCGCTGATTTAAACAACTATAATTCAACTACACACTTTTTGGACATATCAAAAAAAACTAGGCTGAATAGAGTAATGAAAAGAAATACGGAAAAAGGAGAAACTTTCGAATTTGAAGTAAGTAAAGAAAATTTTGATTTTATGGAAAACTGGTTCGAAAAACCGACTGAAAAAGAAATGGTTGGAGGAATAATTGTCACGGAGTAAAAACGTGTAGCAACATTGTATAGAAATGCATGCTTTTATTCACGTTTCATCAAGAGGGTGCTACTCGTCCGTATCTTCTGTGTTTTTAGTTTCATGGCTGATTAAGAATGTTTCACAGAAGCTTGTTGTTGTGGTTGGCCTGCACGCAGGTTTCGGCTGGTGATCACACACAAAGGTTGTGGCTAAAGTCTATGCAACTTGCTTCGAAACACAGAAAATACTACTTTCATCACCATTAAGCACCCGATAGGCACAGCGTTCTATACGGGCGTTGGCAAAAAATTATATACCAAATACTATGAGAATTATATTCCTGACTTTACTTTTGATTTTATCAGATCACTTAATTTTAAAAGGTCAAAACTCTGATTATGGAAGCAACACCACTTTCCATAAAATATCTTCTAACGAAGCAAAGGATTACAAACTAAAAATAACTCTTCCCAATAATTATGATGAAAAAAAAACATATAAAGCTCTATACTATTTAGATGCTTGGTGGCTATCTGAACTAGTTTTGGGATCGTATGCAATACTAAATATAACCGAAAATATAGATGATATTATTTTTGTCGGTATTACATTAGACGGCAATGTCCGCGATTGGAATGTTCAACGAACATTTGATTTCACACCATCAAAATATGATATGCAAGTAGTGCAGAAAGTAGGAATAAGCGATCACGCCATTAATCTTGATTCAAATACCACAGGAGGGGCGGATATTTTTATTGATTTTCTAGAGACAAAAGTTTTAAAATTTGTAGAAAACAAAATCCCAAATCTTGAAAAAAATCGTGGTTTTATTGGACACTCGTTTAGCGGTCTATTGGGTATTTATATAATGCAGAAAAAACCAGAAATATTTACTAATTTCATAATTATATCACCTTCATTATGGTGGAATAAACCAGAAATGCTAAACCCGAAATTATTTCATAATTTCATTAAGGAAAGAGGTCCCGTAAAATTACACTTATCCTATGGCGAGGATGAATCTAATTGGATAGTCAAGTCAAATATAAAAATGGACAGCATCATAAATAATTTAGAAAGAGACCGATTAGAGTATAAATTCGTTGCCTATGAAAAAAGCAATCATAATTCTATTTTGCCAAGAGCAATTTATGATGGCTTACTTTATATATATTCAAAATAAAACTTTTACCAACAACGTATGAAAATAATTGCTCAATTTTGGGATTAACCAAAGGTCGTTGCAAGTTTACTACGTCTGATTTTCCTGCGGAAAATCCTCGCACTTAAACCTGCAGCTATTCTTATATAAACCGTTACCTCTCATTAGACACAGATCAATATTTTGAAAGTATATGGCATAGGCGGCTTAGGAGTAGATGAAAGAGTCTTTTCAGCTCTAAATTTAGACTTTGAGTTAATAGCGCTTAACTGGATAGACCCGCAATCAAAGGAGTCTACTAATAGCTATGCGAATAGACTAGCAGAACAGATTGATGAGAAAGCGTCTTTCGCAATCATTGGTGTGTCATTCGGAGGAATGATTGCAATAGAATTGAGTAAAATTCTAAACCCAGAGAAAATCATCCTTATTTCATCTGCCACAAGCGAGCAAGACATTCTTCTTGCTTTCAGACTTTTCGGGAAAACTGGAATAATTCATTTAGTACCCGATTTTCTAATTAAACCACCACAATTTCTTGTGAACTATTTTTTTGGAATTTCGGACGACTCTCACAAAAAAGCGCTTAAACAAATCCTAGCAGATACAGACCTTCAGTTTCTACGATGGGCTGCTAACAAAATAATGAAGTGGGATAACTCGGAGTTGCCATCTAATTTAGTCAGGATTCATGGATCAGCTGACCGACTTCTCAACTACCAAAAGAAGGACAAAGTAACTGTTATTCCAACGGCAGGACATTTCATGATCATGAACAGAGCTGATGAGCTTAGCAAGATATTGAATAAAGAGGTTAAAAACGAGAGGTAACATTACCTAAATTGCATTTGCTCTATTCGTCTAGCAGGGTTTACAGCTAACTCACCGTTTTGCCAAACCTTTTATTATCATTTTAGCCTTATGCTGTCAGAGTGCTTATCTCCT
>JBKEFO010000213.1:0-5888 GCA_046709585.1 Marivirga sp.
ACCATCATAGGTTTCCCATTTTATTTTACCACGAAATATGCGTTTCCAATAAACGATAAGTCCTATTTCGCAATAGGAGATTTATTAATACTAGGTACTTATGGTGCTGACTTCGTAGGTAATCTACTATTCGCCAGTTATACATATGGAGGCAGTAAAAGTAACATCACGCTTGGTGGTGGACTTCTTACTTCTAATAATAGGGAGGTTACATCAGATAAGTTTACTTTCGTGACCAATGTCAATGGCCTACTTTCCATTGGAAAATACTTCTATTTAATCAGTGAAAACTATATAAGTCCTTTAAAACAAGAGCGCTACACCTTTCGATTTACCACTAACCCTGATGGCATTCAGGAAGGCAATTTCATACAAGAAAATGCCATTTGGTTTGGCATTTCAGGTGTTCGTTTTGTGACTAAGAAAAACTCACTGGCAAGTTTTCAATTTGGGCTGACACACATTCTCAATGTACAAGGAGATATTCCTTCACCCTACAATCAGCCTCAATGGGAAACCTATGAATCTTCAGGCTTAGACTTTATTGCTTTCCCTACTGTTTCCTTTACCAGGAAGTTTAAATTGAAGTAAATCGAATGATTCAGCGGCCTACTACAAATCGTGAATTAAGTAGACAATAGAAAATGATAGGTGGCTTAGCTAGGAATTTATTGGAGATAGAGGTTCTCGAATAAATATTTGACTAAAGCATAATCCATATTTTAAAAGCCTTAAAATGCTAAAATCAATACTTTGTTTACTTCCCATAATTCTATTCGCATGTGGTGAAGGAAACCCACAGAATAATTCAGGACCAGCATTAACAGACACATTCGAACCCCTACAGAATGATGCTGTAATATTACAAATACTAGGTACCATCCAAGATGCAGGCTCTCCACAAATAGCCTGCAAAAAAGCATGTTGCAAGGGCTTGTTTGAGAATCCAGATCCCAACAGAAAAGTTGTTTCATTAGGGTTAGTTGACAAAAAAGAAAACAAACAGTATCTCTTTGAGGCCACACCTGACCTAGCCAGTCAGATGGAAAGGCTCAGTGAAATAGGCAATCAGGAAGCAATGGCTGACGGCATCTTCTTAACCCATGCCCATATTGGCCATTATACAGGCCTCATGTATTTAGGAAAAGAAGCTTTAGATGCCAAAAAAAAAGCCGTTTATGCGATGCCTCGCATGAAAATATTCTTAACGAATAATGGCCCTTGGAGCCTGCTAGTGGAGCGGGAAAACATCGAAATATTTGACCTTGAACCTGAGGTAAGGCTGAGCCTTACAAAAAACATATCTGTTACTCCATTTTTAGTTCCACATAGAGATGAATTTTCCGAAACAGTAGGGTACCATATTCAGGGTCCTAACAAAAGCGCTTTATTTATCCCTGACATAGATAAGTGGGAGAAGTGGGAGAAAGATATTGTAGCTGAAATCAAGAAAGTAGACTATGCCTTTGTGGATGCTACATTTTATAGTGGCGAAGAAATAAATAACAGAGACATCAGTCAAATACCTCATCCATTTATCATAGAAAGTATGGCGAAGTTCAAATCGCTAGATCCTAAAGAGAAGGAAAAAATTATCTTCATCCATTTCAACCATACAAACCCTGTTATTGTCCCTAATAGCGAGGCTGCAAATTATGTACGTACCAAAGGCTACCGTATAGCTGAGATTGGCGCGAGCTTTGTACTTTAGTGTAGGTGAGGCAGGACCTGGCTACAACTTGTATACGTATGTATAAATTACTAATTTCATAAATCGAAATTAGCCACAATCAATGAGTATATGAAGACAATACAAGCCAAAATTCAACTTATATTAATAGTCATAGCGCTATCCGTAATCGCTGGAGGTTAAATAGTTTCTCATTATTACGACCTTCCCCCTATTGTCTTTGGTGCTTTCCATGGCATAGGAATAGGTATGATCTTAATTGCCTTGTTTTATCACAAACGCAAGAGGAACAAAACGGTAGTGCAATAATGAAAGCAACGGATGCTTATTATGAAAATAAGGATGCCCCTTTGCAAGCTTGCCTCCTTAGTCTTAGAGAGATAATACTAAATACATCACCTCATTTCACCGAGACCATCAAATGGGGAATGCCATGCTTTAGCTACAAAAAGCAAATATGCTGTTTTCTCAATATTGATAAAAAAATGCAGCATCCCTATATCTTATTTTCATCTGGGAGACTTCTTAATCATCCACAACTAGCATTTGAAGGCAGAAAAAAAATGGCCAGTCTATCAATTGATCCATCAAAGGATATAGAAGAATCAGCAATTCAAACAATACTTAAACAAGCAATTAAATTGTATTCGAACTGATTTAATTCGTACTTGAGATAACTAATACGACAATTCAAGAAAGCATAATATTCAGATCAACATTAGCATGTATTTCAAACCTAATTATTTACAAAAAAACTTCCTCCCTTTTATTTTATTAGGCATGCTATTAACGGCCTGTATTGAACCTTATGATTTTAGAGTAGAAGATGTGAAACCTACTCTAGTCGTAGAAGGCTTTATCTCTGATGCCTCATTTAACGACACTTATGCATACCCTAGTGATGGCAGGTATTTCTCAATCAATTTATCCTATACCAATGATGTCATCAACATAAGAGGAAGCAATGTAGTTGGGGCCCAGATAAACATAGTAGATGATCTAGGAGGCAGCTGGAGCTACACCGAAATTAATGAGGATCCACCCCGCTATTTATTATTAGATGATAATTTTAAAGCCATAGAGGATAGAAGCTATCAGCTAAAGATTAAACTTTCAAATGGTGATAGCTACGAATCTGAATGGACAGGTCTTCCCGAAGCTGAAGTAGCGGAAATTGGAGATATTGACTTTATTGAAGATGAATCACTTGGGCTTGATTATATTTCAGGAGAGGAAGTTATTAGAAACATTCAAGGGATGAGAGCGACTATAAACCTCCCTCCAAATAATACAGAAGAGGCTATTTATTATAAATGGTCATATGACCCTACTTGGATTTACAAAACGCCTTTACCTACTTATCGCCTAAACTCAGTTGATGTCTGTTGGGCCAAAAACAAACTATATCTAAATACTTTTGATATGGTAGAAGATTATACTGGAGGATATATTCAAAATCTTTTCTACATGCGAACTGATGGAAATGAAAGGATTTATGATAAAATCTCAGTGCTCATCACCCAACAAGTGATGCACAAAGACCATTATTTCTTTTATAAGGAATTAAAAGACCGTGCTTCAACAGGAATAATTTTCGATCAATTGCCTTTTAACCTGCCTTCCAATATCAAAGCATTAGACAACACTAAGCAAGTTTTTGGTTTTTTTGGAGTGGTGAAAGAACAAGCCAAGCGCTGGTACTTTGACAAAGACGAATTGTCCTATTATGTAATAAATAATCTCGCTGAAAACTGCATAAAATATGCTACAGGAACACCTGCTGCTGAATGTATCAGCTGTCTAGACTATTCTCATGGCAAGGCTGTAGCCGAAGAACCCTATTGGTGGAACCCACAATAAGATAATTTAGTATATTCACTGAAGCATTAGATTAATACTAAATGCGGAACATACATACCTCTCACCTATGAACAATAGAAAAGTAGTTTTATACATTAGCATGAGCTTAGATGGATTTATCACCACCAATGATGACGATTTATCATGGCTATCATTGGTAGCACAAGAAGGGGAAGATTATGGATACGGTCTGATGCAAAAGCGGTGCGACACCTATATCGTAGGCCGAAAAACCTATGAGGTGGTGCTAAGCCTAACGGGCGGCGAATTTCCCCAAGCTGAAATGTATAAGTGTTTTGTTATTACTAGACAGGAAAGAGCGAATGAAAAAGGAATCCAGTTTTATAATGGATCAATCAAAAATTTAATTTCTGATTTAAAAGGAAAAGAAGGCAAAGACATCTATTGCGATGGTGGCGGTCAGATTGTACAATTGCTCATGGATGAAAACCTAATTGATGAGTACATCATCTCTGTTATTCCTACCATACTAGGAGATGGCAAGCGCTTATTTAATGGTGGGGTAAAAGCTATTGACATCGATTTGAAAAGTAGTCAACAGTATGAATCTGGCCTAGTACAGTTACTTTACACAAAAAAACAAATAAATCCTTAATGTCAATCTTAAAAGATTATAAGCACGCTATGAAATCATTCATCCCTCTATTATTTATTTGTCTCTTTTTTTCTGCCTGCCAGCCAGAAGCAACAAAAAAACAGAACGCTCTAGGAGGAGAAGTACCCCTAGAAACTCAGAATGCCGCTATTAATCCCTCGGTACAAATTGTAGACAAACAGCTTGACGCCTATAATGCGCATGATATAGAGGCCTTTGTAGCAACTTATGCTGACTCAGTAGAGATCTACAACCCAAAAGGTCAACTGCTAATGAAGGGCCATGAACAGCTTAGAAATGGCTATAGCGATTTCTTTGCTAATACACCTAAACTACATTGTAAAATCCTCAGTAGAATAAGCATTAACAATACTGTAATTGACAAGGAAGAGGTAATTATCAATGATAGTACGACTATTTATGGCGTCGCTGTGTACGAAGTGGCCAATGGAAAAATCACTTCTGTTAGTTTTATTGATTGATATTCACTTCAAGCAAAAATAAATATTCTTAATGAAAAAAAAAGAAGAAGCCTTTGAAGGCTTCCTCTTTTTTCAGTTATTTAATTACAAGCCTTTTAGGCAATATCCTTCTTCACTAAAATATAATAATTAATTCCTAAACAAATAAAATACCAGCTCAGCGCTATTGCTACACTTTGTAAACTTACATAATCTTGAATTTCCATAAATATATATCGCTGAAAAGGAAAAGGCACTAAATTATTAACGGCATTCATAGGTAGTAAATTGAGGAACCAGCTGTCGTTGGTAATATGTCCTAGTATCCCCAAGGCTATTGGCTCCACAAAAAGGCTATAGAAGCAAATGACAATGATCGCAAATCCAGCCTTTTTCATTAAGATTGAAAGTAGCATGGCTAGGTTAAGAAAAGTCACGAGCTCAATAAAGTGAGCCAAAAGAAAATCCATCCCCATAAAGTATAACTGAGGCTCAAACGTATCTGAATTAGCAATTCCCATAATACTACCGGCTAACCACAGTATCAATACATTTAAGAGGCTAAAAGCAAAAATCATCAACTGTTTAGACATTAGGAAGCTTTTTGGCGACATGCCGTCTATTACATTTTGCCGAATAGTTCGAAAGCTATACTCATTGGTAACAGAGATGATAACAATAAATGCTAAAAAGAATTTAATGATACTGGCCAGAAAGGCTAAATTCTGCCAAACATCCGGAAAGTCATAAAAAGGAATAATATTTGGTGTTATTCCCTGAAACTCCATACCCTGTCCGGTCATCCAAGAAAGTACAATCTGTATGCTGCATAAGACTAATAAAAGCAGCAAGTAATAGACAATAGCAAGACGAATGAAAGTCTTATAATTCTTTAATTTTAACCATTCTATTTTTAATAATTGAAGCATAGGTATTAAGAGGATAAAAGTGCTAAAAATTGTTTTTCTAATGATTTACTGATAAAACTCAAATGGCTCAACAAAATACCTTTATCAATTAAATACTGGTGAAATTGCTCGATATCAACTTCTTCATTGAAGCTGACAATCAATCGTCCTACATTATTTATCGAGGAAGAAACCACACTTGGGTAGGCTTCACAAGTCGTTTTAAGCTGCTGCATATCCTTTGCAGCAAGCTCCATCCCATCATTACCCAAAAGACTCTCCGCTACACTCCCTTGAAAGATTTTATTGCCATTCTTTAATACGGCAAATTCAGTACATACTTTTTGTACCTC
>JBKEFO010000214.1:0-5882 GCA_046709585.1 Marivirga sp.
GGCTCAAAAGTATCTTAAAAAATTCGATGTAAAAGTAAAATTGAATACAACAGTAGAATCGTTTGATGGGGAGTACGTAGCTTTTAGTAATTCTGAGAAATTGCATTCTAATACATTAGTATGGGCCGCAGGCGTCACGGGTAATGTTATTCAGGGCATTCAAGATTCATCTATCAATAGAAACAGGTACAAGGTGAATCAATGTAATAAGATTGATGGATACGAAAATATATACGCCATAGGAGACATCGCTATAATGGAAACTGAGGAGCATACTAAAGGGCATCCTATGTTGGCGCCTGTAGCTATGCAACAAGGTGAACATTTGGCAAAGAATATTCTGTTAAGCTTGCAGAATAAGCCGATGAAGCCATTTAAGTATAGCGATAAAGGCAGTATGGCCACTGTTGGGCGGAATAAGGCAGTCGTAGATTTACCTAAGAACCTTCATTTTGGTGGTTTTCTCGCTTGGTTCGTATGGATGTTTGTTCATTTGATAAGTATTATCGGTTTCAGAAGTAAACTGGTAGTGCTAACTAATTGGATTTGGAATTATTTCACATATGACAGAGGTACTAGATTAATTATACGTCCTTTTAAAATGGCTCAGTTTGCCAAGGATAAAAAACCTAACTAGCCCCATTAAATCATTTGATGAGCGGTTTCCTATTCATAGGAAAAGGTGCTACTTTCAATAGTCAAAATAATGAAGTTGTGCTAAATGAATAAGAAGAGACTCTATTGGATATTACAAATTGTAGGGTGGACCCTTTATGGCCTGCTCAATATCTATATTGCCTATTTGTCAAATAATTTATCTAGAAATCAAGCTGTAGGTCAACTGCTTTTTATTCCGATTTATATTAGTCTTACTCATATTTACCGAAATGTAATTATGAAAGGTCAATGGTTGCAGGTAGTGATTCAACGGTTGATACCAAGAGTAATTCTAGCGTGTCTGATATTAAGTACGGTTGATCATATTTGCTTATTATCAATATCTTCCTTGTTGGGGAATATTAACCCTAAGGTTGATTTAAGTTCTGTGGTTATTTTCATCAGTATTTTAGCTAATTTAATTTTATATTTTCTCTGGTCATTAGGTTATTTTATGTACCACTATGTTGAAAATTATAATCGGTCATTAAAGTTTAATGCAGTAATGAATGAGGTGGAATTAAATAACCTAAAATCACAGTTAAATCCTCACTTTATCTTTAATGCATTAAATAGTGTAAGAGCTTTGGTAGATGAAGATCCTGCCAAGTCAAAGCGCGCTATTACACAATTATCTAATATTCTTAGAAACTCTTTAATTGTGGATAGAAAAAGATTAATTAGCTTTAATGATGAGCTGAATACTGTAATAGACTTTTTGGCACTTGAAAAAATCAGATATGAAGAGAGGCTGGTAACTCAGTTTGATATAATCCCGGAGTCTAGTAAATTTCAAATCCCTCCACTTATGATGCAAACATTGGTGGAAAATGGTATTAAACATGGAATAGCCAAATTAACCAAAGGAGGAGTCATAAGTATAGAGACAAAAATAGTTGATGCAAATCTTCTAATAAATATCCGTAATACAGGGAGATACTCTCCATCAAAAAGAAAGAATGAAAAGGGTTTTGGGATAGAGAATACTAAACAAAGACTAAAATTAATATTTGAAAGGAAGGCAAGTTTTTCGATTAAAAATGAGGAAGATGGTCAGGTTTTAACAGCTATCTTAATTCCAAGTTTGAACAAAGAAATAGGAGAGCAAAATTAAAAGTTATGAAGGCATTAATTATAGATGATGAAAGGTTGGCGAGAAAAGAACTAGCTAATCTGCTTGTTGAGTACAGGGATATCGAAATTATTGGAGAAGCAGTAAATGCGGAGGAGGCAGAAGAGCTTATAGAAAAGCTGAATCCTGATTTAATTTTTCTTGATATTCAAATGCCGGGTAAAACGGGCTTTGAGCTTCTAGAGACTTTAGAGAAATCACCACAAGTGATATTTACTACTGCTTATGATGAATTTGCCTTAAAAGCTTTTGAATACAATGCTTTAGATTATGTTTTAAAGCCTATTGAGCCGAAACGACTAGAGGATGCTGTAAATAAAGTGCGGGCTCAAGTTGAAAAATCGAGTAGCATAGCCGATGAAAGAAGCAAGAATAAATTAACTACTGAAGATCAAGTTTTTGTAAAAGACGGTGATAACTGCTGGTTTGTTAAACTGAAGGAAGTACGATTATTTGAATCTGATGGTAATTATATTAAAGTATACTTTGATAAGTTTAAGCCAATGATTCATAAATCTTTAAATGCCTTGGATGAAAAACTTGATAATAAATCCTTCTTTAGAGTATCAAGAAAACACATCATTAATTTGGAATGGGTTGAGGAAATAGAAACGTGGTTTAATGGTGGTCTGATGGTCAAGCTAAAAGGAGGAGAGAAGGTTGAAGTGAGCAGAAGGCAAGCCACGAAGTTCAAGGATTTAATGAGTCTTTAATCTACAAGGAATAAATCTGAGGCCAATTTATCGGCAATCAGTTTACCTTTGAGCGTTAATTGAATAGTGCCTTTATCAGAGATTCGCGCTTGCCCTTGCTCATACCATTGTTGCAGCAGAGGCTTATATTCTTTTTCTAAATCAAAATTATAATCAATCAGCAATTTTTCAAGGGAGATCCCTTCTGAGGTTCTTAAGGCAGTCATTAGGTATTCGTTAATGAGATCATTTCTACTTAGCGTCTCATGCTCGGCGGGGATGCTATCTTGAGTAAGGGCTTTAATATATTTCGCATTATTAGACACATTATATTGTCTTTCAGCCTTATTGAAAGAATGTGCTCCAGGGCCAATCCCTAAATAAGGAATTCCTTTCCAGTAGTTTGTATTATGGAAAGAGGTCTTGTTTGGAAGACAATAATTAGAAATTTCGTATTGTTCATAACCGCTTTGTGTCAGTAATTTATTGACTTTTAGAAAATGCGCTGCCGCTTCTTCATCTTCGACTTCATTAATTTTTCCTCGCTTTAATAGACGACCAAGGACTGTCTTTTCTTCTATAGTTAAGCAATAAGCGGATATATGTGGCGGATTATATTGAAGTAAAGTTTCGATATCTTGCTCTAGGGTAGCTAAGTCTTGCCCAGGATTCCCATAAATTAAATCAACGCTAAAATTACTAAAGCTAGATTTTTTAATGATCTCCAAAGCGGTAAGCGCTTCATTAGTATTGTGAGTCCTATTCATCCATTTCAATAGCGCAGAGTTGAATGACTGAATACCTAAGCTTAGTCGGTTGATTCCTGACTCGAATAATTCCTTAAGCTTCTCTTCGGAAATATCATCTGGGTTAGCTTCTAAAGTGACCTCAGCACCTTGTGACACATTAAATACAGTCTTCAATTGAGTTAAAATTGATTTTATCTCAAGAGAAGATAAAATGGAAGGAGTGCCACCACCAAAGTAAATGGATGAAACAGTATTATCCGCTTTAAAAAAGTCAGTTTGTAAACTGATTTCTTTTATTATGGCTTTCAACATGTCATCTTTAAGTCCCATATTAGTAGAGAAATGAAAATCACAGTAATTACAAGCCTGTTTGCAAAATGGGATGTGTACGTATATACCGCTCATAGTAGGCCAAATTTACGCCATAAATTATGGGGGATGGCAGTAATATGCTTATTAATTACGTTTCATAAACAATGCTTTGCTCAGGAGACATTTTCTGTCTCGATTAACAAGCAAGAGCAATCTTCTTATAAGCCGGAATTAGTCTTAGATTCTTTAAATAAGTTAGGTTACCTATTAGCAACATATGGCTTAACAGAAAGTGACACAACGGAGCATTATAAGTTTAGTCTGAATAATAGATATAGCTGGAACGCTGTATTTGTTGAAGGAAATAGAATAGATCGGTTTGAAGAGTACTTAAAGGCGCTGCAAGGACGTCCAGCAAATCAATTTACATTGACAGAATATCTTGAAAGGGAAATAAATCAAGAATATCACAACAGAGGTTATCCATTTGCTAAAGCTACACTTTCAATAAGCTCAATCAAGCCTTATACAGTCGAGGCTGTAGTTTATATTACTGTGGGTCCTTACATAACCTTCGATTCACTAGTATTTGATGCTGAGATATTAAGGATTAGGTACTTGGAAAAATTTCTAATGCTTAGCCCCGGAAGCCCATGGTCGACGGCCTCATTTGCTCAAATAGAAGATAAAATAAATGTATTTGATTTCGTACGATTAAAAGACTCCCCTGAACTGGCATTTGCTCAAGGAAAAGCAAAGATTGAATTAAGTTTAGAAAAGACCGTAAATGACCAGATAGATGCGATTATAGGCCTCATTCCTAGTGAGAGCGGGACTATGATAACAGGGCAGGCTGATATTCGATTGTCGAATTTATTGCGATCGGCTCTGAGTTTAGATATAAACTGGCGAAAATTCGATCGATCTTCTCAGTCGCTATTAGTTGGTATGCAGCAATACCGGAGCTTTGGTACACCGCTAGGGTTGCAATTGAAGCTATCTGTGTTAAAACAAGATTCCTCATTTGTAAATGTGGATTTTGATGTAGCTACCAATTATATACTTAAACCTAATCTTATTATTGACATGGGCTATAGGCATAATTCGGGAAATGCGCAGATTGTAACATTAGATAACCAGGATCAATCTGAAAAACCACTTCGAAGTAGCCGCATTTCGTCTCTGGTTTTAGGTTTTAGGCTGAATCAGGAGAGCAGGTATCCTCAATTAAAAAAGCTATTCTATATGAACGGACAGCTATCAATTGGGCAGAAAGAAATATTAAATTATGACGCCTTACCAAGTGAATGGAGAAATGCACCTAAAGTATCACTAAATTCTTCATTAAGCTTAAAAATTGGCTTTCAGCAGAAACTTGCCCAAAGAATAACGATTGAAGAGGTAGTAAGCACCAACACAGTCTTTAACGATGCGCTGGCACAAAATGATTTTTTGCGTCTGGGGGGATTAAATAATTTGAGAGGCTTTGATCAATATTTTTTTTTTACGAGCAATTATCAATTGCTTAATGTGAACGCTAGGTATTTCTTGAATAATAAGTCGAGCTTTTTATTAATAGCAGACTTGGCTTATTTAAACAATCAAGTAGGATTTGCTTATTCATCAGGTGTCGGACTTGATTTAAAAACAAAGAATGGATGGTTTCGGTTGCTTTATGCTTTAGGGATGCAAAACAATGAAAGCATAAATATTTCTGCTGCCAAAGTACATTTTGGTTATATAGCCTTATTTTAGCAAAAAAAATACTTTGAATTTGCGTTACTACCTTATATCAACATTACTTTTCCTACTAGTAGGATCTTTTGGCAAACTGTATGGTCAAGCTGCTGATTCAGATCAATGGACGGAGGATTCTACTATCTTTCTAAATCTATCTAATATAGATTTAGTTTATTTAAGTGCTGCTATAGAAGATTCGCCAATGTCTTCAAATAGAATAGTACTAAAAAGTGAAAGCACGTTTTATCTTTTTCGAGATACTGTTTTTTATAAAGAAATATTGCCAAAAACTGAGTTTTCAATTTCTGTTCGTGATGAACTATGTAATAAGCTATCCATTTTAGGAATCGGAAATAAGCAGGCATTAGCAGCAAAATTTATTAGCCGTACGCCTTCTTGGCGAGGGGCTGTTTCTGATACTGAGTCTGTAGTCAATATTTTTCTTACAAGAAATAATGACCATATTTTATTATTATTCCTGATAGGTGTACTGCTAATTGTGATGTTAAGGATAAATTTTTCTAGTCGGTTTTATGAAATTTACAATCTTAATAGGAGTTTCTCACTTAGACCCTTAGAGGGTGATTCTAACCGCCTGCG
>JBKEFO010000215.1:0-5865 GCA_046709585.1 Marivirga sp.
CTCCCGCTGCTACTCCATTCGCCGCTAAGGTAGTGTTGTCAGCACAAATAGTCTGTGCTGGACCTGCTGCGGCTACTGTTGGTGTGCCTATAATAATATTAGATTCTACTTCAGTACAACCAAACCCATCGGTAACTGTAACCTGATAACTACCTGCAGCAAGATTGGTAGGGTCTTCCACATTGCCTATAGCTGTCGGACCTGTCCATACGTATGAAAAAGTTCCTTCACCACCCGAAACACTAATTTCAATTGCGCCATTACTTGTTCCGCAGTCTAAGAAGACATTATCAACAGTAATCACAATATCAAGCGATGCATCTAAACCTATTGCTGCATAGGTAAAGCCGCCTGTAAAACCATTACCATAAAAAACACCAGGAGTAGATCCGCAACCACCGTTACCCAACAATAATACATAATCGCCTGATGGCAGATTCCCAAAAGTTATTTGATTGGCATTAATAGTTGGTACATCAACATCATTAAGTGAAGGATCTGGATTATTGCTATCATATACAAATTTACCAGAAGTTCCTGCCAAGTAGTCGTAAAGTCTTATTCTATAAGTAGCACCATCTGGTGCAGTGCCATCATTAAAAGTAAAAGTCAAACTTCCAGCACCACCAGCTCCTCCATCCCAACAGGGTGTAATATCCGTAATTGCTGGCGTAGGACATTGAGAATTAGCTTTAAAGCTAACAGCAGTAACTAGCAGAAATATTAATAAAAAATAAATTTTTCTCATATTATTCAAATCTTAAACCAGAATAAGGAAAGCCACTAAATCCTTCACCTAAATAAATTTTATCACAAGAGAGATTATTAATAATTATTAAATAATCTCCTTTTGGAACGTTTTGAAAATACACCTTTTTTGAATCTTCATCAAAAAGTACATCCTTAGTGTTATTTTGATTAAGTGTAATTACTTTATAATCTATTGCATTATCGTATTTATATAATGTGATCATCATTTGATTATACGTTCCTTTGTATAAAGAAAAATCTACTGCGAGTCCATTTCCATCAAGCATTACTAACTTAACATCTTCCTTATTTATGCATTGCGCATAATTATCATTTACGAAGGCTACAGATATGACCGTAACAAAAAACAGTAATAAACCTTTATTCTTAAATTTCACCATGACTTTAAGTAATAACAAAAATAATTATTAATAGAACCTGTAAATCTAATTGGTTTTGGTACATATACCATACTTACGCTTAAAACTAAACAAAAAGACGGCGCTAAGTATACAGCTGTAACCAATTTAGCAGCACTTAATGAAAATACCTTTCAAATATAAGTGATTCAATAATCTAAACAATAAAAAACAAGTAAAACTTTAAGTATATAGCCTTAACAATCTTATTACTAGCATAGTATACATGAATATTGGAAATAAATTAATAGGATAAACACGCTTAATTCGATAGGAAACAAGCCTGATTTTTGTATATTTGTAATTTAAAATCAATTTCACAAGAAGAAATATAACGTATGGCATTTGATATTGACATGATCAAATCGGTGTATGCCGAGATGAATAAAAAGATTGAAGCAGCAAGAGCTGTTGTCAACAAACCACTCACACTATCCGAAAAGATACTTTACAGCCATTTATGGGATAGCAAATCAGAAGAAGCCTTTGTTAGAGGAAAATCTTATGTTGATTTTGCTCCAGACAGAGTTGCTATGCAAGATGCGACAGCGCAAATGGCCTTATTGCAATTTATGCAAGCAGGAAAAGACAAGGTAGCTGTTCCTTCTACAGTGCATTGTGATCACTTGATATTAGCAAAAGAAGGAGCCAAAGAAGATTTAAGAAGCTCTTTAACAGCAAGTGGTGAGGTTTTCAACTTTTTAGAGTCTGTCTCAAATAAATACGGTATCGGTTTTTGGAAGCCAGGTGCTGGAATCATTCACCAAGTGGTACTTGAGAATTATGCATTCCCCGGTGGAATGATGATTGGTACTGATTCACATACTGTTAATGCAGGTGGATTAGGCATGGTTGCTATCGGTGTAGGTGGTGCTGATGCCGTAGATGTAATGGCTGGAATGGCTTGGGAGCTTAAATTCCCTAAGCTAATTGGTGTTAAATTAACAGGCAAATTGAATGGCTGGACCTCAGCAAAAGATGTTATCCTAAAAGTAGCGGGTATCTTAACTGTTAAAGGCGGTACTGGTGCTATTGTCGAATACTTCGGCGATGGAGCACAATCTTTATCTGCTACAGGTAAAGGTACTATATGTAATATGGGTGCTGAAATTGGTGCTACTACTTCTACTTTTGGGTATGATGATGCCATTGAGCGTTACCTTAGAGCTACCGATAGAAATGATATTGCTGATGAGGCAAATAAAGTAAAAGAGCACCTCACAGGTGATGACGAAGTATATGCTAATCCAGAGCAATATTTTGATCAAGTAATAGAAATAGACTTAAATACCTTGGAGCCTCATGTAAATGGCCCGTTTACGCCAGATAGAGCTACACCAATTTCTCAATTGAAAGCGGAAGCGGAAAAGAACGGATGGCCTACCAAGGTAGAATGGGGACTGATAGGTTCTTGTACCAACTCTTCTTATGAAGATTTATCTAGAGCTTCTTCTATCGCACAGCAAGCAATTGATAAGGGATTAAAAACAAAATCTGATTTTGGAATAAACCCCGGTTCAGAGCAAGTAAGGTTTACTGCTGACAGAGATGGTCTATTAAAGATTTTTGAAAATTTAGATGCAACTATCTTTACCAATGCTTGCGGACCGTGTATCGGGCAATGGGCAAGAACTGACGCAGATAAAGGGGCGAAAAACACCATCATACACTCTTTTAATCGAAATTTCTCAAAAAGAGCGGATGGAAATCCAAACACACATGCATTTGTAACATCTCCAGAAATGGTTGCTGCAATTGCCATCAGTGGTGATCTACGATTTAACCCGCTAACTGATACGCTAACAAATGACAAAGGGGAGCAAGTAAAGCTTGATCCACCAAAAGGAGATGAACTACCTGAAAAAGGATTCGATGTAGAAGACAATGGTTACCAAGAGCCCGCTTCAGATGGTGCTGTTGTTGACATCAAGGTTGCTCCGGACTCAAAAAGGCTTCAATTATTGACTCCTTTTGACCCTTGGGATGGTGAAAATATTACTAGCGCTAAATTATTAATAAAAGCTGAAGGAAAATGTACAACTGACCACATTTCTATGGCAGGACCATGGTTACGTTTCAGAGGTCATTTAGATAATATCTCTGACAACTGCCTAATAGGTGCTGTTAACGCTTTCAGTCAAGCAACTAATAAAGTAAAAAATCAATTGACTGGAGAATACGGACCTGTGCCTGCTACAGCAAGAGATTATAAGGCTAAAGGTATTCCTTCAATAGTTGTCGGTGACCATAATTATGGTGAAGGATCTTCTAGAGAGCATGCTGCTATGGAGCCAAGACACCTAGGTGTAAAAGCTGTTTTAGTGAAATCATTTGCAAGAATTCACGAGACAAACTTGAAGAAACAAGGGATGTTAGGGTTGACTTTCGCTAGTGAAGCCGATTATGATAAAATACAAGAAGATGATACAATCAACTTCTTAGATTTGGATCAATTTGCTCCTGACAAATCATTGTCTCTAGAATTTGCACATGCAGATGGTTCAAAAGATATCATCAAGGCAAATCATACTTACAATGACGCTCAAATTGGTTGGTTTAAAGCAGGTTCAGCCTTAAATAAAATCAAAGAGGTAGAAAAAAAAGTATAAGTTGCCTATATTATGTAGAAGGCCATTAATCAATGATTAATGGCCTTCCTTTTTGTTAAAAATCTAATGGATCATATTTTCTAAAGTGACCATTCATTTTAATCTTAGCTTTTGTCTTATTAATATCTCTCAGCTTCGGAATAATGACCTCTAAATGAATTAGGAGGAACTTTTGCCGTGTTAATTCATCTTTTATAAGTAGCAGCTCATATTCAAGCTCTTTTGAAAGACCAATTTTATGTCCCACATCAAAAACGCTAAAGTCATCATCGATATTTACATTATCTACTTCAATTAATTCAAATAGCTCCAACAATAACACTTTAAGCTTTTCTCGAATTAATTTATCACCGTTGCCTCTATTCTCAAGAAAGGTCACCTCCCCGACTGCATATAATTTATCTTCAAAAGGGTTATTCATGCGCTCAATCTTAACTACTCTTTCACCTACCGTTTTGATATCTGCCCGACCATCATCATAGTTCTTATCAACCTCCAAGAGTCTCACTTCAGTACCGTATTCAATTTTATTATTCACATAAGAAGGAATACAAAAATTTGATTTATTAAGTATACAATCCTTTAGTAGCTCTATATACCGCGGCTCAAAGACGTGCAAATTGAGTTGTTCTCCAGGAAAAACTACAATGTTTAAGGGGAAAAAAGGTAATGAATTTTTCATCCAAACGAATATTTAATGTTCAAGGAAAGAATTAGTTGTCGCTATAAAAAGTTTAAATAAAACAAAAAGGGTAATGAGTGTTCTCATTACCCCAATAATAAGTACATTATAATTTTATGACTTGATAGATGCCAAAATCTCGTTAAAACTCTTGCTAGGACTCATTTCTGCACGTAATATCGCTGCATCAGGCTTATAATAACCCTTCATATCAACAGCTTTACCCTGAGCCGCTAAAAGCTCTTCGTTTATATCGGCCTCTTTTGCTGATAATAGCTGGTGTGCCTTTTGAAAAATCGCTTGCAAGACTTCATCCTTATCTTGGTTGGCCAAAGCCTCTGCCCAATAAAGTGCTAAGTAAAAATGACTTCCTCTATTGTCAATTTCATTCACCTTTCTCGATGGTGACTTATCGGTATCTAAGAATTTCCCCGTCGCTTTATCTAACGCTTCTGCTAACACTTTTGCTTTGTCATTATTAAAGGTTTCACCTAAGTGCTCCAATGAAACAGCTAGTGCCAGAAATTCTCCAAGAGAATCCCATCGTAAATGGCCCTCTTCAATAAATTGTTCTACATGCTTTGGTGCTGAGCCACCTGCACCTGTCTCAAACAAACCGCCTCCATTCATCAAGGGTACTATTGACAACATTTTTGCACTAGTACCTAATTCTAGAATAGGAAATAAATCTGTCAAATAATCTCTTAACACATTACCAGTGACTGATATGGTATCCTTCCCTTCTATTATTCTATCCAAAGAGAATTTAGTAGCTTCTTGAGGAGATTGAATTAAAATCTCTAAACCTTCCGTGTTATGATCTGGTAGGTATTGCTTCACTTTTTTTATTATTTCAGAATCGTGCACTCTTTTCTCATCTAGCCAGAAGACGGCTGGAACTCCTGTGGCCCTTGCTCTATTAACAGCTAATTTAACCCAGTCCTGAATAGGTGCGTCTTTGACCTGACACATTCTCCAGATATCTCCCGCTTCTACATCGTGACTTGTTATTACATTTCCCGCAGCGTCTTTCACCTCTACCTTTCCATCGGCTGGTATCTCGAACGTCTTGTCATGAGAGCCATATTCTTCAGCCTTCTGAGCCATCAAACCTACATTAGACACGCTTCCCATCGTTGTAGGATCGAAAGCGCCGTGCTCTTTGCAAAAATCAATGGTCTCTTGGTAAATACTTGCGTATGACCTGTCTGGTATAACAGCCTTCGTATCTTGGAGTTTACCTTCTGTATTCCACATTTGACCCGACGTACGTATCATAGCTGGCATAGAGGCGTCAATAATAACATCACTAGGGGCATGTAAATTTGTAATCCCTTTATCAGAATTCACCATGGCTAAGTCTGGACCATTCAAATAACATGCCTTTAAATCATCTTCGATGGGC
>JBKEFO010000216.1:0-5845 GCA_046709585.1 Marivirga sp.
AGAATTGTTACAGTTACTTTATATTTTCTAATCATTGATACGCTAGGTCAGGAATTGACGGCTTGAGATCTTTAAATTATTTTTCATTTTCTTTGAAATCTAATGAGACTGAATTAATGCAGTATCTTAAACCTGAAGGAGCAGGCCCATCAGGAAATACATGTCCTTGGTGACCGCCACATGTTCCACATACAACCTCAGTACGTACCATACCAAAAGATTGATCCTTAATCTCGACAAGATTCACTTCATTGTAAGGGGCATAGAAGCTAGGCCACCCAGTACCGCTATCGAACTTTGTTGTGGAGCTAAATAGTGGTGTTTTACACGCTGCACAAACAAATACACCCTCCTTTTTGAAATTATTAAACTTACCCGTGAATGCCCTCTCTGTGCCAGCCTCTCTTAATACTGTATATTGCTCGTTTGTTAATGTAGCCTTCCATTCTTCTTCAGTTTTTTGAATTTCGTAAGAAGTGGTTTTATTCGTGGCTTCACTTTCGCTTGATTTTTTCTGTTGAGCACATGATTGCAGGCTAATGGTCATCAGTGAAAAGAAAAATATTTGTGTTACGTAATTCTGTAGTTTCATAAAATGGTATTTAGGGATGTATACTAGTATAGTCCTAATAAAGTTTAGACTATTTGTAATTATTAATTTTTAGGTTTGGCATAAGGTAATTTTTGAAGTTCACTTATTGCCAAATAGGTATCTAAACCAGCAATACTGACGGTTTTAGCTTTCACCAAGTCAATACTGCCATCTTCTTTAATAAAGTCTTCTTGTAGCTCCACATGTTTCACTTGACCGATAATAAGTCGGGTTCCATTCTCTTCAATCAGGTATTCGTTTCTGTATTCGAGACCAATCTTAATAAATGACTCTTTTACGAAAGGAGCCTTTATGCTACCCAAGTATTCTGGACTAAGCCCACTGGCTAAAAATTCAGATTCATCAGCCGGATAGTTAGCAGCTGTATGGTGTGCGGCCTCTATAATCTGCTCATTAACATGGTTGATAGTATAATATTTGTTTGTTATGATATTAGTATAGGTGTGTCGGTCGACAGTTGTGGGCCTTAATATGAAACCCATCAAAGGTGGATTTGCCCCCAAGTGTATGACAGAATTGAAAATGGCTAAATTTTGTAGGCCTTCAGAATTTTCCGTACCAATGAGGTTGGCACTTTTACAGCCATTTAGGTTATTGAAAAAGTTTGCTCTATACCTGGAGGCCATTTTTTCGAATATTGCTTCATTGAATTTCATAATTAATAAAGTGCATAGGCCCTCATTTTGTTTCGCTAATCGATAGGATTGGATAATATTTTTTAGCTTTGGCTCTTTATACTAAATCATTCTATGATCGAATTTATTGATGTCGGTAAAAAATACCCTTTGGCATCTGCTTCTGTATTGGAACATATAAATATTGCTATTCACGAAGGAGAGGTCTTGGTTTTATTGGGAGCTAGTGGTAGTGGTAAAACTACCCTAATGAAAATGGTTAATGGTTTAGAAAGGCCTACCAAAGGTCAGGTGACGTATAGAGGAGAGTCAATTTCTGAAATCGATTTAATTCAATTAAGAAGAAAAATAGGCTATGCAATTCAAAGTGTAGGCTTATTTCCACATTATACAGTTTTTGAAAACATAGCCACAGTTTTAAGGCTGCATAGCATGAGGGAGAGCCAAATTACTGAACGCGTAACTTACTGGATGGAGAAGCTTGGATTAGATTTTAAGGAGCAAGCATACAAAATGCCTCATCAGTTAAGTGGTGGACAAGCGCAGCGGGTCGGCTTAGCAAGGGCAATGGCTAATTCACCAGAGCTTTTATTGATGGACGAACCTTTCAGTGCCCTCGACCCTCAACTTAGAAAATCAATCCGTATGGATTTCAAGAAAATTCAGCAGCAAGAGAAAACCACTGTAATCATGGTAACACATGATTTATTGGAAGCTATAGAGGTAGCCGACCGTATATGCTTTATTGCGAACAAAGCGGTGCAGACAATCGCTCATCCAGCTGATTTCATCAACACTACCAATAACCAGCTGGTTACTTCATTTATACAGGCTGATAAGTTTCAAGCATCTTTAGCCGCTTGCACGATGAAGGACTTATATCCATATTTAAGTGAAAGCTCAGCTATCTTTCGTCCACAAGAAATATTGTTATCAGTGCTAGCAAAACTATCTCTTGAGCAGCAGAAGGAAGTTCTAGATGCCTACTTTAAATGGGAGGGAGCTAAAAATGTCTGAGTTCTTTGAGTTTGTAGTAAAAAATAAGGGAGAGATACTCAAGCAGCTGTTGGAGCATGTAGAGCTTACTTTGGTAGCCTTGGCTATCGCAGGCTTTGTGGGTGTAATCTTAGGTATTTTAATAGCCTACTCAACAAAGTTGAGATCTCCTATCTTAGGCCTCGTTAATATTATCCAAACCATACCTAGTCTTGCCTTATTAGGTTTCTTATTGCCCTTTGTGGGCATCGGTGTGGTGCCGGCAATCATAGCCCTATTTCTATATGCGCTATTGCCCATAGTAAGAAATACCTATACAGGTATTATGGAAGTAGACAAGGCAGTTAAGGAAGCAGCCCTAGCAATGGGCATGACTGATAAGCAAATACTCTTGAAGGTAGAATTGCCACTAGCTTTACCGTATATCATGACGGGTATTAAAACAGCCTCTGTCATCAACGTGGGGGTGGCGACTTTAGCAGCCTTTATTGCCGCAGGCGGCTTGGGTAAATTTATATTACAAGGCATACAATTAAATAATAGCCAGATGATCTTAGCGGGAGCAATTCCAGCTTCTTTATTGGCTTTGTTTTTCGATGCCTCCATAGGCTTTGTTCAAAAACAGACCTTAAAATTTATTAAGTATTTTATTTTGTTTGCTGGTATTGCCTTATTCCTGTTTTTAGGAATCCGCTTTATTGATTTTGGAGAAGAGTCTCACAAAGGCAATAAGTTAATTGGCGGTTTTCCATCAGAGTTTATCTACCGCGAAGATGGCCTAAAAGGCTTGTTAGCAGCCTATGAATTTAATTTAGACTATAAAGAAATGGACATTGGGTTAATGTACAAGGCGCTTCAAACAGCTGAGGTAGACGTGATTTCTGGTTTCTCTACTGATGGCAGAATTAAAGCCTATCAGTTAACTGCTTTAATTGACGATAAGCACTATTTTCCACCTTATGAGGCTGCTGCGATGATCAGAAGGCAAGCTTTAGAGGATAGTCCTGAGATTATGAAAGTACTCAACCGCCTGGAAGGACAAATTTCAGATGCGCAAATGACGCAGATGAATTATGAAGTTGATGAAATGAAACAACAGCCAGCAGAAGTGGCGGCTAGATTTTTGAAGGAAAACAGCCTTATTCCTGAGTCGCGGTCAATAAAAAAGGGGGAGCAAGTAGTTACGATTGGCAGCAAAGCCTTTACAGAAAACTACATATTGGCACATGTTTTTGCCTTGATGATTGACTATCATACCGCTTACAATGTCGATCTGAAAGTAGGCTTTGGCGGTACCAAGCTCTTGATGGATGCGATGAAGTACGGGGAAGTAGATTTATATCCAGAGTATACGGGAACAGCATTGTTGCTGTTGTTGGATCAATCGGATGAGAAGCTAGCAGTAATACAAGCGGATAGAGAGCTGGTTTATGACTATGTGAAGATGGCTTCTGCAGCTCAATTTAATTTCATCTGGTCGCTGCCATTGGGTTTTAACAATACATTTGCCCTTATGCTACGAGCAGAGCAAGCCGCAAGTTTAGAAATTGAAAGTATTTCAGCGTTAGCAGACTACTTAGAAAAACAGTAATGATTGATAAGATTATTTTCTGACTCCCTCGATTTTCAGTTTTAGTAAGATTCCTCAGGGATTCTTCTCTTGTAACCTCACCATTGTAGAGGGCTTTATCGGCTGCTTTTTGCTGGGTCTATTCAGTGTGAGTTTAATCAACCAGGTACTCTCTTAATTATGAAAAAGCTATGAAGACCTTATTAGTACTACTTCACCACTTTTTTAATCTCTTTTCTATATGCGGAGGGGCTTTTAGTCGTTATTTCCTTAAACTGTCTGTTAAAATGGGATACATTACTAAAGCCACAGGCGTAGCAGATATCTGTAATATTCAAATTACCTTCAGCTAACAATTTTGAAGCATGAACCACTCTATGTTCATTGACGAAATGTGTAAAGGTCTTATTGGAGATGCGTTTGAAATAGCGGCAAAAAGCAGGCACAGTCATGGCCGCTTCTGCGGCGATTTCTTCTAGTGAAATATTTCTTTTGAAGTTATCCCTGACAAAATCATATATTAGAGTAATACGCTTCTGGTCGACAGCCTTTGCTTCAATAGAAACTGCCTCAGAATTGAGTAAGTAGTATTCCTTGACTTCTGAGAGCTCTTTTAATATTTGAATCAGCCCCAATAGTCGTTCAAATGGTTGCTTATCAACTAATGCTTCTATTTTATTACCTAGCCTTATTTTGGTTTCTCCTGTAAATACAATCCCTAGCTTCGCATTTTCGATCATTTGTTTGATGGGCTGTATTTCGGGTAGGTTTAGAAAAACAGGACCAGGGAAGTCTTCTTTCATTTGAATGATAGTCTCAGATTCATTTTGAGTAAGCCTATCAGTAAATCCATAGTGCGGTAAATTAGAGCCAATAAGCATTAAATCTCCGTCCTGATAATAGGAAATATGGTTGCCAATATGTCTCTTCCCATTGCCTCCCCGCACAAACACCAATTCAATTTCGGGATGAAAATGCCAAAAGGGCTCTTTATTGGGTTTAGACAGTTCAAATTTTTTGATTAGTACTGAACTTCCAAACGAGGGTTCAATTTGTTCTAATGTGGGCTTATAAAATGGCATATAATTCTACCAAACGCTGGAAACGAAATTTAGTTATTCTTTTTTATCTCGTATTAGAGCTAATATAGTATAGTTGGGTTAATATAGTATTGATAGTGGGAAATTCTATCATAGTTGCTTGCAAAAAGCAGCCTTACATTTGTGTGGTATTAAAACTAAAATGTTTATGAAAAATTTTATACTTCACAAGTCGGTAATCGCTATTGTCTTAGTAATGTTACCATTGATGAGCTTTGCAGATTCATTTCCATTTGTGAAATTAACTAGTAAAGAGAATAAAATAATTACTTTACGAGTAGGGTCAGCTCGGTCTGATATGACGCTTATCAAATTAAAAGACCAATTCGGAGAAGTGATTTACAGCGAAACAGTAAATAATATAGATGGCATTGTAAAAAACTTTGATTTACGACATTTAGAATTAGGCCAATATAAAATTGAGCTTGAAAATGAGCTGTATATTGAGGTTTTGCCAATTACAGTTACTTTGGACACTGTAGTGGTGGGTGAAGATCAATTTACCACATTATACAAACCGTATATCAAATTAAAGCAAAAGGGTTATGTAGAATTGAATTTCTTGAACTTAAGTACATCTGATACGTCCATCATGATCACTGATTACAATGGAGAAGTAGTATACAAAGAGAATTTGGGCAGCAATTCTGACATTGAAAAACGATATGACATGTCCTCTCTACAGAAAGGGGACTATAAATTTATAGTTCAAAATGATGGTCGGATTTTTGAAAAAAGTATAGCGCTGTAAAGTTATATTTTTATATGGCTTTACGTAAAAAAGTGCATCATATGATAATGGTGGACTTTTTTACATTTTTTCTAAAGATTTATTAGGCAGATTTCATGTAAAGCTTTGATTACTTTCTCCTTCTCTTCGTAGGAATTGATCTTCTAATACTTATCAATTTTATGCAGCTTAAATACGATT
>JBKEFO010000217.1:0-5807 GCA_046709585.1 Marivirga sp.
CTGCAACTATGGCGGAGTGTCCATCATGGCCGCATTTATGTGCTACTCCTTTTTTATTACTTCCATAGGGAAGGTCTATACTTTCATCTATCGGTAAAGCGTCGATATCAGCCCTAAAACCAATCTTCAAACCTTCGGGGTCACTTCCTTTAAATTCGAATACTAAGCCATGCCCGCCAATATTCTCAGCTATTGTATCTGGCTCAGCCTGAGAGATAAATGCTTTAATAATCTTGGCAGTATTTAATTCTTGATTAGAGAGTTCTGCATTTTGATGTAGTTGATATCTGAGTTGGGTAAGAAGTTCTATATCAAAGTTGTAATTCATGAATTCTACTTTCTGATTATTCGACAGTTTTTTCGATGTAGTTTGAATTGAGTATTCCCAAGGCGCCCATATATTTTAATTTGAAATTGATTAAGTCACCAACCTTTCGCTTTCGGTCGTTATCGCCTAAATCTATAACAATCATATCAGAGCTTGATCCAACCACTTCAAATTCATAATCGTCCAAGATAAGGTACTTTGGGTCGATGTCTAAAACACCGACGTCTAAAATGGCTCGGTAACTGGTTTTGCCGTATAGGCTTTCATCTATCTCTGTTTTGTCTCCTTGCGGGTTTGCGGCCATTTCGCCCATAGGAATCATTGGCTTTTCAGTAATTTCAATGATCTCCGTGAATAGCTCGAGGCAATCGTCGTGCATTCCTGGAATCACATTTTCTTCAAATAAATTGGTCCCAAAGTATAAAGTTTCTCCTATTCTAAAGTGATTGACACCTGCAGGAATCTGCTTGTTCATAATAAGAGGTATTGTAACGGAAGTGCCACCCGATACGAGGGGTATTTTGCGGTCAAATTTGAGCTCAATTATTTGCTTATATAGGCTTAATTGAATCAATTTATCTTGCGAAGGCATCACGCCATGCAGACAGTTAAGATTAGTGCCAATACCGACTATTTCTATATTTGGAAGTTCAAAAACCTTGGCATAGAAGTCTATTAAATGGGTGCCCATTACGCCTTCTCTCAAATCACCGGTTTCTACCATGATAATAACCTTGTGAATTTTTTTTTGCCTTCCAGCTTCTTCTGACAGAAGTTTTAAAGTATAATATTCGGTATTCATACTAATGTCGGCATAGCTTACTATATCAGCAATACTTCTTTTAGCAGGGGGTTTAATGTAGCAGGTTTTCACTGTAGGATCAATTTCCTTAATCTTTTTAAGGTTGCTAATTCTAGAGTCATGTACTTCTCTAAATCCAAGATTAATTACTTCTCTCAGATAAAGCTCATTTCCACAAAATATTTTTGTCACGGCTCCCCAATCCAAATCATTTTTAGTGAAGAGGTCATGCAGAAAGTCGAAATTATGTTTAAGTTTTTTCTTATATAATTTTAAAAATGCCATCTTATTTTTTTAACCTCATTTCAAGGTATTTATTTGTGAAACCCAGCTTTTCATAAAGGAATTTTGCTGGATTGTTGGGCTCAAC
This sequence comes from Marivirga sp., assembly GCA_046709585.1. Classification (GTDB taxonomy): domain Bacteria; phylum Bacteroidota; class Bacteroidia; order Cytophagales; family Cyclobacteriaceae; genus Marivirga. The sequence goes on from JBKEFO010000217.1 coordinate 1,501, forward strand.
GTGTAGCGCTATGTCTCCTTTGGCGGTATGAATCGCTTTTTTCATTAATTCTTTTCCTACACCTTTGCCTCTTTGATCATTGTGGACGGCTATATAGACTAAAATGTTCTCGGGGATATAGCTAGCCATACCAGTTTGATTGACTACAACAGCTCCTTTAATAGCACCTTCCTCTCTCCCTAAAACCACGAAGCCACCTTGGTGACCAAAAGTACTTAAGGCGTAATCTAGACATTTCATAATGTCGTCTTTCTCATCTCCATATTCATCTAAATGAGTGAACAGAAAGTCTGCAATTTCACTTTTTTGAATTGTAGTTGCGGAGTCGATTGAGGTAAGTGTTTGATATTCCATTTGTTATATTGATTTAAGTTTTTTTGGAAATAAATATGAAAATAAAATAAAACTTATTGCCGACATAGTAATTCCAAATACATTAGGGTCCAAATTATAAGGTAAAGCTATCGCTAATGTAGATAAGCTTACTGTAGTGACACCTCCGGATACCATCGCTGCCATCGCTCCTGATGGGCTACTTTTCTTCCAAAATAAAGCACCTAGTACTGGGACAAATAATCCGGATACCATAAAAGCATAGCTATACAGCATTAAGTTAAGCACATTGTTCATTTGACTTGCTAATAAGATAGCCAATATTCCAATGCTAAGGGTGACCCATTGAGATAAACGCATAAAGTGCTTATCTGACGTGAATTTTGTCGAAAATTTCTGAATGAAATCTGTAACGACATTTCCTGAAGATGCCATCAAGCAACTATCCGCTGTCGATAAGATGGCGGAAAAGTAAGCCGACATCATTAGACCCAGCAGACCAGTAGGTAATATTGTTCTTAGTAGCATGGGAAGCCCTTGTTCTGGGTCCATCTGACTAACACTAGCGGCACCTAAATAGTCGAACATGCCCTGATCGGCTGCTACTTTGGCCATAAGTCCTAATGCTACACCCATAAATGCCATGATAGGCCACTCGAAAAGGCCAGCAATAAACCATGCTCTTTTTGCCGTTTTAACATCCTTACTCGCATAAATACGCTGGTAAAGTGTCATGCCTACAAACCAAATGGGTATAATGGTAACCATATAATAAATAATGGTTTGCCAACTAATATTATTAAAAGCTAACATTTCAGGCGCTACTGTAGCTTTTATAGCATCCCATCCTCCAACACTCGTGTAAGCTATCGGAATTCCTATAAATACAAGGCCTCCCATAAGAATTATCCACTGGATAGTATCAGTATAGATGACTGCTTTGATACCTCCCATAACAGTGTATATTACCGCTACGGCGCCCATGATCCATAATGCTAGGGTCATGTCTAGTTCTATAAAGGTGCCTGAGGCCAATTTTGCCCCGGCTAATATTTGTGAGCTTGTGAACCCTAAGTATCCGATTGCGGAAATAAGGCCTGCAACCAAGGCTACATTCTTACTGTAAAAGTAATCGAAAATTTGAGGGAAGGTGTGGAATTTGTCAAAGGCCTTATTGCCTTTGATCTTCGGTATGAGGAACACAGCAGCAAGCCAAGCACCGATAAGGCCAGTAAATAGCATCCAGGAGCCTGATAGGCCTATTGTGAAACCCAGACCACCCAATCCTATTGAAAACCCGCCGCCCACGTCGGTAGCTACAACTGACAAGCCAATGTGGCCTGCTGACATACTTCTGCCGCCAACATAGTAGTCGTCCATACCTTTATTACTTTTTAAAAAATAGAAGCCTACCCCTAGCATGGCGACCATATATATTACGAAGATTAGGAGGTCAATTATATGCATAAATAAATATGGAATGACGGTGTGTATTCCGAAAAAGTATCGTTTAGGGTTAGAATATTTTATTCAATTTACAATTTACAAAAAATGTAAGCCATAAAAAAAAGGGCACGAGGCCCTTTCTAATACTGTGTTATAGAATTTTAATTTTGGGCACTTATTTTTGCACCTAAATATTCTCTGTTCATTCTTGCTATATTCGAGATATCGATCCCCTTAGGACATTCTGCAGAGCAAGCACCAGTGTTAGTACAAGCACCAAAGCCTTCTTCATCCATCTGAGCTACCATTTTCTGAGCTCTTTCAGCAGCTTCTACTTTACCTTGCGGCAACATAGATAATTGAGATACCTTAGCGCTTACAAAAAGCATAGCGGAAGCATTTTTACAAGCAGCTACGCAAGCACCACACCCAATACATGTAGCCGCATCAAAAGCCTCATCAGCGACGCTTTTAGGAATAGGTATTTCGTTAGCATCTGGCGTACCTCCAGTGTTTACACTAATGTATCCACCTGCCTGAATTACTCTGTCAAAAGCACTCCTATCTACTGCTAAATCTTTCACAATAGGAAAGGCTTTTGCTCTCCATGGCTCAATTGTTATCGTTTCACCATCTTTAAAGCTTCTCATGTGCAACTGGCAGGTTGTTACATTCTTTAATGGACCATGAGGTTCACCATTTATGTACATACTACACATGCCGCAGATACCTTCTCTACAGTCATGGTCAAAATGTACTGGATCTTCATCTTTATCGATCAGTTGCTCATTTAAAACATCAATCATCTCCAAGAATGACATATCGTTAGATACACCATCTAGTTGGTATGTTTTAAATGCGCCTTTATCGCTATTATTTTTCTGTCTCCAGATTTTTAATGTAAACTTCATACTGTTTATATTTTTATGAAGAGGTTATGATTACTTATAACTTCTTTGTGTCAATTTCACGTTTTCAAATACTAACTGTTCTTTGTGTAATTCTTCAGGCTTTTCTAAACCTTTAAATTCCCAAGCAGCTACGTAAGCAAAATCTTCATCATTTCTTTTTGCTTCACCTTCTTCAGTTTGATATTCTTCTCTAAAGTGACCGCCACAAGACTCGTCTCTATTTAAAGCATCATCTACCATTAATTCACCTAACTCTAAGAAGTCAGCTACTCTAGAAGCTTTTTCTAGTGAGCTATTGAACTCTTCATTCGTACCTAAGACTTTTACATCTTTCCAGAAGTCTGCTCTAAGCGCTTTTATTAAGCCTTTTGCTTTTTTCAAACCTTCTTCCGTCCTTGACATTCCACAGTAATCCCACATGATCTTTCCTAACTCTTTGTGGAAGTGGTCTACAGATTTAGATCCTTTAATAGACAATAACTTATCTATTCCTTCTTTAACAGTTTTCTCAGCATTTTGAAATGCCTCGTGATCTGTCGGTACCTTATCATATTTCTCTGCAGCCAAGAAGTTACCAATAGTATATGGTAATACAAAATAACCATCTGCTAATCCTTGCATTAGTGCACTTGCTCCTAATCTATTTGCTCCGTGGTCAGAGAAGTTTGATTCGCCTGTGGCATATAAGCCTGGCACGTTTGTCATTAAGTTATAATCAACCCATAAACCTCCCATAGTATAATGTACTGCTGGATAAATCTTCATCGGCTGCTCATATGGATTCTCTCCAGTAATTTGCTTGTACATATCAAACAAGTTACCGTACTTACCTGAGATCGTATCTTTACCGTCTCTGTTGATCGCATCTCTGAAATCTAAGAATACAGCTTTGCCTGTTTCATTTACGCCTCTTCCTGCGTCACATACTTCTTTAGCATTTCTAGATGCAACATCTCTTGGCACTAAGTTACCAAATGCAGGATATTTCCTTTCTAGAAAATAATCTCTTTCTTCGTCACTTAACTCACTCGCTTTTATCGCACCCTTTCGCACTTTTTCGGCAAGTTCTTTCGTTGCGGGCACCCATACACGTCCATCATTTCTTAATGATTCTGACATGAGTGTTAATTTAGATTGGTGGTCACCACTCACTGGAATACAAGTAGGGTGAATTTGCGTATACGAAGGATTGGCCATAAGGGCACCTTGTCGGTGGGCTCTCCAAGCAGCAGTGGTGTTGGAACCCATCGCATTTGTTGATAGGTAGAATACATTACCATATCCACCAGTTGCTAAGACAACAGCATGTGCACTGTGCGACTCTATCTTACCAGTAACTAGATTTCTTGTTACTATTCCTCTCGCTTTGCCTTCTACCTTTACAAGTTCCAGCATTTCATGGCGTGGATATAGTTTTACCTTACCATTCGCTACTTGTCTACTTAATGCAGAGTAGGCACCTAATAATAATTGTTGCCCTGTTTGGCCCCTTGCATAAAACGTACGCGATACTTGGGCGCCACCAAATGATCTGTTAGATAATAATCCACCATATTCCCTTGCGAACGGCACTCCTTGTGCTACACATTGGTCAATGATGTTCACACTTACCTGCGC
>JBKEFO010000218.1:0-5791 GCA_046709585.1 Marivirga sp.
GTTTCTATGGCTTTTGCCATGCCACCTAATTCCTCTACTTCTTCAATGAGTTCCCATGCTTTATTTACTAGCTGGTCTGTTAAATACTCAACATAATAGGAACCTCCCCATGGGTCTACAGTTTTGGTGATTGCTGTTTCTTGTTGGAGAAACAATTGTGTGTTTCGCGCTATTCTTGCCGAAAAGTCTGTTGGTAAGGCAATGGCTTCGTCTAGTGCATTAGTATGTAAACTTTGCGTATGACCGAATGCTGCGGCCATTGCTTCTATACATGTTCTTCCTACATTATTGTAGGGGTCTTGCTCAGTAAGGCTATAGCCTGATGTTTGACAATGGGTTCTCAAAGCCAAGGACTTAGGATTTTTTGGATCAAATTTTTGCACTATTTTAGCCCATAGCAGCCTGCCAGCACGCATCTTAGCTATCTCCATAAAATGATTCATGCCAATTGCCCAGAAAAAGGATAGCCGAGGAGCAAACTCATCTATTTCCAGCCCTGATTTTAAGCCTGCCCGTATGTATTCTAAGCCGTCGGCTAAGGTGTATGCCAGTTCAATATCAGCAGTAGCTCCCGCCTCATGCATATGGTAGCCACTAATGCTTATTGAATTGAATTTCGGCATATTCTTACTTGTATATTCGAATATGTCTGAAATGATTTTCATAGATGGGTCGGGGGGATAGATATATGTGTTCCGAACCATGAATTCTTTAAGGATATCGTTTTGTATTGTGCCAATTAGCTTCTCAGGAGGCACACCTTGTTCTTCGGCAGCGACAATATAAAATGCCATAATAGGAATCACAGCGCCATTCATCGTCATGGATACAGACATCTGGTCAAGTGGTATTTTGTCAAACAATACCTTCATGTCCAAAATACTATCAATTGCGACGCCGGCTTTTCCCACATCGCCTTCTACCCTTGGGTGGTCAGAATCATACCCTCTATGTGTGGCTAAATCAAAAGCTACAGATAAGCCTTTTTGCCCTGCAGCCAAATTTCTTCTGTAAAACGCATTGGACTCTTCAGCTGTCGAAAATCCTGCGTATTGTCTAATGGTCCATGGTTTTTGAACATACATGGTGCTGTAGGGACCCCGCAGGTTTGGTGCTTTACCGGCAATAAATCCAAGGTGATGTAATTCAGCCATATCAGCATGCTTGATAATTGGAGGTACGCTAATGCCTTCTGATGTTTCCCAGTTTGGTCCTTGAAGTTGAGGTATTTCGACCTTACTTTCTCTCAGCTTTAGTTTTGAATAATCAGGTCTCATCTACGCTTCAATTTTTATATCGTTCAATAAATTTTGTAAAAAGCTATATGTATCAACTTTCCTATTAATGAACGCATATAAGCCTTGTTGCTTCCAGTCTTCTTCTTTTACGGCCTGCCCAGCAATTATTATTTTTGCATCACCATGTTTAAAATGTTTTTGTTGGAAGTCAGGGGTCTCATTGAAGCAGTAAATAAGAAGCGTAGAATCAACGCCTTTCAACGTACTTCTCATCTCATGGAGATCATTTAAAATTATTTCCTTTGCTATTTTTATTCCTGCCATACCTAAAAAGCTATAGGCGAAATCTGCTTTTGCTTTGCTAACAGGATCTGTTCCGAAAATGACCATTGTAGCTGTAGGTCGAGCATTTTCACCATGTTTATTAACAAAATGTTCTGTTCGGGCTCTGATGTTTTCTAATTTCCATCCTACCCGTCTTGGGTGTAAAAAAAGATCGTCTTTTTCTGATGTTTGATGCAGGTAAAGCTTTTCACCAATATTTTGAAACATATTAGCACCTATAAAAACGTTCTTTCTACTCATTACAGCATTAGCACTTTGCTGATCATCGTGCTTGATTATTTCCTTAACATATTCTTCATTAAATAAGCTGCTGTAACTTCCCTTTTGTTCTAGCATTAAAAAAGTGTCCCACGACTTCTCTTCCAGATTTGCAATCAATGCCTCAAGGTAATAACTGCCCATTGTAGGATCAACTACCTTATCTAAATGTACTTCTTCTTTAAGTAAATTACTGATATTGAGCGCTATTCTTTTAAAAGTGCCTCGGCTTTCAGCTACCAAAGCATTGTCATGCGGGGCAACAAAGAGTTCGTTGCAACCTGATAATATTGCTGACATGGCTTCAGTAGTGTTCCTTAGTAAGTTTACATTAAAATCTAAGGCAGATTTTGTTCTATCACTGGTAAAACCAACTAACTTAAGATTGGAGATATCATTGGTTAAAGAATAAGCTTGAAAAAGCTTTTGAATATTTATTCTTAATACTTTCGCTTTTGCTATCTCAAGAAAGAAATTACTGCCAAAAGCAATACCAAATACTAAGCTGTTGGCAATGGCTTCTATCGCAAGTCCCGCCTCAGTAAGTTTATCAAAGTATTCGGCAGACTTTGACAATAGCAAAGAGACTTCATTTAGGTTGTTAGCTCCTGAGTTATGATAAAGTAGCCCACTAATGTATAAACATTTGAAGTGCGGTATCGGCTTAGTTAATTCAATGCATCGTACAATGTCATCAATAATAGAGTTTTCTAGCTGATAAACGCCAGCATCCCGCATTTCTAATGCGTCAAAGAAATAATTACCGGCAATTAACTCCAGGTCATATTGTTTACTATTTAGATAGTCAACGTATTCTGAAATTAGCTTGAAATTGGCTTCTTTAGTTTTAAAGGAAATCGTACAATAAATCAGCTGTATATCATTTAATAGCAATTCTAGATCTACCGGGCCAGAAATTTCAAAGATAAGACCATCTGCGCCGTTATTTAAGGCCTCTAATGCCGCAAGGTTGGCTTCCTTTTCTTGCGTAACAGCAATTGTACAATTGTTTACCCAGTTTCTTGCAGGAAGTGCTTCATTCCGAAGCTGAGCTGGGTTGAAAAAGTTTTTAATCTCTTTCGGGTAACCGTGGTATACAGGGTCTATTGAAATCCCTTCAGGAGTTTGAGAAATTAAGGATTCATATTTCCTCCCTTTCAAATCATTTATTATGAATGACTTCCAATCGTCGAGACTGTATTCTTTAAATGATGAAAATAAATTTTCTTGCGGCATGTAGAAAGCAATTTTTTTCAAAGGTAAACATTTTGGCTGTTACTCTAAAAATAGTTTATAATAAAGGTCTAGATTAGTTTTAGTATCTGTGTAGAAATCAATGGGAGAAAAATACAGCAGATTTTTTATGTAAATTTTTCAAGAAAAACATTTAATTTTGCACCTATTTATTGCCCTATTTTGCAATCCGGTCTTGTCAAGTAAAATTCCATTTTTTTCTTCTCTATTTTTTTGCCATTTTTGTCCACTCTAAGAATAAAAGTGGGGACTACAAATGCAATCCAATAGCTTAATTTGAATGGTAAAAGACTGTAAATCAGTATGGGATAATTGTCTAAGCACTATAGAGGCTAGTGTGGGAGAACAGAGTTTTAATACTTGGTTCTCACCCATAGAGCCTCTGAAGCTGGAGAATAATGTACTGACCATACAAGTGCCTAGTCAGTTCTTTTATGAGTGGCTGGAAGAACACTATGTACATATTCTGAGAAAAGTTATTCACCAGGAGCTAGGTACCGATGCTCGCTTAGAGTATTCTGTAATAATGGATAAGGGGAACGAGAAATATAAACCCTTTACAATTAACCTTCCAAATAATAATAAAACAGATAGGCCGAAGGAGCCCAAGCCAGTTCAAAACTTTGCAAATCCATTTACTTTGAATGGAATTGATTTGAGTCAGCAAAACTCGCAGTTAAACCAGAATTATACTTTTGATACCTTCATTGAAGGCGATTGTAACCGATTGGCTAGATCAGCGGGATATGCGGTTGCAAAGAAACCTGGAATAACGTCATTTAATCCACTTATGATTTATGGTGGAGTAGGTTTAGGAAAAACGCATTTAGTGCAGGCTATTGGTAATGAAATTAAAAATACCTTAGAAGGAAAATTTGTTTTATATGTTTCCTCTGAAAAATTTACTAACCAATTTATTGATGCGCTGAGGAATAATAAAATTCAGGATTTCTCAAACTACTACCTACATATTGATGCGCTAATTATAGACGATGTACAATTTCTAGGAGGTAAAGAGCGAACGCAAGAAATATTCTTCCATATTTTTAATCATTTACATCAGAATGGTAAACAGATTATCATGACTAGTGACAGGCCGCCACGAGACCTAAAAGGATTAGAAGATAGGCTCTTGTCAAGATTTAAATGGGGTTTAACGGCAGATTTACAACAACCTGACTTAGAAACAAGAATTGCTATTATCCAGAATAAAATGGAAAGTGATGGAATTCACATTCCTGAGGATGTGATTGAATACTTGGCTTATTCAGTGGACACTAATATAAGGGAATTAGAAGGGGTATTAATATCTTTAATCGCGCACGCCTCATTAACGAGAAAAGAAATTGATTTAGAGTTAGCGAAGCAAACTTTAAAGAATATTGTTCATGATATCGAATCTGAAGTTGGAATTGACTACATCCAGAAAACCATAGCAGAGTATTTTCAAGTTTCAATTGATGATTTAAAAGCTAAAACTAGGAAAAAGGAAATTGTAATCGCTAGACAGGTAGCGATGTTCTTCTGTAAAGAACATACCAATCATTCTTTGAAATCGATAGGGTACCATTTTGGTGGCCGTGATCACTCTACTGTTATCCATGCTGTTCAGTCTGTTAATGATATGATTCAAGTAGGAAAGAATTTTAAAGAGCAGATAGATGAGCTTAGGAAAAAATTTAAAATGAAAAAGGTCTAATCCTTCTATTTTATTTGTTAGTGTCTTTTGTTATTTTATTGTTGCTAGTTCACCTAATGCGTCTCTCTTAATTTTTTTGCAGCCTTTTGTGGCGGAATCGCTATTCAATATTTTGTAGATATCTGGGTTGTCCTGAAATCTTTCGATTTTCGATTTAATTTCGTCCCATGAGCTAACACTATCTGATCGGTCTAAAAAACCATAACCTACATACTTTCCCTCTTCTACCATTACAAAGGCTTTTTCGGTAATATTTCTACCAGTCCCGACAAATAGGTAATCACTTTTTTCGGCTTTGCAGGAGCCTTTAAATAAGGCTATTTTATTGTTGTGGTCTATCACGCTCTCCTTGCCAATGCAAGCACCTTTGCATAATTTAATACTGTAATCGAAACAGGCACCGGGATTAGCTTGATAGCCAGCTAGTTTAGGGCATATCTCAAGTTCTTTACTTTTTTGTGTGAGGAATTGAAATGCAGTAGTGTGGTTTGTGAATTTAATGAGAGCCTCCATACCAGCTTGTTTTCTACCTATCTGTAAGCGTTGGTAGCCCAACCTATCTTCATAAAGAAATATGCAATAGCCAGGATTATTGTGCTTCTGTGCTTTGTTGTAGCGAGGCCAATTTTTTCTAATGTCAAAAGACTCATGTAAAAGTGCTACTAATTCATTTCCTGTTTCTAAGTAATCTATGTGGAAAATCTCTTGTTGGAAGGCTTGCTTAGCGATTTCAGCTTTGTTTCCACCGAAATGAGTGCTCACGCGTTTTTTTATGTTTTTTGCCTTGCCTACATAAATAATTTGATGCTTGCTGTTAAGGAAATAGTAAACTCCAGCCTTTTCTGGCAAGGTCTCAAAAACTTTTCTGTCTAAGTTGTCTGGAATATTAACAACCGCTGAATTGCGCTTTAGGGACTGACCTATTATATCATCAATGTCTTCAATAACGAGCTGCCTGAATAACTGAGCAGTCGCTAGGGCGTCACCATATGCTCTA
>JBKEFO010000219.1:0-5773 GCA_046709585.1 Marivirga sp.
CGGAGGAAATGTTAACTATAGAGCAGTAATTTTGGTATATAATTTCACTGCAGAAAAAGGAATCGTACTACCTGGTTTTTATACAGATAAAAGCACTCTACTCCAAATAGTCACAGACACTGGTGACCAATGGTTTAGGGTGGTGACCAGCGAACGAAGGTTTAACAGAAGGTATGGTATTAACATTAGAACATACAGTACAAGAGGGCAATTAGTGCAAACGCAAGAATTTGATGGCACAGAAGAAAATAGCTTAACAAACGGGCGAATTGTTAATCTTAAAAATGGTGAAAACATACTGGCAGGAACCTATTCATTAAAGAAAAGAACTGAATTATCACGAGGCCTATACTTAAGTACTATCGCCGGTGAAGGGCTGCCTGGCATTCGCTATTACAACTATGCAAACCTTTCAAATTTCTTCAATTACATGAGGGAAAAGCGAAAAGAAAGGGTTATCAGCAGAATTAAAAGAAAGAAAATAAAAGGTAAGAACCTTAAATTCCGATACCGTCTCGAAGTGCATGATATTATTCGGCAAGAGGACCAGAACATACTCATAGGCGAAGCATATTACCCAACTTATACTTCGAGTACCTCTTCGGGCTTTGGATATAGTGACTCTTTTTCTAACAGAGGAATGAGTCAGGTCTTCGATGGTTACAAATATACCCATGCTATCATAATTGGCTTCGATAACAGTGGTAATTTATTATGGGATAATAGTTTTGAGATTAATGACCTTAAGAGCTTTAACCTAGAAGAGCATATTCATGTGGCCTTTTTACCGAAAAAAATTGTGATGCTTTATTTGTACGATCAACAATTAAAAATTAAAATTATTCAAGAACGAGAAATTCTTGAAGGCAAATTTACGGAGACTTTAAAGTTGAAATATGATGATGACAAAGTTCAGGTATCAAATGATGATCTGGCAGGTTTGGAAAATTGGTATGGAAATGTGTTTTTTGCCTTTGGAACAAACAAACTAAAAAATCTTAAGGATCAAGACATCGACCTGAATAGAAAAGTCTTTTTTATCAATAAAATCGTTGTAGAATAAACAAGTGCTTTCACTACCTTTGCGATACAATACATGGAAAAACGATTAATATTAGATTCAAAATTACTAGCAATAACGATTTATCGACTTGTTGAAGAGTTGATAGAGAATCACGGTGACTTCCACGACACCGTATTGATTGGTATGCAACCAAGAGGTATCTTTTTAGCAGATCGCATACATCAAAGATTGGAAGAACGTTTAAAAACTAAAATTGCCTTAGGCTACCTTGACACAACTTTTTACAGAGATGATTTCAGAAGACGAGAGAATCCTTTAGAAGCAAATGCCACAAAAATCCCTTTTCTAATTGAAGACAAAAAAGTAATATTAATAGACGACGTTTTATTTACTGGCCGAACGGTAAGGGCTGCTTTAGATGCGATGATCGCATTTGGAAGACCCAGACTGGTGGAATTATTAATATTTGTAGATAGAAAATATACACGAGACCTCCCGATCCAGCCGGATTATGTTGGAAAGAGGGTAAACACATTAAAATCGGAGCGAGTTTTAGTAGAGTGGACCGACAATGGATCGGAAGAAGATAAAATTTGGTTAGTGACAAAAGATTGAATATGACAAATTTGAGTGTTAATCATTTATTGGGTATCAAAGAAATTAACAAAGCCGATATTCAATTAATATTTAAAACTGCGGCACAATTCAAAGATGTCATCAATAGGCCCATCAAAAAGGTACCTTCTTTACGAGACATTACTATTGCCAATATTTTTTTTGAAAACTCCACAAGAACAAAGCTTTCTTTTGAACTGGCTGAAAAACGGCTATCCGCAGATATAATTAATTTCTCAAGCTCCAACAGTTCTGTAAAAAAGGGAGAGACACTGCTTGACACAGTAAATAACATTCTATCAATGAAAGTTGATATGGTGGTGATGAGGCATAGCAGTCCTGGTGCCGCCCATTTTCTCTCTCGACATATCGACGCTAATATAGTTAATGCTGGTGATGGTACTCACGAACACCCTACCCAAGCATTACTTGATAGTTTCTCTATGGAAGAGAAAGTTGGTGACCTAAACGGCAAAAAAGTGGCTATTATTGGTGATATCTTGCATTCACGAGTTGCCCTCTCGAACATCTATGCTTTGCAAAAATTAGGTGCTGAGGTAACGGTTTGCGGGCCAAGCACGCTTATTCCTAAGCACATTACCAGCTTGGGAGTAAATGTGAGCAATGATGTAAAAGAAACCTTGGCATGGTGCGACATCGCAAATGTGCTAAGAATACAATTGGAAAGGCAGCAATTAAAATATTTTCCCTCCTTGCGGGAGTATGCCTTATACTATGGTATAGATAAAAAGCTCTTAAATAGTGTGAATAAAGAAATTGTGATTATGCACCCTGGTCCTATCAACAGAGGGGTAGAATTATCTAGTGATGTTGCAGACTCCAAACAATCCATTATTCTTAACCAAGTAGAAAATGGCGTGGCCATAAGAATGGCTGTTTTATTTCTGTTGGCACAAAAAAAGCAGAATTAAAATTCTGCTCTTGCTATTTATCTTGTTGCGCTACCCTACTAGAAAGCTTCTTAACTTATCTTCTTATTCTTTATACTGAAAGGCAAGCCCAATTTTAGTCTTCTAAAGATTCAAAATAAGTAATTGCAGGATATTCACCTTTTTTATTTATTTGATCAATTACATACCCTAATTGACCATCACTGGTCATTAAAGTCACGACAGCAGTTCCTTCTTCCTCGTACAGATACTCTGCTTCTACAGATATTTGTTCTACAACATAGCTTTTCACCTCAATAGATTCATCTTCTTTTACTTTTTTCAGCTCTAGATGATCACTGCTAAAGTTAAATAGGTTTACGTATCCATAACTAGACAGCTCAATAATTTTTGATTCGATAACACCGTTAAGGTTTTCCATAGTAAGTAGCTTTTAGATTCTGTAACAAATATCGCACATCCTTGATCAACAGTTCTTTACAAAATGTCTAGAATATTACATGCGTGATATTTCAGCAATGATTTTAAATAATTAACTTTGTCACTCAAAACAAGTAATAACTATATGTACTATAATTCTATTATTGAGACCATCGGAAATACACCCTTAGTAAAACTCAATAAAGTTAACAAGGGAATAAAAGGGACCATTTTGGTTAAGGTTGAATATTTCAATCCTGGTAATTCTATGAAAGATAGAATGGCTATCAAAATGATAGAAGATGCTGAAAAAGCAGGCATGTTGAAACCAGGAGGTACTATTATTGAAGGAACTTCAGGAAACACAGGCATGGGACTAGCACTAGGAGCAATCACTAGAGGGTATAAATGCATTTTCACATTAGCTGATAAGCAATCTAAAGAAAAAATGGATGTGCTCAGAGCTGTTGGTGCTGAGGTGATTGTTTGCCCTACTAATGTTTCTCCTGACGACCCTCGCTCCTATTATTCGGTAGCAAAGAAATTAAATGAAGATATCCCCAATTCATTTTATCCAAACCAATACGACAATACCTCCAATGCTCAGGCACATTACGAGACAACGGGACCTGAAATTTGGGAGCAAACGGAGGGGAAAATTACTCATTGGGCCGCTGGCGTAGGTACAGGAGGCTCTATGTGCGGCACCAGCAAGTATTTAAAAGAACAAAATCCAGCCGTAATAAGTGTAGGTATAGATTCCTATGGCTCTGTATTCAAGAAGTACAAAGAAACTGGCATTTTTGACAAAAAAGAAATCTATCCTTACCTAACAGAAGGAATTGGGGAAGATATCTTGCCTAAAAATGTAGACTTTTCTCTTATCGACCACTTTGTTAAAGTCACCGATAAGGACGGCGCGATCATGACAAGACGGTTAGCCAGAGAAGAAGGGCTTTTTTGTGGATGGTCTTGCGGCTCGGCCGTATATGGCGCATTAGAGTATGCAAAAGAGCACCTAAAAGAAGATGACACTATGGTTATAATTTTACCAGACCATGGCACAAGGTACCTAGGTAAAATCTACAATGATGATTGGATGCGTGATCATGGATTCTTAGAAGATAATGACTATGCTACAGCAGCAGACATTGTAGGGAAAAGAAATGGATCTTTTGAATTGAAATCTGTCGAAGTAACGGCTACGGTTTCTGAAGTTGTGATGATGTTAGACAAACTATCAGTTTCTCAGCTACCTGTTATGAAAAATGGTGCTTTCGTGGGAAGTGTAACAGATACCAAGATATTAAACAAACTGGTAGAAGACCCTACTTTGAGAAATAAGGAAATAGGAGAGATTATGGATAGCCCTTTTAAATTCATCTCTTCCAACACCACTGTTGACACTATCTCATCAATGATGAACCATGGTGAGAAGGCATTAATGGTTTTAGATGCGCAGCAGCAACCACATATTATTACAAAACAAGATCTATTAATGGCCTTTTCAGACTAATAATAAGTTGTAAAATAAAAAAGCACTTCTAAATTAGAAGTGCTTTTTTTTTGTGCGCACGAGAAGATTCGAACTTCCACAGGCTTGCGCCCACCACCCCCTCAAGGTGGCGTGTCTACCAATTTCACCACGTGCGCATTGTTAGGGCTCAAATATAAAGATAATTAAGAATTACACAAAAAAACCTACCATCCAATGAATGATAGGTTTTGTAAGTAATATGTAATAAAGCTATTAACCTATACTATCACTTTACTACTAGTGACTCGCTTGGGGTTCGAACCCAAGACCCTATCCTTAAAAGGGATATGCTCTACCAGCTGAGCTAGCGAGTCGAAAAAACGTTTAAAAATATAAATACTTTTATCGTAAAGAAAAAAAATGCCCCTTATTGCTAAGGAGCTCGATTCTTTGAATATTATCCGTCCTATTGACAGAAATTTTTGGTGACTCGCTTGGGGTTCGAACCCAAGACCCTATCCTTAAAAGGGATATGCTCTACCAGCTGAGCTAGCGAGTCGGTCCATCAACAATTAAAATCTTTAGGATTTCAAGAGCTAATTTTGGTTGCTTTTAAGTACTTGTTTTCCTTAATTGCGTTGCAAAGGTAAGCACTAATAAATAAAATGCAAAAGGTAATATTTAAATTTCTTATAATATCGGTATTAAGCCTTCTAGGTCTAATGAATGGTTTAGTAGCTAAATCAACTGAATCTGAATTATTTACAGCCGATTCACTGTATGAAAATCAACAATATTCAGAGGCAATAAAAATTTATAATAATCTTTTTGAGGCCCATATTTACACCCCAAACATGCTCCTGAAAATGGCTCGGCTTATGGAAGGACAAGAAAAATTAGGGCTAACCACTCATTATTTAGAAAAATATTATGAACTCACCCAAGAACAGGATGTAATCAATCACATCGAGAAATTATCTGAAGAAAATAATTTACGTGGTTTTTCTTACGACTTTCCGTATTATATGAATGAGTATTATAAGCTTTATAGACACCATGCATTAGTTGTAATGTTAATACTGGTTGTCAGTCTTCTGATAAAAGAGCTGTTCGCTCAAAAAATAAAAAGTCAGCGTTATCAAGAAAAGAAGTCCCGTTTTGCGTTCCTATTGTTCTTCCTATTGCTAAGCAGTGTCATATTAAACAATTTCGAAGGATACCGCTATGGCATCACCGTAAACAACCCTACCTACAGCATGAAAGGCCCTTCAGCGGGATCAGATATTTACGAAAGCCTAGAAGAGGCAACCAAGGTAGGTATTTCTA
>JBKEFO010000220.1:0-5762 GCA_046709585.1 Marivirga sp.
AGGTAATCTCCTTATTATTATACACAGAAAAGAGGAAGCAGCTACTTCCTCTTTTTTTACCTTGTAAAATGCTGCGACAGCGCGTTAATGTGTCAGATTTGACTAAATATTTTAGATGCCACTTCGCTTCTTTTAAATTAATACAGCTATGCCAAAAGTGAAGTTTTCTTTTGCCTCTAGAGCAAAACCATCGCTTGCTAGATAAAACACTTATAAACCTTATCAGATTTTTACTCCGTCATGATCAAGCTTGGTACGCTCAATAATGGGAATTGCTTTTAAAAGAAATATCCAATGGTAATAAACGCCTAGCAATACTGCAAAATGAAATATTTCATGTACTCCTAAAACCCCTGATATTATCACTGGGAAGCCCAGCAAGTCTATCACAGCACCCAAGGTATAAGCCAGGCCACCGTAAATTAGGTACCTAATAGCTACGGTTTTCCATAACTTATACAGTCCGATGATTGAAACTAAACCAAGCCATCCAAAAACAATATAAATGATATGGGTTACGTAATCTGGCGTTCCTTTCAAAAAAAGAGAACTCAGAATAATTCCGATAAAGGCTATTAGTAACGCAATGCTTATAATGCCCCATTTCATAAAACCAGAAAAGAACATGAGATGAACAGCGGTAATTGTCCCTGCTATCAAGATAAATATTGCTGCATGATCAAGTATTCTCAAAACATAGCGAGGAGCAGTTTCCCTTGGTAAAAGATGGTAAACACCACTCATTGTCAAAAGAAAAATACAGGAAAGGCCGTAAATGATAATGGGAAGGGGATATTTTCTACCTACTCCGCCTTCTCTAAAAAGCCAGATTAAAAGCACCACTACAGCAAGCGCTCCAACTAGATGCGTCCATGAAGCGATAGGATCTTCAAATCCAAGCATATTCAATTTATCCATGATTTTCTGTTATTGAGAATTTAATTCCCTAGTTCTTAAATAGAAAAAGGGAAGTTAATACTTCCCTTCGACAAATCCTTTTAGTGTTCATCAGATAGTGTTCATCACACTTACTTCTGAAAAATCTCTACAAATCATGAAAATTCATTATGTATAATAATCAGATAAATACCATATGTGTTCCCTCGCCTTCGGCTAATTCATACATCTGCCCTACGGTGATGATATCCTTCACTTCTGGAACAAGATCGTCTTTTGTGATGTGGAACATATCGGCTGCCAATTTACAGGCATAAATCCCACCTCCGCCAGCTTCAATCATCTCTAGGAATTCTGACACTGGTGGTATGTCTAATTTGTCCATTTCCTTTTTCATCATAGTAGAAGCTAGTGCTTCAAAACCAGGTAAGCCTCCAATTATTGTTGGCATACCTCGCATAAACGCAGGATTTCCTACTGTGGCGGTATGCAAATGATCGGCTTTCTTTTTTGAAATGGCATCTAATCCAAAAAATGTGAAGAACATATTAGCTTCCATTCCTTCCGCTAAGGCACCATTTGCCATAATTAATGCCGCATATACATCTTCCAATGTGCCTCTCGCACAAATGACCATCATCTTTTTGACCTTCTTTTTATCTTTGACTGCTTGATTTTTATCAAGTGTTTCTGTTTTTAAAGCTTCCATGACTACTTAATTTAAAAGTTAAACACAACTTACAGGTTTCGGAATGCCTGCGATTTTACTAGATATTTTTAAAGGACCGCCAGGAAACAGTTTATAGAATTCCTTAATGTCTGTAACTCCTGACTTACCCACTTTACGAATTGAAAGTGGCACTTCTTCGGCATGTTTATTTCTCAAAAAATGTAATACTTCAAAGTGCTTGTCTGTTAATTCGATATGCTCATTCTTTGCCATCTCCGTGGCTATCTCCTCAGTCCATTGAGAAGAATCAGTAAAGTACCCTTCTTCGTTGACATTAATTTCTTTGTCTTTGATAGTTAATAATTCCATGATCAGTTATATTTTTAATTATTGTAATACTTCTTCTTTTACCTTAGCTTTTGATGCTTGAATCACTTCCTTAGGCTTGTTCTTACCTACCATTGACATATTTGTGGTTACTGGTATTTTTTTACCAGTCAACAACATATGCCAGTAAACCCATTTAAATGCCAGTTTACCCATATGATTAAGTCTTGTTTCTTTTAGCAGGCCCATTGGTCCTATTACTGGCAAGGGATAACTACCTGTTAAAGGCTCAGTAGTATAATTGAAGTCAATAAGCGCGGCTTTACCATGCCCTGTTTCAATAAAGCAATTGGCATGGCCATCAAACTTAGCTTCAAGCGTCTCGCCTTTTATATAGCTCAATATATTATCTAACAATATTTCTCCTTCGAAGTGTGCCACAGCTCCTGCTTTGGAAGTTGGAATATTTGTCGCATCTCCTATCACGAAAATATTATCGAACTCCTTATGTTGTAGCGTGTGTTTGTTGGTAGGTATGAAGTTAAGATCATCTTCATCACCCATATTACTGTTTTCTACCATCACAGAACCCATATTTGTGGGCACACTTACTAGTAAGTCAAAGTCTACTTCTAATCCATCATAAGAGACAAGCTTCTTTGCATCATTGTCTACATGTTCCAAATAAAAATCTGGAATTACCTTAATGTTTTTCTTTTCCATCAGCTGACTTAACATTTTTGTAGCAATAGGTTTTGTAAATGCTCCTGAAAGTGGTGTAACATAGCTTATCTCCACTTTATCCCTCATGCCTTTCTCTGTGAAGAAAGCATCCGCTAAGAAGACGAACTCAAGGGGTGCGACTGGACATTTTATAATGCTTTCAGCCAAATTGATAACTAATTTCCCTCCTTGCCAGTCTTTGAGTTTTTTGGCTAAGAGTGAAGCGCCTTGAAAAGTGTAGAAATCAAAGATGTCTTTATACCAAAGTTTATCTTTTAGGCCTACCGTTTCCTCAGGAACAGGTGTAGCACCTGTAGCCACAAGCAATATATCATAAGCTAAGGTTTTGCCACCTTTCAATGTTACCTCGTTTGTGTCATGACTTATTTTGTCCACTTCATCCAAGATGAAATCAGCTCCCTTGGGGAAAAAATCTACTTTATTTTTCACTACATCCGCTGGCTTATAAATACCAAAAGGTATAAACAAAAAACCTGGCTGATAATAATGAATAGGGTCTTTATCGATAATGGTAATCTCCCACTCTTTTTTACTAAGTGCTTTAGAAAGTTTATTCAGCATCAGCGTGCCTGCTGTTCCTGCTCCAAGTATCAATAGCTTTTTCATCTCAGTATAATTTTAATAGAAGGCTTGTTCCTTAATTTTTATACTAATGTCAGGGATTTTCTACAACGAAATGATGATGAAGCTTCCTACATTTATATGATTTTTATCACGTTTTGAATTTAATACTAGTGAAAATACCTATTAAACACCTTATGAGTAGATGATGGAAAATTGACAGATAATAGTGTATGAACGAAGAAAGGAACATGCTACGATAAATAGGTCCGTTTTCAAGTGTAGCGTTCGTTTGGACAGACAAACTCGTCTTTAAACATGATTAACAGTAATAAGTGCACAGAGGCAATAGCATTTTTCTAAACAAGCGCTATAAATAGCCGCAGTTTAAAAAGCTTGATGTTTTATGCATTTCAAGTATCACATAGATCGACAGATGGACTTATGAACACTCAAGCTACCCGGGACTCTGAATATAAGTCATACGCAGCTACTAAGGACTCCCTGCTAGTAGCAACGCCATACATTTCATAAGATGAAATCATTTCTTTGTTCTCAACATAGACAGGTAAATATACACTATCATAATCGTCCCATACGACAAGCATATAATTGTGACCAATCTTACTTTGACGTCCTAGCTCGAACCAAGTATCAAAGGTCTCTTCATCAAGTCTTGCAGGAAAACCAGCACCATCAAACATGCGCTATCAATTTAAAAATCCAAATAAAAAATATCAGCATAGTATTATGTACAAAAACTAGAACAACTAAACAGATTTTAAAGATTATTAATTACGCTGTTAATTTCAGTTTCAATTTCGTTGACGTCAAAAGGCTTAATAAAATACTTGCTAACAATTTTATTATCTACCGCATCTTTTATTTCTGTATTGTGATCAAAGCCCGTCAGAATATAGAAGGGTATATTTTTATGTATGCTTTTCGCTTTCTGGATAAATTCAATGCCATTCATAAGGGGCATTCTCATATCACTTATAACTGCACTTATCTCCTCTTTATGACTCTCCAATAACTCTAAGGCCAGTGTAGGAGAATTCGCAGTTATTACATTGAATTTATTTTTAAAATTAGCTTCAAAAATAAATAAATTTATGTCTTCATCATCAAGATATAACACAGAAGCATTTTTTTTGATAGCCATTTTTCTATTTATTTATTTTTAGTTCTACAATGAATATTGTGCCTTCACTCAATTTAGATTTAACTCTAATTTCACCATTATGTTCCTCAATGATATTGTAAGCAATGTACAAGCCTAAACCAGTACCTTCTCCAGGCGATTTCGTAGTAAAGAAAGGATCAGATATTTTACTCAAATTACTTGGACTAATTCCACAGCCATTATCAGCTATTGTAACTATTAACCTATTCTCATCATATTTAGTTGTAATTACTATTTCCCCCTGCTCCACTATTGCTTGCTCAGCATTACTAAGCAAATTTAAAAACACTTGGTGTAGCTTACCCTCATTTCCAAAAACCTTCGGAATGTCAGAGTCAAGATTCTTTGTTATAGAAATCTTATCCTTGTAGGTACCATACAATATTGTTAGACAGTTGTCAAGGACGGCGTTAATATCGCATAACTCCTCCATTGATTTCACCTCTCTACTGAAATGACTTAAGCTCTTTACTATATTATTAGCCCTTGATACTCCCGTCTCAATAATCTGAAAGAAGGGATTAAATTCATCCAAGATGATTTCCCTTTCTTTCAACTTCAGGAGCAATGCTGCAGCTCCATTTTTAATGAAGTTCAATGGATTATTAATTTCATGCCCAATGCCTGCGGCTAAAATACCTAGCGAAGCCATTTTCTCACTTTGTACCAAGCGCTCTTGGGCTTCTTCGAGTTCTCTTAAGGTTACCTCTAACTGTACATTTTTCTCTTGTAATTCGCTCGTTCGACTTTGTACCGTATTCTCAAGATTTTCTGTTTGCTTTTCTAATTTTTCTTGGTACGTCTTTAACTCCGTTATATCTTCTACGAACATTGATATGCCAGTAATTCTATCATTTTGATATATTGGATTATATGATAACAGAAAATGAATGTTTCCGTTTTCAGTGGCATAATCAACAGTTTCACTAAATTTTCCTCCTGCTAAGGCTCTATCTTGAAAACCCTGAAATGCTGCAGCCATTTCTTTGTTATTCATTTTATCGAACACATTTAAGCCCCTGCGAAGTGTGATACCATCAGTAATTTTTGCGTAGTAAGAAAAAGCTTGGTTGAATTCTACCAGCTTCTTGTCAACATCAAATAGGCCAATAATACTATTTGTACTTTCAAAAATCGCTTTTAAATTAGCCTCCCTTGACACAAGCATGGCATTGAAAGTATCTTGCTTTCTATTTATATAATTAAAGAGTGCAAAAGAAGCAAGCACGAGTAGGACATAAAGGGAGATAGCAGAAAGTAAAATCGGACGAAATTCATCCCATACTATTGATTTATCTACCATGATATTCAAAGTGTGATTCAGCCCGCTGAGCGGAACAGAAACCATTAACATATCAAGGTCTTCAAATTCATTAA
>JBKEFO010000221.1:0-5730 GCA_046709585.1 Marivirga sp.
TAGTTGTTGACTTTGAAAAAGAAATGCAACTAATAGGGAAGTCAGGTTTGCGATTTATAGAAAGTCAGGGGCTAGAAATCGATGACTTTTCTAATAAGTATGGCGGGGCGGCAGGGTACTTTTATAAATTAAGTGAAGGGGAGAAATTTGAGCCTGGAAAGAGAGTGATCAGCGCTATTGAGGATGAAGGTCAATCTTTAGCTGCTAAAAAGGCAGCTAAGAGAGAGTTCATATTAGGCGTAGCCCCTCAGCTGGTCGCTTTATTGGCAGAGGCTGTAGCGTGTTATGATAATAAGTACGCTATTTATATAACGTCAAAAGCAATTTTAAAGAATGTTTATAACTTAGGTATCCTTTGGTTGTATCAGAAGAAGTTGGTCGAGTATAAGCAGGAGGAGGGAATTTTATTTATCTCCGATGCTACGCTATTTTTGCAGCGCATCATTGGACAAGAGGAGACTCCTTTTATCTATGAAAAAATGGGTGCTTTTTATGATCATTTTCTCATTGACGAATTCCAAGATACATCTGCCTTTCAATGGAATAATTTCAAGCCGTTAATTAATAACTCCTTAGATCAAGGCTATAAAAATTTGGTTGTGGGTGACGTAAAACAAAGTATCTACCGCTGGAGGGGAGGTGACTGGAGGTTGCTTTTAAGCCAACTAAAAGAAGACATCCGAGCACATGCTTATGAGGACAAAGTGTTGGGACGCAATTTCCGTAGTGCCCCTCAGGTAATTGACTTTAATAATAAGCTATTTCACGAGTTGCCTGCCTTGTTACAGGAAGAGCTTCAAGGTAAGCTAACAAGCGAAGGTAGTCCTGAGTTGATAGAGATGATAGAAGCTCTTTCGGGAGCCTATAAGCAAGTAAAACAAGAAAAGAAGGAGCATTACAGCTCGCTTGGTCATATTGCAATTCAGTTATTTGAAAAAGATACCGATTCTGAAGCTGATTGGAAGGAACAGGCCATGCTGAAATTAGCCAAGGATTTTGAGCAACTACAAGATAACGGTATAGCCCTCTCAGAGATGGCGATATTGGTAAGGAATGCAAAACACGGAAAAGAGATAAATGATTTTTTGATGCATTATCAGAAGGAGAATCCTTCGAAGAAATATCGATATGATGTTATCTCTAATGAATCGCTTTATCTAGGTGCTTCACCTGCGATTAACTTTTTACTGAATTGTTTTCGGTATCTCTATGCTACAAAGAATAGAATTGCGCTGGCGCAGTTGATACACTATTATCATAAAACAATATTGAAGGAGGCGGTAAGTGAAGATGCGCTATTCCTTGCCTGTCACAAGCATCAGCCTAGTGAGGCAGTTAATAAACTGTTACCTGCTGAGTTTGTCGCCAACCAGCAGCGATTACTAAATATGAATTTATTGGATCTGAGCGAGCAACTGATTCAATATTTTTCGCTAGGTTCACAGCCTAGTGAAATCCCTTATTTACAGGCTTTTCAGGACGTATTATTAGAATATGCCAATAAGGGTAATATCCAGGATTTCTTGGATTGGTGGGAGAATAACCAGCATAAATATGCTGTAAAAATACCGGAGTCTGCCGATGCTGTAAGGTTGATGACCATCCATAAATCAAAGGGGCTGCAATTTAAGGTGGTCTTTGTGCCATTTTTAGATTGGACAGTTAACCATGGTACCAGAGGGCCACTTCTGTGGCTCGCTGCAGGGAAAGAAGGCATGCCTTCAGGAGTGCCGTTTATGCCTATAAAGCATGCTAGATCAGCATTGGAAAATTCTCTATTTGCTAATGAATATTGGATAGAAGAGGTTAAAAGCTACTTAGATAATATGAATTTATTATACGTCGCTTTCACCAGAGCAGAGCAAGCACTCTTTGCTAGTGGTCAAGCAGCAACAAGCACAGGGCAGATGGTTCATTTTGTAGAGCAAGTATTGAGTAAGCAAGCCGAATGGGACGATGCTAACAAGAGTTACCACATTGGTGAAATAGCAGATATTGCAGTAAACCATGACGACGGCGCGTCACAGACGGAGAGCCTACTGTTAAATAGCTACCCTAGTGCTGACTGGAGTAGTAAATTAGCAGTTAAGACGGGTAAGGCCATCAAGCTTTCAGAGGAGAGACAGCAAATAAATCAAAAAATTAACATTGGTTTACTAGTACATGATGTTTTCTCCAAGATGAAAAGACTAGCAGACCAGCCCAAGGTTATGCGCGCCTTATGGGCCGAGAATAGCTTGTCAGAGGAAGAATTAACGCAAGTTGATAAGTTGGTTACTGAAAATATTAACCAGCATAGGCAATTGCATGCGTGGTTTGAGACAGACTGGGAGGTACGTACGGAAGTGGCTATAATTGATCCTGCTGGAAAGGATATGCGCCTCGACAGGGTACACCTGTCTGGCGATAAGGCTGAAATTATCGATTTTAAAACGGGCCTTGAAAAAGCCGCTGACAAGGCCCAGCTATTGCAGTATAAAAAAGCACTGGCTGCAATGGGATACCAGCAGGTAACAGCTAGTTTAGCTTACCTGAATCCATTTAAAGTAGTAGAGGTCAATTGATCTTAATTAAGTAATACCCTAAATTATACAATGTGCAGCAAGCCACTTTTCTTCAAGAATTAGCCCAGTCACTTTATCAGGAATACGGGACTGACTTATCACACCAGACCATCATATTCCCAAACAAAAGAGCAGGTTTGTTTTTTAACCAGGCATTAAAGCAGTTACTGAAACAGCCCATCTGGGGACCGGAGGTAATGAGTTTTGAAGAATTGGTCAAAGAGCAATCGGTGCTAAGTGTGCCTGATAAGATTACTTTGATTTTCCGTATGCACGAAGTTTTTCAAAAGCATTCCCCTTTTCAAGAAAATTTCGAGCAGTTCTTCTTCTGGGGCGATCTGCTGATCAAGGACTTCAATGACGTTGACCAGTATATGGCTGATGCGCGCCCGCTATTTGCTAATCTTGCGGAATGGAAGAAGCTGACGAGCGCTACTGATTTTCTAGAGGAAGACCAAATAGCTTTAATAGAGCAATTCTGGAGTAATTTTGAACAGCGACCTACTGACGCTAAAGAGAAATTCCAGAAGACATGGGATATACTTTACAAGGTATACCAAGATTTTAGGGAGGTGCTAAGAGCAGATCAATTAGGTTATACAGGCATGCTTTATCGTGACCTAGCAGAGGGGGTGAAGAAAGGCGAACAAGAATTGCCGGAATACCTGGTGTTTGCTGGCTTTAATGCATTAACGAAATCAGAGGAGGCCTTAATGGTTCATGCTGTATCGGAGAGGAAGGCGAAAGTTTTTTGGGATGTTGATGCTTATTATGCCGATGATAAAGCGCTACATCATGAAGCAGGTAATTTTTTTAGAGAATACAGACACCATCCCCACTTGGGTAAAACATTTCCAGATACGTTTCCGAACCGCATAGAGCAAGAAGAAAAGGAAGTGAACTTGATAGAGGTATCTGGTAATATTGGACAGGCTAAATTGTTAGGGCAATATTTGGCCGCTGCGAATCTAACGAAGCCGGAGAAAACAGCCATTATCTTAGGGGATGAGTCTTTACTCTTTCCTGTGCTAAATGCGATACCCACAACTGTAGAAAAGGTGAATGTAACAATGGGCTTTCCTTTAAAATTTGCCCCTATCAATGCTTTGCTTACAGCCTGCTTGTATCTACAAAAAAATAAGAGAATCCAGAAGAGTTTATTGAGTTTCAATCACCGTGATGTATTGAAAATTTTAAAACATCCTGCAGTTACAGGACGACATGGAGAGGTGGCGCAAGAACTAGTGCAAGACATTGAGAAAACGAATAGGGTACGTATAAGTGCTAAAGGGCTTACAGCCAAGGAGCTGCCATTATTGGCTTTATTGTTTACAGATGCAACGGATAATTATTTCGCGTACTTGAAAAATATTTTGCTCACCCTTTATCCTGAAGACGAGGAAAGTATTGAATTGGGATTCTACAATGATTTATATACCCATTTAGCACGTTTGGAACAGATTGTAAACGACTTCCAATTAAAGCTTTCGTTAGAAGCATTTATAAGGTTATTTCAAAAGATCGTACAATCTATTCGTGTACCCTTTTCTGGTGAACCGTTAGAGGGACTTCAGCTGATGGGTGTTTTGGAGTCTAGAAACTTGGACTTTGAAGAGGTGCACTTATTGTCGATGAATGAAGATAAATTCCCAGCGAAAGGTAGCACGCAATCATTTATACCATTTAACATCAGGAAAGCTTATGGCTTACCTACCTTAGATCAGCATGATGCTATCTATGCTTATTTGTTTTATAGACTATTGCACCGAAGTAAGAAGATTAATATTTACTATAATACGGATAACAGCAATGGTAAGGGAGGTGAGGCAAGTAGGTTTATCAAACAGCTTATTTTTGAGGCGAACCAGACAGCTATCAAGCTTAACTTTAAGACGCTTTCTAGCTCAGGTAATATTCAAGAGGCAAATGAGATCACTATTCCCAAAGGAGAACAGATCAAGTCGCAGTTAGTCGATTATACTATTTTAGGGAAACGTAAATTATCAGCCTCAGCTATTAAAATCTATTTAGACTGCCGTCTGAAATTTTACTTTAAATATCTCGCTGGTTTAGAAGAGCCCGATGAGGTGCAAGAAGAACTAGATGCGGCCACATTTGGAAATATTTTACACAACAGCTTAGAAGATTTATACACCCCATATGCTGAAAGTGGGGGAGAAGTGAGCAAGGAAGAAATCCAACAAAAGCTAAAGAAGCTCCTTAAGCCTATAGTAGAAGAACGATTTGCAAGGGAATACGATAGCAATGCAAAGGACTTTACTTTTGAAGGGCGCAATATTATTGCTAAAGATATGCTGCTAAAAATGATGCGTAAGATCTTGGATTACGATGCACTATTAGCACCCTTTAAAATTTTGGAATTAGAAGAGAAAGATGCTTATATCATCGGTCAACCTGTAGCAAAAGGGGTGGAAGTATTTTTGGATGCTAAAATAGATAGGCTCGATAAAGTTGGAGACACCATTCGTGTGATAGACTATAAGTCTGGTGGCGATGACCTTTCTTTTCCAGATGTCCCCTCTTTATTTGATAGAGACAACAAAAAGAGAAATGGAGCAGCAATGCAGACGTTATTTTACAGCTACCTATACTTTAAAAAGAAAGGTGTGCCAACAGGCACCTTGCTGCAGCCAGGCTTATATGCAGGAAAATTTATCTTTAAAGACGACTTCAATGAAAAGCTTATTTTGAACGAGGGCAGAGGAAAGAAATATCCAGTGAATGATGCTTTACCTTTTATGGAAGACTTTGAAGAAGCATTGAATGGAGTGCTAGCCGAGCTCTTTGTTAGCGATCAAGCATTTGATCAAACAGCAGATATTAAAAAATGTGAATGGTGCCCCTATAGTACGATATGCAATCGCTAAATTAATAAATTGATAAATCTTTAATTTCTTTTGTCGAATTCCTAAAACCTTTCTGTCACTCAGGCAGTTGGTTTATTTGAGTACATAACCCATTAACAATGGCTAAGCAAGCGACAACAAAAACAACAAAAACTGCAGTGGATGAATTGGTAAAAATACTTGATGCCTACAAGCATTATGTTTTAGACCACGGACACGAGCCGCCATCAGTTTATAAATTCACAAGCGATCTAAAGATTAAGGAATCCGTTTTTTACAATCATTTCAACTCGTTTTCA
>JBKEFO010000222.1:0-5695 GCA_046709585.1 Marivirga sp.
AATATGGAAGCACCCTTCATTGGTCACAGCTATTCATTTGAGAATTTGCATGAGGCACTTACTTTATTTCAATCGGGTAACACAACAGGTAAGGTAGTTATTAAAATAGCTGATTGATAAGTGCGCTGATAAAGGTGTATCCGCTCATTTATACATCTCAAACGAATAAATTTTTCTAAATCGATTTAGCCACTTGAAGGTGCATTTTAGAGGTACGCTATATCTTTCAGCGTTATAGGAACTTTTGTTTTATGAAATCCCAAAATTCTTTTCTTTCTTCTTTTGATGATATTAAAGCGCTAAAGGTTTTTTTAAATTGTGCTGTTGAGCGATGGTTTTTTGCTTCCCCCTTCTTGGCGCGATCAATTGCATTTTTTGTCGGAATTACTGTATCTGAAATTTCCGAAGGAGCAGAATTTGAAGTTGTACCCATTCCGAAATTCTTAGGGTCTATTTCCGCAGCATGTTCAAAATGCTGATTGGCCTGCTTTCTTCTGCCCATTTTATCTAATACCAAGCCAAGGTTATTATAAGAAATTGCATCATCAGGGTCTAATGCAATCGCTTTTTGGTAGTCTTCTTTGGCACCGTCGAGATCATTTAACCGGTCTTTAATGAATGCCCTGCTTGCATACCTAAATGGATTCGAGGAATCAAGTTCTATTGCTTTATTAAAATCATCCATCGCAAGGGTTTCCCTTTTAGCCATAAAATAAGTTAACCCTCGCTCGCCAATTAAGTGCGGGTCGTTTGGTGCCAATGCTAATGCTTTATTAATATCAGATATAGCTGCATTGTAGTCCTTAATTTGAAAGTATACTTTTCCTCGCTGGTAGTAGGCTTTTGCATCGGAAGGAGCGGATTGAATGTACTTGCTATATAAGTGGATTCCTTGTTTGAAATCACCTTTTTTACATTCGTTTGCCGCGGCTTCTAATATAATATTTGACTGTTGCTCCATTTAGAATTTAGTTTTACGCTTGCCTCCATTTTTGAAATTCGGCATGTTTATTAGGTGCGGAATAGAAAAGTAGAGTCATAGCTATTTAGTGAACTCATCTATCCACCTATAAGTTTTACTCCATGGCCAAAAGAATTGTGTCATCATGGGGATGTGTCTTTTATTCTTTTGAAGATGAAAGTTTTGCTTAATGGACAAGTTAGTAGCTTTTTTTATAAACCTTTGGGTTGATACTGTAATGCCACGGTAGGTTTTTCCACCCAGTAAGATGAGCATTTTGGGGTCCTCATTGTCTAGAAAATATAGTGGAGAATGGCTTTTCCAAACTGCCGGATCATTTGTAAAGGCGCGCAGGTAAGAAGTGCCAGGCGCTAGCTTTTCGGATTTAAGAAATTCAAACATATCGATCCCTGCTGCATCAATTAGTATAGCACCTTTGATGGGGTTTTTAATTTTCAAACTATCAAAATAGCGATTAGTTACAGTATTGAGTGCTACTAAGTGCCCACCGGCAGAATGCCCTGCCACAAAAATATTGTTATTATCACCTCCATATTCATCGATGTGTTGAGCGGTCCATTTTATTGCTTGAGCAACGGCCAGACTCATTTTTTGGATTTTATATTCGGGTGCTAAAGGGTAGTCGATGATTACGGCTACGTATCCTTTCTTAGCTAGTCTCTTTCCTAAGAATGAATAGACTTCTTTTTTGCCTGAAACCCAGCTTCCTCCGTAGGCGAATACTATGACATTATTTTTAACGGCTTCTTTAGGCGCAAATATATTTAACTTTAAGGCAGGTAGATTAAATTCAATTGCTTGGTCTGAATAGAAGATATTAGTACTTTTTTCAATTCGAAGTGCACTGCAACCATGCAATAAGATAGTTATTGAAATAATTGTAAGTACTTTAATGCTTTGATGCTTCATTTCTTATCAAATGTTTATCATGTAATTTTGTCCGTTTGCTAAATATTAAAGAATAAGGGTACACTAGTGTAAATAGTTTTATTTACTCACCACGATCAATGGTATATTGCAAGTATGATGAGTGGTACAGTATTTTGTATTGGTTTCTGTTAAATTTGTCTGCAAGATTGCAATATTAAGTAAATAAATAAAGAAACATGGTGGTACAAGCGTGGATGAGGGGAATACTTTTGTTAGGAGGATTCTATAATGCCATTTGGGCCATATTTTTATTTTATAAAGGTGACAGCTATATCAAGTGGATTTCTGAAGGAACTCAAGACTATAATCAGTGGGTTTTTTACCAAGCAATAGGTATTGTTGCGGTTGGTGTTTTAATGCTTTGGTCTATTGTTGATCCTATTAAGTATAAATGGCTACTTTTTATCGTATTTTTTTCAAAACTCTTTGGCGGTGGCATCGTATATTTGCTCATAATGGAGTCTTTGTTTAATAAGAAGTTTATGTTCCATTTGTTAATGAATGATATCGTTTGGCTGGTTCCGTTAGCAATTATTTTAAGT
The DNA here is from genome assembly GCA_046709585.1 of Marivirga sp. Taxonomy (GTDB): domain Bacteria; phylum Bacteroidota; class Bacteroidia; order Cytophagales; family Cyclobacteriaceae; genus Marivirga. Next base: position 2,455 of record JBKEFO010000222.1, read on the forward strand.
ACAGTTTTCTCAAAAAAAAGATAGTTATCCAATCCGTATGTTTGTTAAGAATTTTAGATCAATCCTTTCGCTATTTATATGTAGTTTTTTAAGTGTCGGCGCCTTTGCTCAATACGAGCAATCATTTTCGTCGTCAGATATTTTGCATGGTATGCAAAAATTACAAAAAACTGCAAGAGTTTTATATATAGCCGCACATCCTGATGACGAAAACACCAGGTTTATTAGCTACTTAGTAAATGACAGAAAATTTGAAACTGCATATTTGGCACTTACAAGAGGAGATGGGGGTCAAAATGTTATTGGTTCTGAGCTTAGAGAAAGTCTAGGACTGATACGTACCCAAGAATTATTGGCCGCAAGAAGGACCGATGGCGGGCATCAGTTTTTTACGCGCGCTAACGATTTCGGGTATTCTAAAAATCCCTCCGAAACATTTAATATCTGGGATAGAGAAGCTGTTTTATCAGACGTTGTTTGGGTAATAAGGAAATTTCAGCCTGACATTATTGTTACACGTTTCAACGAGACGCCAGGAGTAACACATGGTCACCATACTGCTTCTGCTATTTTAGCGCATGAAGCCTTTAAAGCTGCAGGCGATAAAAACCGTTTTAGAGATCAACTAGAATTTGTAGCTCCTTGGGAAACTAAAAAGCTTTACTGGAATACGTCTTCATGGTTCTACGGTGGAGATGAAGGTTTTGATGAGGCTAATTTTATTAAAGTTGATGTGGGTGGTTACGACCCTGTCTTGGGTGAATCCTACACTGAAATCGCTGCCATAAGTCGCAGTAACCATAAATCACAAGCTTTTGGTTCCAGTGGAACAAGAGGAAGTCAAATTGAACTTTTTGAGCAATGGGAGGGTGAGAAAAGCAAAGATGACCTATTTGATGGTATTGCTACTGGATGGAGTGACTCAGAAAATGGTGAAGAACTTACTAAACTAATAGCAACATTAATTGAAAATTATAGGCCTAGTGCGCCAGAAACTAGTATTCCTTCTTTATTGGAACTGCACAAAAAGGTGAATCAATTGAGAACAAGTGCTAATAAGCTTACTAAAGTCGATCTTATTGAAAAGTTGATCCTCAAAGCATCAGGGTTTTATCACCTACTATCAACGTCAAACTATTATGGATCAGCAGGTGACAGCCTAAATCTAGCGCTAGAAATTGTTAATAGATCAAGCTATCCTATTAGTATAGAAAGTGTTCAAGGAAGTGGTTTCAAGTTAGAAGAAGGTCCGTCGATAGCGATAGGGTATAATCAATCGTATACTGCAGACTATGCCGTAAAAATTGAAGCCAATGCAGAGTCTTCAACACCTTATTGGTTAAAAGAAACGGCAAGCTTAGGGATGTATACAGTGAATGATCAATTATTAATAGGCGATCCTGAAAATAAACCCTCTTTGTACGTGACTGTGGAGTTGAAAATTGATGACGTAACATTTTCATTGATGTCGCCAGTAGTTTTTAAAGAAACTGACCGAATTAAAGGCGAAGTAATTGAACCCTTTTATATTACGCCTCCTTTAACAATTCATTTTTCAGAAGAGGTTTTGATTTTCACCAAACCATATCAAACAAAAACCCTAAGCGTGCAGCTAAAGGCGCTTAAGAATAATTTAACTGGCATACTGGAATTGAAATTGCCTGAGGGATGGACTTTAGAGGATGCTAAGCCTTATGAATATGAAAATTTGACTAGGAATGAAACAGTCTCTTTTGACATTAAAATACGTTCTGGAAATGACTTTGGAGATTTTGAACTGGGTGCCGAAGCAATCTTGGCAGATAATTCTGTTGTCACTAAAGAAGTATCTGAGATTATTTATGAGCACATACCTAATCAGGTAATTATTTCAGATGCTTCTTCAAAGTTGATATTTTCAGATATCAAGATTTCGGAGCGCTTGATAGGTTATATACCTGGTGCGGGTGATAAAATACCAGAAGCATTAGTGGCGATGGGCTATGAGGTAGAAGAAATTGATTTAGCAAACAATTCAGTAAAAGACTTGGCGAGATATCAGACAATAGTGGCTGGCATTAGGGCTTACAATACCAATGAGGTACTTCAAAATCAATATGAGAAGCTTTTTGCTTATATGGATGCTGGTGGAACTTATATTGTGCAATACAATACCACCTATAGCCTACCTAATAAAGAATTCTTTCCCTACAAGTTGAATTTATCAAGGGATAGAATAACAGATGAAAATGCAGAATTCAAATTACTATATCCTGATAGCCCGATTATGAATTATCCTAATAAGCTTAGTTCCAATGATTTTACGCAGTGGGTCCAAGAACGAGGTTTATATTTCCCGAACAACTGGGGCGAGGAGTATCAACCCTTATTAGAAGGACATGATGGTGGAGAAAATGCAAAGAAAGGAGCACTATTGGTGGCTAATTATGGTAAAGGTAAATTTGTGTATACAGGGATAAGTTTCTTTAGAGAGCTGCCGGCCGGTGTTCCAGGTGCCTATAGGCTGTTTTCAAATATTGTGTCCTACTAATTGTTGTCAAAAGTTTAATCTATCTGATGAACAAAGTACTTGGTCGATTAGTTGTGTGCTAAGTTGCAAAAATTATATACTTTTGCTTTTAATGTTAATACAAATAGGGGGAATATGAAATTAGAAGATGAAATAAAACAATCGAAGTTTAATAGTGAGAGACAAAAGGCTATTATTAATATAATTTATACTGCTAACTGGATTTCATCGGTACAGCATAAGTTGTTTAAAAAAAATAATTTAACAGCTCCGCAGTATAATGTATTACGAATTTTAAAGGGTTATTCACCAGAGGCATTGACAGTTTCTTCGATTCAAGAAAGAATGCTAGATAAAATGTCTAATGCTTCTAGATTAGTGGATAAACTTGTTGAAAAGGGTTTTGCCTTGCGCAACATAAATGATATTGATAGAAGACAAGTGGATGTGACAGTAACCGACCGGGGTCTTGCAATATTGGAGAAAATAGCTCCAGAGCTCTCTAGGTTTCATGATGAGATGATTTCAATCCCTGAGGAAGAGGCGGAATTTGTTAACAAAGTTTTGGATAAAATAAGAGTATAGTGCTAATAGATTTTAATAAAAAATGCCGCCTTAATTCAAATGCTTCTGCTGCTATTGTTTATGTCTATTGTGAATTATTGCAATTTTCGCGTTTTAAACTTGGGTACAGAATTTACGGTGGTACATTGTAGTTGTTTTTAATAGTAT
>JBKEFO010000223.1:0-5689 GCA_046709585.1 Marivirga sp.
GGTGTGTTATTTTATGTATCACAATTCCCCAAAAACCTACTAGGAATAATTTTTCTATCCTGGTTGCTCTATTTTATCTACAAAAAGCAGTTGGGTAAGATGATTATGATGACGATTTTATGTTTTCTCACACATCGTTTAAGTGCAGGATTAGCTATTATGGCTATGGCGGTCTATTTCATTCATTATATCAACTGGAAATGGTTACTAATTGGGTTGATAGGCATGATCGCCCTAACATTTTCTCCTGGTCTTTTGCATATTTCAGACTTAGCACGTTTTGAGGGTGCCTTTACTAATGATTGGCAGTTTGTGCCACTCGAATTTCTTCAAAGTGGCATTACAGGAGGGCATCTGTTGTGGTCCATTGAAGTCTGGCTTATCGTTGCTATACTGCTTATATATTTGATCATGATTGGGCATAATTTAATCAAGAAGAAGGAGCTAGGCCTTACAAAAGTATTATCTGTAATTTTTATTTTTGTGGTGTTGATGCCTTTCTTTAAGTTTTCAATTGGAAGTATGGGCTATAGATTTTTCTTATTGGTATTCTTCGGATATCCGCTACTCCTAGTTTTCTTGCTTAAGAACATTCCTAATCAATTAGTGAGGGCAGTAGGATTGGGGCTGATTTTATTAAGCCCCATTAGTATTCAGGCTTATAATCCAGCTATTCATAACGCTCCGAATAGGCTGTATTTTATGATTGCTGATAAGATACAAGAACATTATGATGAGCATCGATACCCCTTGATAATAGCTCATAAATCCCTAGCAGAAGTGATTATTTACCACACCGATTTTGATGCGCTGAACTATGCTCCAGAAATTGAGGACAATAAAGATTCAATAGCAAGAGTAGTCCATGGAATTCCACAAAGGTACTTGAAGAAATACGATGAGGAAATTCAAAACAGTAACTATTTAAGGATCAACCATCAGTATGCAGTTATTTCAGAAAGTGCTTGGGAACAGCTTTTGAGGAAAGCAAATGCATTACAGGATCAACAATTATTAGATTTAATTGAAAGCGGTAATAACCCCATGCAAATTAGACCAGAATTCATTAAAAAGGGCAAAGAGTGATGCAACAGGAGATTATTCTTATTACGTTTACCACAGCCTATCGAAAAGGAGGTGCTAAATTCAAAAGAGTGGCACAGACCATGGAAAAGTCCTTTACAGATGACGATCCTGTCTACTTAAAGGAAGTCAATTCAAAGGAGGCATTAAAGGCCGTTTTAAATGAGATCATTGCGCAAGGCAATGTCATCAAAGCCTTTCATTTCATTGGGCATTCTGGCATGTACGGCCCAATGTTCGGGACAGTTAGCTTTCCTGAGCAATTCAGTCCGCATGAAATAAAATTATTAGAAATTCCATTTTTAAAAGATGCCAAGGCTTACTTTCACTGTTGCCGATCAGCCAGATGGTTTGCTCCATTTTTTGCAAGGGAAAAAGGCGTCACCACTTACGGATATCATTGGTATACCACCTTTTCTGCTTCAAAAGTCTATTTTAAAGTGGATAAGTCTACTAATGGAGATGCGCCATTGTATTGCTTTGGCTGTCCTGGACTGAAATCTCATGGCATATTTACATCCGCTAAGAAATACCTAGGAAAAGTACTAGCTGAGGAGTTAAAAGAATTCTTAGCTGCAGATAACATTATCGATAAAAGTTATAATAAAGTAGCCGAAAAATATGCGGAAGTATTTTCTGATATTAGAGTCAGAAAGGATGAATATCAGTGGATCATGGAGCACTTGCCCAAGACTGAAGGCTTAAGGGTGTTGGATATAGGTTGTGGCAATGGCGCACTATTAAGGCAACTTTCTCCTAAAATTGAACAGGGGATTGGCGTAGATGTTTCCAGTAGTTTGCTTGCGCTAGCAAAAAGCACTAATTCCAGCCTTCAAAATTTAAATTTTAAACTGATTGAGGGGCCAGATCTTCCATTTGAAGAAAATCAATTTGATGTGGTGATTTCAATGCTTTCCTTTAGGTATCTCGACTGGGATCCCATCATGACTGAGATTAGCAAGGTCTTAAAAGAAGACGGTAAATTATTGGTCATAGATATGGTAACGACTAAGGTAAAAACTCGTGAGTACCCTAAGCTGCTTTGGGATAAGGTGAGACAATATGTTGCGAGATTTCAGCATGCCGATTTTTACAAGAAGCTTCAGGATATGGTCAATACCAAGGCTTGGAAGCAGATGTTAAAATACAATCCTATTCGTTCTGAGCATGAAATGAAATGGTATCTGGAAAGTAGGTTTCCGGGAAGAAAAGTGGAAATCATTAATATTGGTATGCATTCTCGCATCATTGCTTTTGACTCTGTGAATATGAAAGAAGTGAAAAACCTTAAGTTAAGTTATCCCTAATAGACCCATGAAAAAGCTAGCAATACTTGATTATGGCATTGGTGGACTGGATCTGTACCGGCAGCTCAAGAATATAAACCCTGCTTTTCCCATTACGTATTTTAGTGATTCCGGCGCAGCACCTTACGGTAAACTTGATGAGGAAAAGCTTATTATAAGGGTCCAAAAGATCATTAATTGGCTGAAAAACAGGGGAGTGGAGCAGTTGGTCATTGCCTGCCATTCTGCTAGCACTGTCGCTTATCGACTAAGTGGCATTCCTATCGTTGATATGATAGCTGCAACAAAAGAGACCGTTCGACAAGCTTCGTCCCTTAAGCGATTGGGCATTATTGGAGGCGGTAGAACAATAGAAAGTTTAATTTACCGTAATTATGCACAAGAACTGGGCTTGGTAGTAGTCGATAATAATGCCCAAATTTTCTCCATCATGATTGAAAATGATTTGATACATTCTTTTGATTTCAAAGCACACATAGCTACGGTTTTGGATCCTCTAGATAAAATAGACGGCCTATTATTAGCATGCACCCATTATTCCGTCATCCAAGAGCAGCTCAGCTCGTATTACGATCATCAAATCCAAATGCTGGATCCCATGGAACAATTGATTTCCCAACATTTTTCAAATTTGAAAAATCAGATTTTCGATAAGCATATTTTCGATGTTGCCTATACTACAGGCAATGTTAAGTTAATGGTTAAGCTAGCTAATCAATTGTACGGATTAGCGAATTTAAATGTGTGTCATGTGACAATATAGTTTAACGATATTGATTAATGTTATATAATTTATATTATGTTAAGTTACTATTTTCAATCCTATACCCTTAGCTTTTGCTTGAGATAAATGCTTCTTGAATTCTTGCTCCTGTATTGTTATCACTATGTTGCTAGCCTACCCACCCACTAGCATAACAGTAACTATCTATAGTGGCCTATCACTCCAATAAAGTTAGTGCAAGCCAGCTTGTTTTTGTAAGCGTCTTATACCGCGCTTATAGTTTACCCACATGTAAACTGTAGCAAGTTAGCGAAGTATAACTGTTAGCGATGTATAACTGCTAAGGCATAAAATTTAGGAGCCAATATAATTTTTCCTCCCCATTGGTTGGCTAGGCTTAAAAGCATTTGTATGTATTAACGTAAATTGACAGCTTAGTGAAGAGCAATTACTAGGCGCTAGCGATCAAGCTGAACCGCTGTATTATAAATCGCCTACTAAGTAGTACATTGTACTTCATTTCTACTGTTTTTCAACCCTGTGTTTGTAAGACTAAATAAACCCTTCTACACTTCGCTATTGAATACTATATAACTGTTACAATAACCGTTAGTTTGTCATGTCTTTTTAATGTATTTGTGTTGTATACTCGTTTCAATAGTTTCAAGCTAGGCACAGCTTGTATAAAATCAAAAACTTTTAATGTGCTTAATAATTTCAGCTGTTACCTCTGTTGTGCTAGCTTTCCCTCCTAGGTCTCTAGTGAGTACAAGGCTTTCTTCTGTGCATAATTCAATGGCTTCCATCAGCAATAGGGCTGCTTGCTTTTCGCCTACGTGCTCTAGCATCATCGCAGCAGTCCAGAAACTCGCTATAGGATTGGCTATGTTACTTCCTGCAATGTCAGGTGCACTGCCATGAACGGGTTCAAACATACTTGGAAAGGCCTTTTCCGGGTTAAGATTGGCCCCTGCTGCGATACCTAAACCTCCCACAACCGCAGGACCAAGATCAGATAAAATATCTCCAAAGAGATTACTGGCAACTACTACATCAAACCAATCCGGATGCTGCACAAACTGAGCACATAAAATATCTATATGGTATTTAGAAATTTCTATACCCGGGTACAGTTTACTCATTTCCGTAAAGCGCTCATCCCAATAGGTCATGGTATGAATAATTCCATTTGATTTTGTAGCGCTAGTTAACTTCTTTCCACGTGTTTCAGCTAATTCGTACGCGTATTTCATTACCCTGTCAACCCCCATTTTGGTAAAGATGGATTCTTGCACCACCGTCTCATAGGGTGTCCCTTCGTGAATCTTCCCTCCTACGTTTGAGTATTCTCCTTCATTATTTTCCCGCACTATCATAAAGTCTATTTCACCGGGGTTCCGTAGCGGTGATTGAATTCCTTTCAATAGTCTTACTGGCCGAAGATTGACATACTGCTGAAAAGCCCTGCGTATGGGAATCAACAAACCCCACAAAGAAATATGGTCAGGTACGCCTGGATAGCCTACAGCCCCTAAAAATATGGCATCTGAGGCTCTCAAGCGTTCAATACCGTCGTCAGGCATCATTTTAGCTGTTTTCTTATACAATTCGCATGAATAATCATACTGCTTGTAAGCGAGCTCAAAACCACATTGCACACTTAAAACATCCAACACTTTGAGGGAAGCTGGTATTACTTCATTACCAATACCATCGCCGGGAATCACTGAAATATTATATTTCATCTATTTATTGTAAAAGTTGTGGTAATAGTGTCTTAAACTCGTTTGATTGATACATTCCTTGGCCATCATGACCAATTCCGTTAACAATTACCTTTTGATGATTGTGCATTCCGGAATAAGAAAGCTCCATATATTTAAACATGTTATCGCCTCTATTAAATCTGCTCGAACCTTGTAAGGTGTTTTCGCAATCCACTGTATTTAAAGTAGGATCAGACTGACTTCCATTTCCTAATAAATAGGTAATCTTTCTACTAGTAAATTGCGAATTAAAGGTACTTGCACTTACTCCCGATAGATATGGCGGTATTGCATTATAACCTAGGGGCCATAGATCGTAGGCAGAACATCCAGTAGGCGTGTAAAGCTGGTTATTCTCCTCATTATAACGCTGACCATTAGGGTAGTATAAAAACTGAGAATTGGCCACTACATATTCAAATTCAATAGATGTATGCTTCGTTTCAGACTCATTTGATGCAGCATATACGTGAGTGAAAGCTGCTCCGGAGGAATGGCCTGTAATAATAATTTTTTTGAGCCTTGGAAAGCGCTCCGAATTAGTGAGTTGATCAATCAATAAATCAAGTACTTCAAAAGAGCTGATTTTGTTAGAATTGGAGGACGGACTTCCTCTTCTCCAATTAGTATTTGGCCAGTAGAAGTCATCAGAAGATCCTGTAGAGGTATTTCTGAAAAATGGCGCTATAAGAATTGTACTTTCACCAACCGATACAGATTCAAAGGTATTGGTCATATATGTATAATAATTCTCCGGATTGTGGCTAGCTCCATGAACTACGATAACCGCATCTGTCAAATTTTCCCAT
>JBKEFO010000224.1:0-5687 GCA_046709585.1 Marivirga sp.
TAGCAAGCAAATCCTACGATAGAAGGTATCGTAAGATTTGCTGCCTTATCAAGACCTGTTTACTTCTCCAAAAGCGTATCATCAAAAAGCTTATATATTCTTCTGTACTCGTCCGTCCAGCTAGACGCTTCTCTAAAACCATGGCTTTCTAAGGGAAATATCGCCATCTCCCAATTTGTTTTGCCCAGCTCTATCAGCCTTTGTGACAAGCGCACCACATCTTGAAAGTGTACGTTGGTATCAACCATACCATGGAGAATCAATAAGTTGCCTTCCAATCCTTCCGCAAAATAAATGGGTGAGCTACGCGCATAAGCAAGGCTATCTTGCACCGGCGTATTTAGTATATTCGCAGTATAGCCATGGTTATAATGTGCCCAATCTGTAACTGAGCGCAAGGCCGCCCCACTTTTAAAGGTCTCAGGTTCTTTGAACAAGGCCATCAAGGTAATAAACCCACCATAAGAACCACCATATATTCCTATTCGCTCTTTGTCAACACCTTGTTGCGCTACGAGGTATTTAGCTCCGTCTACTTGATCGGAAAGATCCTTCCCTCCCATGTGGCGGTAAATTGCCGTACGCCAATCTCTTCCATAACCTGCACTTGCCCTAAAATCGATGGCTAAAATAGTATAGCCTTTGTCTGCCAGCAGATTATTAAACATAAACTCACGGAAGTAGGAAGGCCACCAGCGGTGTACATTCTGTAAATAGCCTGCACCATGTACAAAAATAACGGCTGCACCGTTTTTCTTCCCTTCACTAGGCTTGTAGAGTTTTGCTGGTACCATTGCACCATCAGCTGCTTTAAATTGAATGATCTCAGGATCTCTCCATTTATACGCATTGAAAGCCTCAGTTGTAGAAGTCGTGAGCTGCTCCATCGTGGCGCCAGGCTCATTGGCCATAACGTAAAGCTCCCACGGCTTGTTGCTATAGGAATACCTAATAGCAAGGCTTTCCTCATCGGGAGAAACTGTCACTTCATGACCTCCCTTTAAGGAGGTGATCTGCGTCATCTCACCCCCTTTTGCCGGCAGATGGTAAAAATGATGCTCGTGCGGGCTTACCTTATTGCTGGTCAGGTAAAATGTCTGCTTATCCTTAGACAGCTGGACATCAAGGATCTCAAAATTTCCTTTGGTTAAAGCCTTTTTCTTACCCTTATTCACGTCAACACTGTACATATGTGCATAGCCTGAGGCTTCCGATTTAAACCAAATATTATCATTGTCTAACCAGCCTATCACGCCCTTAGAAAACCAGCCTACCCCAGGGCCACCTATCCATGCATCGTCATGCTGCCCATCAATTAATTTTAATTGCCCATTCGCTAGGTCTACCGTCATGATCCAGCGGTCTTTATAGTCTTGCGAAGTAATATTCATCACGGCCTTGCCATCATCTGAAAAGATGGGCTCTCCTATTATCACCTCACGCGCTTTGTCATAGGTGTCTTTATAATCTTTAAGATTTTTCGCATAGTCTTTTAAGAATTCAGGCTTGTCCAGAATGCCTGCTATGTCGTCTGTCTTTATTTGATAAGTGGTGTCGCCCTTCACATCGTATATCCACGATTCATATTCTGCCTGAGGTCCACCTACTTTGGAATGTGCACGGAGGTCCTCTGTATAACCAGACTGGGTTACATAATTAGGAACCACGGTATTTTGAGCATCTCCAGACTTATAAAGCCTGTAGACGATATGATTTAAATCGGGCGATGCCCACATACCTGCTAAGCTAAATTTTCCTGTATAAATCGTTGTGGGTCTATCAGGCTGTGCTAACTGATCCCTGTATTGACGCGCGTCACGCGCTTCTTTGCGCTTTTGTAAAACATCAAAGTATGCCAGCTGATCATCCTCAAGCCACTGTTCAGCAGCGCCTTGGTTACTTTTTCTCTTTTGTCCATCTCTGAAATCAGTCAACTGATTGAGTCTTCCATCGATGATGCTCCAAGCATATAAGTTATTGTCTAATGTAAATACTACAGACTTCTCATCGCCAGAGAAATCAGGGTTGGACTCTCTCGCCAAAGTATTTGTCAGCTGCCTTACTGCATATGTTTTATTGTCCATCAGAAATATATCGCCATTAGACGCATATACCTTCAAGCGGTAATCAGTAGTATACTCGCCTGCAGCAGTCTGTGCTTTCAACTCGGCTATAGTGAGCTTACTGATTTCTTTAGTAGACGCATCGGCCTTGTAGGTTGCTCGTAAGGTGTCTTGATCAGGGTTCCAGCTAAAATAAATAAACTGACTATTGTCAGACCATTGCACACTGGTGGGTAGGTAGCCCACAAAATCATCGCCTTTCATGATCTCTTGAAGACTAAGCTCCTCGGTATTTTGCGGCTGCGCAAAAAGTGTGAGCGCAGTTAATGTGAACAGAAGTGTAAAAATATTTCTCATATAGTATGGATTCTTGCACTTCAATTTACATTATATTTTTATCCAATGAAAAATAGAATTTGATAGGTGGTCGGCGAGCAAGGCTTAAAGGTATCCGTGATTCAATAGTAGCGATTGAAAGATTTGCCATCCTCTTAATAATAAGCTTCGGCATTGTGAATATCTAAAAGCTTCCTCTTATATTTAATCCGATAGCGGTCGAAATACCATAAAAGGTAAAATAGAAAAGCATAGCGCTTGACAAAAAAATAACATCATATGATTGACATAAAAGGTAAAAATGCATTCATCACAGGCTCTAGTAGAGGTATTGGACAACAGATAGCCAAAGGTTTAGCTCAAAAAGGATGTAATATTATTGTCCATGGAAGGACTGAGGAAAATTGTGCAGCAACACTTGAGCTGTTAAAAGGCTACAATGTGAAATTATATAGTGTATCTGGTGAGTTGTCTGACGAAGAGAGTGTTAATGGGCTTATAAAACAAGTGCAGGCACTAGCTATCAATGTCGATATTTTATACAACAATGCTGCGGTCATGTCTGCTTATAAAGAAGATTTTTGGTCTCACAGTTGGGAGGACTGGAAGACGAGTATGACAGTGAATGTTTATTCCCTTTATAGCATAAGCAGTGCTTTTATTCCCGCCATGATAGAAAATGGTTTCGGCCGAGTAATTAATCTAGTATCTGGTATTAAAGACCAGCCAGAGTTATTACCGTACAGCACATCAAAATGGGCCGTCCTAAAAATGACCAACGAAATTGCCGTTAAGCTTCAAGATACGCCTATAAGGATAAATACCCTTGACCCCGGTTGGTTGCGTACTGATTTAGGAGGTGAATATGCGGAAAATTCCGTTGAAGCTGTTTTACCAGGCGCTTTAGCACCTGTATTCATTGATGATGATGGTCCAAATGGCAAATCATTTTCTGCACTTAATTGACTTTTAGCCTTCGAGCGAAAAGCATCAACAAGAATCTGATAGATGGTAGCAATTATCTGCTCACTATTTTCCACTTTTGCAGCTTGGTATGAAGGAGCAAAGTAAAAGAAAACAACAGGCAAAGCACTTACGAGGATTTCGGAAAGTACACCGGAGCACTGGAGCCCTACTTTTCATTTTCTTTTTTGTGGTATCTATCTCTGGGCTAACCCTTGGCTGGAAGAAGCATTCGGCAGGCTTGATCTTACCCGATACACAAGAAGGAACCTCTAACAAGGTCAACGAATGGCTACCCTTAGACAGCCTGAGCTTTCTAGCAAGTGCCTACCTAGACCAACACACCGATGGTACACTTTCGACAGAAATTGATCGCATAGATGTACGCCAGAGTAAAGGTGTTTTGAAGTATACCTTTAAAGGGCACCACCAGGAGGTACAAGTTGATGGCGCTACGGGTGAGGTTTTAGCTATCGGTATCCGCTACTCCGATTTCGTTGAAGCCATACATGATGGTTCCTATATCGACGAGCTGTTAGGCACCAACGGCTGGTTTAAACTTTTTTACACCTCTGTCATGGGTATAGCACTCTTGGTTTTTACCATCACGGGCTTTTGGCTTTGGTATGGTCCTAAAAGGATGCGTGCTAATCAGTAATTGCTAGATTAAGGATCACCTGGTCAGATTCTGCGGCCGTAGAGTTATCTAGTTTAATAAACACAAAGTTGTAAGTGATAACGACAAGCGGACTCGAACAGCTCGAAGCATGAGCATTTGTAAATCTCAATTATTAGCTTGAATAAGATTTCAAGACCAAATCTGAACTTCGCGAAAATGAAAAGATTAATCAATACTTCTTCAATTCAGCTATTAAGAAATAGTGCAATGACGAATTCCTTTGTAGGTAAAACCCATGAACCCACTGACCGAATCTCTGCGATTTCAAAAAAGAGCTTTAGAGTATTTAAAATATATCATGCAACATTAAAAGTCAATTTTAATATCTACAAAGTAGCTATCGACATGATTTAGGAGATAGTAGATTACGCTGTAAGCATAATAAAGACCATTAATGAATATAGCTATGTACTTATATAAAGGGTAAGCGAAATGTAAGCAGCTTGCTTTAAGTATGACCATACTAAAAAAACTTGCTATCTATATTTGGAATACTAATAATATTTTCATAAAATTATAAGAAAAAAATATTTCAACTAAATTTTAAACCCATGAATAAATTTCTCCCCATTCTTGCAATGGTACTATTCGCGAATCTTGGTTTAGCCAATTCGAACGAATCCATTTCCGTCCACACCAATGAAAACCAAGTAAATCTGCCAAGCACCGTGGATGACTTCAAAACATGTACGACTACTATTAAAGGCACAATTAATGGCCAAGAAATAGATATCGATGTGACCTTCGAAGCAGAAAATTGTGCAGTTGGCACTGCAAAAATCCTCAAGGAGGCCATGAAGGAATAATATACTTATTGCTTTAGTCTCACTTATTTCAAAAACGTAGCAAATCAAAATAAATTAACATTTAGCAAAATGTCACTTTATTTGAAAACTTTAAATTCAATGCGTTGAATAATAATGTTTTTGCTTGCCGCTACGATTATTAATTTTTAACCAAATAAATCTTAAAACAATGAGAAAATTATCATTCATTTTTGCCCTTGCGCTATTTTCCTATGCTGGTACAGCCAATTCCAACAACGAAGCTTCAGTCGCTGTCAACAATAACACAATCCTCGTGGAAAGTACTACGGATCAGTTCAAAACATGCACTACTACCATAAAAGGTACGATCGGTGGTCAGGAAGTAGACCTAGAGATTACTTTTGAGGCCGATAACTGTGCTATCGGAACTGCCAAATTACTTAAAGAATTAGCAACACAATAAAAAACATAATTATGAGAACATATATAAATAAAACGTTAGTAATAGGTGTCTTGTTTTTTGTAAGTTTTACATCGTTTGGATTAGAAAAATCAGATGAAAAGCCTACTTCATCAGCTGAGGTGAAGGAACAGCAGCAGTTAAAGGATTGTAGTTTTACAATTAAAGGAAATTACGATGGTTTAGAAGTTGATGTAGAAATAACTGTCTATGACATTTCTTGGGTAGAATGTGCAGCACTTCAACTCACTGTTAAGGCTCTTCAATAGACCTATTATTTAATTAAATCATTTATTGTCCAGTGATGGTGGCTTTGCACCATCACTTTTTTTAATCATGTATTTAGATGAAAAGTCTCATAATTACCCTACTTCTACTTTCCTCATTTTTTTCAAGTGCTCAAAATACACAAGATTTCA
>JBKEFO010000225.1:0-5650 GCA_046709585.1 Marivirga sp.
CGGCAGCAACAACTTTAAAAGTTAAGAAAGGGTCTTTTGAAGTAATATTTTCGTAATGCTTCATTTTTTCTTCTTTTTGATATGTTTTCATCTTATTTATTAATTTTTGACTATTTCAAAGGCATGCTTATCAATCGAATTTTGTCCTAAAGTGATCTTTTTGAGATCCTTTTAGCGCTGTAGGTAATTCTCCTAGATGATAGGGCCTAAAAAAAGAAAGAGATATTTTTTAGCTACGATAGTAGTCCGCTTTATTACTAGTGGGCTATGAAATGTGCGGTGATCATAAAGTAAAGTTTCTCCTGCCAGTATTAGCAGGAGAATTTCCCTTATTAAAAAATAATGACAACCATATTATTACTAGGCCCTAATTAGCAACATGTTATCTATAGATTCTATTAATTCATTTGCTGAGCAGGGTTTTGTTATAAAACAATCCGCTTTTAACAATATTGCTTTTCGTATAAATTCTTTTTCTACGTTGGCTGACAAGACTAAAATAGGAATGTTTTTTAATTGTGCATTTGTTTTAATCATAGAGATTAGCCCATAGCCGTCCATTTCTGGCATATCAAGGTCTGTAACTATTAAGTCTGGCAGGAAATCTATGGCTGCTTCTATTCCATTGTAACCATTAGAAGCAGTAGAAACCTTATACCCCTCCATTAGTAAAATATCCTTTATCTCATCTCGAAACTCAGTAGTATCATCTATTAATAATATCTTTATCATCTTTGTTATAGAAATTGTTAAATTCCGTTTTAGTTCATAACAAATGTATGGAAGTGAGCGCTGTACATCAATAGAGCAACTTCCTAAAAGAAACATTCCAAGTTACCCCTAATCCGTAAGCATTTACCCTACGAATAATGACCCTTCAATCATTGAAATAATTTGCTAGTTGATTAGATAAGTAACACGATCCCTCGTTAGATACTAACATTGGAGGCACATTGGTTTTTTCTACCTTCTCTGCCAAACATAGTGGACTGTCATGTGGCATGGGTGATTCATCTATTGCAAATTCATGTGATCCAATAATTCTCCAGCGCACTCAAGTAAATTTTTTACCTCCTATTTAGAGACTACTTGTAGGTAACTAAAGATCATCAATGCTTCACCTTTACTTTCAACATGTTGAAGTTCATGTGCTTCTATGTACTCAATAAAATCCTTAATAAAGAAGTTCTTAACTATTTCATGGACTACTCCTTTTACTAGGTATTTTATTAAATTGTAGTATAAAGCTTGAGATTGTTATCAGTAAATTTTAACAATGCTTTCACTCGGTCAAATATTTTATCGAATAATTCTTCTTCTTCAATAGTGAAACGTGTGATAGATTGATTTGAGTATGTAATTTAAATAGTCGTATGGAAAACTTCCAATGAAAGCATAGCACCTTCATCAAATACAATATCCTCCATTTCTCATGCTACTTTTTGATTAATAGGCCTAATTACAGCACTCATTTGCCATATACCCCACTCCTCACCTCCTGCTGATTATGTCAGGCTGCGTGCTCCACTCCTTTTGAGTTAAATATGTTGTGCTTTTAAGTGTAAAGAAACGCCTTCTTTAAAACTATTCCCCCCAGAGGCGGACAAGAATGCCAACGCTCTCCCGATAGCTATCGAGACCGTAGCTAAGTAAGCCAGCATCAAGTGCGGAGCAGGCTATAAGGCAGGACATTATATAACAAATATTCATCAGTTACATAATAAGCATTATCGTTAAATAGCTTACTGAGCGATTGGGACTTATAGATATTGTGAAAAATATTTTGAAGCACGCCCGCTATAACGTAAGTCTGTACAATGAAATCGTTTACAATTACAGAAGCTCAAAAAATTATATACAAATTGGTCGAACAAATCAATGTTACTCACAAGCCTATTCAGATCACTGGGAAAAGAAATAATGCCGTTTTAGTCAGTGGAGAAGATTGAAGTAACATACAAGAAACCTTGTTTTTAACTTCAATACCAAGAATGCGAGAATCAATTGTAGAAGGAATGAATACTCCAATATCTGATACTTCCAAGGATTTGGATTGGTGAGTAATTATACACTGTACTTTACAAAACAGGCCCAGAAGGACTCCAAGAAAGTATCTTCATCAGGGCTAAAGCCAATAATTGAGAATATATTAATAATTTTGGAAAAAGGTCGTTTTCCAGAATAGCCACCTTTTGAGAAATTACAGGGAGATTTATTGGGAGCATATTCACGAAGAATAAATTTTCAGCATAGATTAGTATATCAGGTTTTAGAGGACGAGAAAATTGACAAAAATAATTCGTATCCGGACATATTCCGAATAGAGAAAATTTTTAGGTTTAAAACCGCACAGATTTGCCATTTCCACTATGCTCCCCTGAATACTGATCGCTCACTAAGTCCATTCAATTAAAGAATTCTTAACGCTCTCCCTCTCCTGCTAAGGAATAAATTGCATGCAATTACGAAAAAAGTAGGGCTCTACCTATAACATTTAATTCCGCTTTCAAGTACAAGCTAAGTAACATGACGCGATTTCAATGTATGTCCTCCCTTGAGGAAGCTTTGGCTATTGAAAGGCTTAGAGCTTTGATTGGCAAAAGGTTCTCTAATGTAATTATGTCGACCACAGGACCCTGTTTTTAACTGTACGTTTCGTTCAGACTAAGAATTGATTATCAGCTCAAATACAGTTTTCAGAAAGTTCAAAATATGCTTGAATCATTGATTTTAGAAATATTTCTTAAATCCAACTATAAAACTTGCTCCTTTTCCTTGCTCGCTTTCACATCTGACGTTCCCCTTCATGGCATCAACATATTTCTTAACTATTGACAAACCCAATCCAGTAGAGGTCTCACCTCCTGTGGGTTTTGCACTGAGTTTTTGAAATTTTCCAAAGAGTTTTTCTTTATCCTCGTGCGTTAAACCGGGTCCTTCATCAGTTATCTTTACTTCCACATGATTTTCCTGTTCAGATATTGTTACGGTTATGTTGCTTCCTGGATGAGAAAATTTGATTGCATTTGATATTAAATTTTCAATAATTTCGAATGTATAATTTGGATCTACTTCTATGCTTATATCTCTTAAATCCTTAGAAATAGCAATGTTTTTTTTCTCACTCTGAATAGTTAATTCCTCAATTACTTGTTCAACTATTGATTTGATATTTGTCCTTTTAATTTGCAGATCCAATTCCTTACTTTCTAACATTTTTATTTCAAGAATCTTTTCAATCAATATGCGCATTCTTTCCAAGCACTTGGCGATTAGATAGAGATACTCCTTTTGATTTTCGCTGACATCTTCTTCATCTTTAAATGTATCTGTGACGCTTATTGCACTTGTCAATGGATTTTTAAGATCATGAGCCACAATACTTATCAAATCATTTTTTTCTTTATTCAATATTTTTAACTCTTGATATTGTGCTTCTATATATTCGTTTTTATCCAAGAGCTTTTTGTTCGATTCGCTTTTTAGGCGCATTGTGCGAAAAACTGCCAGTAATGCCACTAAAATTAATATGATACATATTATCGCTAATATGATAAACAGGTTTTTATTCTTAAGTTCAAGTTCGTTTTGTTTGATTTTTAAATCTTGAAATTCTCTTTCTAGGGTAAGCACACCGACTTCTCTATTTGCTACATTATCAGAAAGTGAATCTGTAATGTATTCAGAGATTGACCAAACGACACTTTTGAATGTATTTCCTAAATACTCATCAATAAGTAATGGCATCAATATTTTAAACTTTGATGTTTTTAAGTATTCGTTAAATGGGACAATCCAATCAGAACTCATAGACCCAGCTATTGCAAGTCCCTCGTTCTCAACCATAAAAAACCGCTGTCTTTTGATCTTTTTATTATTCCGATAATAGGCGAGGTAATTTGGCAATGAAATGTATCCCCATAAATCTTTTGAATTCGAAATTGAATCTATTAATATATCGACATTTGGAACATAATTTATGAAAATTCCAGGAAAGTAGTTTTCTTTTAGCGCTACTAAATTTTGTTCAAAAGTTGATCTGGCGACCGAAATTGACCTCTTGGATTTGACAATTTGAGAGAATTCTTTAATGTTGGACGCAACGGGCAAATTATTACTTGAGACAATAATTTCAATATCCGGTAAGTACGGGTCACTGAATAAAATTTCTCTTTTCCTGGAATCAGTAATGGAAAGTGAGGCAATGCCAAGAATGGGTTCAGTAGATAGTTTTAGGGAGTCATAAAGAACCTCAAATGAATCCACATAGGTCCATTCAATCTGTACGTCCAAATTATGAATGTCGTTTAGATACTCTATAAAATTGGCGATCATATGATATTCTATACCTTCAAGTTGCCCTCGACTATTTTTATAAATAAAGGGGCTATTTTCAGAATAGATAACTGTTAGTTGACCGGAACCATTTTTTTTTACCTCTTTCCAGCTATTTCCCTGACTTAAACATATGAAATAGTTAAAAAAGAGTATTAAAAAAATAATTCCTTTTTCAAATATCTTTTGTGTCATAATATCAACTAATCAATCGGTATAGTAAAGTACTTAATATAACAGACATATTGAACATAAACCGTATTTATTCATATGTATCTCGTGAGATGAGATACTAAATGTGATAAAAGTAAATCTGATTTTATAGGGCTAAGACATAAATTAGCAGAAAAATGTAATTTATTTTATGTTGGCATACAATTGCCACTTACCTCTAATATTGCCTACTGCCGAAAATATCAAAAGATTGGTCTACTACTGCTATCTATAGTAGTTAGTGCTATAAAGTAAAAAGGCTGCCCTACAAACTGGCTCATCGCTAAATTGATGCACCGGATCAATTTTAAGTACTCCGCCCTCGTCCCAAGCTATTAATCCAGCTCACAAGTCAAAGTTAAGTATGCCCGCATCAAGTGCGGGGCATGCTATAACACGATTAATGAAAAGGCATTTGTTATGCTATCGCTAGCTGCGTTAGTGGGGTTTTCTTGTTTCGTGAGGCCACGAACCAAGGCGATTGGATTCATTTTACTACCATAATCTCCTACCTTCCGTCATTCCCGACAGCGCAGATCGGGAATCTCATTAAAGCCATTTGCAGACTCTTAAAGCCATTCGCAGAATCCAAAGGTTCATCAGGGGTTTGTGAAGCATGCCGGTGGCTATCAGCAATAATACTGCCTCCAGTAGGGTCACATACAACACACTATTCTGACTAGCTAGCGAAGCACTGATAGTTCTATTTATATCCTATTAACATTGTCAATAATAGACTTTACTTACTTTTAATTACTTTATAGTTAGAAAAATAGAGGCCATTATAAATTCGAACTATATATAGGCCATTGGGGATTTCGGATGTGTCAATTACGGATTTTGTAGAGTTCAACTTTTGTGACAATAAAACTGCACCACTTAAGGATACTATTGATATGGAATCATAGCATTGTGGTACTCGCATACTGAAATAGTTTCTTTTGCATACTGCTGGTACCAGTAGCGCTCCACTCGCTAAGAATGCAGCTAACGCTGATGTGATATATCAGTATTCCACCCTTTGGGATGTTGTTCTTTTTCTGGCAGTTGGATATGTTTTAGGATGACGGAAGAGTATTTCCCCCCTGCCATATGATAGCGT
>JBKEFO010000226.1:0-5631 GCA_046709585.1 Marivirga sp.
TTGAAACAGCAATATCTCCTAATATAATGATGTTCTTTTCCTCAGAGATCACTTTCACACGTCCATCTGCTTGCGACTCATTTTTTATTTCATCGAAGAATAAATTATCGCCAAAAATCTCATAGCTTTCTGTAGTGATCTTACCTTCTTGGTATCTGACTTTCTTACTTACCGTATAAAATTTACCACCTTCCTTGGCATCTACAGTTTCTCCATCCTCCATGATGGTTTGGGTAGGACCATAGGTAGTAGCAATCTTGGTGATGCGGTCATAAAATAAGGTGTCTGTCTTAAGGTTGTACTCTGGACTGTTTAAGTCCACTTTATTATAGAATTTTATTAGATTTTCGGCGTTAACCACGAAAGCATCTTTTGCCTTAAGGGTTGTTTCACCATCAACTATTTTACCCCCATTATAGAAACGGGCATCTTCAGTATTGGTGAAGTAGTCGAGGTAATCAGTAGTCAAGATAATGCTACCATCTTTGTATACTACATTTCGTCTTAGTTCTGCTTTGTTATCTTGCATCAAGTAATGCAGTTCTCTGGCTGTAATGGTTACAGAGTCCCCTTCTTTGATTACGACATCACCATACACAATCATGATTCCCTGTTTATCGTAGTACAGGGCAGAATCACCAGTTATGTAGGTGTTTTTTTCTTCGATATCGAACCAAACTTCTTTTACAAGCCTAATAAAACCATTTTTACCTCTGTTTACTTGTTCGGAATATCCTCCTTTGCCTACACCATATTTTACCCCATTCCTTTGGGCAAAAACAGAAAAGGAAGAGATTATTAAGAGGCTAAAGAATAATATTCGTTGGAAGTTCATACTTTTACTTTTGGATGCTCAAACAGCAAAATCTGTGCAAAACTACGGATTTTAAAAAAGAATTATGCTTACCAAACAGTTTTTACAATACATAAATAACGAAAAACTTTTTATTCCTACGGATAAACTCCTTGTAGCGGTCAGTGGCGGCCTTGACTCTACAGTATTAGTGCACTTACTTAAGGCTATTAATCAACCTTTTGCACTTGCACACATGAATTTTCAGCTGCGTGAAGAAGAGTCTGAATTAGATGAAAACTTTGTTCGTGCTTTAGCTGAAAATGTAGGGGTGATTAGCCATGTGAAAAAGGTCAGTATAAATCAAGATGAAGCTGGACAATCGACCCAAATGCAAGCGCGGTCATTAAGATATGATTGGTTTAATGAATTACTCCATTTATATAACTATCAATTTGTAGTAACAGCGCATCATTTAAATGACTCTTTTGAGACAAGCCTGCTAAACTTAATTAGAGGTACAGGCATAAAGGGGCTCAGAGGAATCAAGCCGATAAGTAATGTCCTTGTTCGCCCACTATTATTTGCTACTAAGAGTGATTTACTCAATTATGCTAAAAAACATAGTTTGCCTTGGCGAGAAGACCTCTCTAATATAACTGATAAGTACAAGAGAAACTACATTAGACATCAAGTCACCCCAATTCTTGAGATGCAAAATCCTAGTCTACTAAAGCATTTTCATCTCACCAGTAAGCGCTTAATGGCTGCGGAATCGGCGTATCTCAAACAGATCACGCATTTAAAGAAGCTTTATGTAGAAGAGACTGCTGAATTCACCAAAGTTAACAAGTCACTTTTAGAGGAAGAACAAGCGAAGGTTTATTTATATGAGATAATAAAGGATTTTGGTTACACTTTTGCGCAAGTTGCTCAATTTGATTGTGGTAGGGTAGGTGCTGTTTTAATGAGTCAAGCATATCAGATGCATGTCGATAGATCGCATTTTATTATTTCAGCTGTACAGCATAGCTGGCAAAATTTTGAACCCCTAAGGATAGAGAGTAAGAATGGCATGATTAATCATGCATTATTTCAATTACAGTTAAAGGAGCGCAGGGGAAATAAAATTGATAGAACTGCAGAGAAGCACTTTGCTAGCATCGATGCAGGTTTAATAGGAGCCGAACTAGAGTTAAGAGTGTGGAAGGCAGGCGATAAATTTCAACCTTTAGGCATGAAAGGGCAAAAAAAAGTGAGCGATTTTTTAATAGATGAGAAAGTACCTTTATCTTTAAAAGATAGACAACTGGTGTTAACTAGCGAGAATCGTATTATATGGTTAGTAGGGCATCAAATTGATGATAAGTATAAGGTAACCAATCAAACGGAACAGCAGTTACGATTATCGTATAGCATTTCTTGAGCAGGGTGCAGAACAAAATCAAATGAACATATGAAGCTATTCAACCCATTTAAAAAATCATATAGTAACAGAGAGCTGGTGTTATTCAGGTTTTTGAAAGGAATTACCTTATTTGAGCAACTTTCTTTTGAACAGCTAGCACACTTTATTCCTTTTATGCACATTCGTGTATACAAGGAGAATGAGGTGGTGTTCTTTAGGGGTGACCCTAGTCAGGCATTATACCTTTTGCATAAGGGTGAAATATCTTTGTCCATAGATATGAAAGATAGGTTTGAAACCATTGGTCATATAGCAAGTGGGAAGTCATTCGGTGATAATGCACTTGTGCAAGAGGCTGACCGAATATATAATGCATGTATTTCTTCAGAGAAGGCACAAATTTATGTGATACCACAAATTAACCTTTTTGAGATATTTGAACATTATCCGAAGATAAAAGCGAAGGTTTTTGAATCCTATGTGAACCAGCAGAACCACTTTATGGGAAGACTGTTTACAGCATATAAGCGTAATTTTGGCTTTTTTGATTTAGGTGACGCCTATGGTAAGCAATAAGACTGTATGAATTTAAAACATTCGTTTGAAAAGATTGTAAATAACGTTTTAAGTCCTTGTACTTTTTGTATTTTCGGGCACTGAAATAAATTACTTAACAATAAACCACAGATAAGATGAAAGTTACCGTAGTAGGAGCAGGAGCAGTAGGTGCAAGCTGTGCTGAATATATAGCCATTAAAGACTTTGCTGCTGAAGTAGTATTAGTTGATATTAAAGAAGGTTTTGCAGAAGGAAAAGCAATGGACTTAATGCAGACAGCATCTTTAAATGGATTTGACACTAAAATTACGGGTGTAACAAACGACTACAGTAAAACATCAGATAGTGATGTGGCGGTTATTACATCAGGTATTCCTCGCAAGCCAGGAATGACCAGAGAAGAATTAATTTCTACGAATGCGGGAATTGTAAAGCAAGTTGCTGAGAATTTAATCAAACATTCGCCTAATGTTATTATCATCGTGGTATCTAATCCAATGGATACAATGACTTATTTGGCACATAAAGCGACAGGCATACCAAAGAATAGAATTATTGGTATGGGTGGAGCCTTAGATTCAGCTCGTTTTAAATACAGATTATCCGAAGCTTTAGATTGTCCGGCTTCTGATGTAGACGGTATGGTAATAGGTGGTCATAGTGACACTGGAATGATTCCATTAACTAGGCTCGCTACAAGAAATTCTGTTCCTGTTTCTGAGTTCTTATCTGCAGAGAAAATGGATTATGTACTGGAGGAAACTAAGGTAGGAGGAGCGACGCTCACGAAATTATTGGGTACTTCTGCTTGGTATGCTCCTGGTGCTGCAGTTTCTGCGATGGTACAAGCCATCGCAAACGATGCAAACAAAATGTTCCCTTGCTCATGCATGTTAGATGGGGAGTACGGATTAAGTGACATATGTATAGGCGTACCCGTTATAATTGGCAAAAATGGTATTGAGAAAATTGTAGAAATAAAATTAGATAATGCTGAAAAGGCTAAGCTTCAAGAAAGTGCAGATGCCGTAAGGAAAACTAATGGTTTATTGTAAGACAATAAATGACTAATTTTGAAAGCCAATTCATATGAATTGGCTTTTTTTTTGGATTGGAAATCAAATTTAGGAGTATTTATCACATATGAGTGTCGATTTTTGATCGATGAATAGTATATTTTCTTCTTTTTAGCAAAATTGAAGATTAAATCATTGAATATGAAAAAAGTATTTTTTCTCTTCTTACTAATATCGCCTTTCATTAGTGTAAGTCAAGAGGCACAGGTTTTATATAAGTTGGTAGAATTGCCCAGAAGTGTCAATAGTCGGTATCACGAAAGTGCTCCGCTGGTAACTCCAGATAATCAACGATTGTATTTCACCGTTTCTAACCATCCTCAGAACAATGCGGGAGTAGATAATTCGCAGGATATCTGGTATGCAGATAAGCAGACTGATGGCCACTGGGGTCCAGCCATACATATGAAAGCTCCATTAAATCACAGAAAGTTTAATCAAGTGTTAACAGTACTTGACAATGGAAACACTTTATTTATTAGAGGGGGAAATAGGAAAAAAGAGGAGGGATTCTCCTTAACCTTCAAAGATGGAGATAGCTGGAGTAGACCTACAGAATTTGAAATTGAAGGATTTGAGGAGATGAACAAAGGGCGATTTTCTGGTGCCGCCATCAGTCAAGATAGGACAGCCATTATTATTTACATGAATGAAAGAGAAGCAAAACCGTACAGCGATCTATACCTGAGTATGTTGCAAGATGATGGTAAATATAGTAAACCAAAATTGATAGAACAGCTAAGCACCTATAAGGATGAATTTGGTCCATATTTTTCTGAAAATGATCAAATGATGTACTATGCAAGTAATAGAGATGGTAGCATCGGAGGGGTGGACATTTGGAAGACTACAAGGTTGGATACTACTTGGTTAAACTGGAGTGAACCTGAAAATATAGGAGCACCAATTAATACGGGTGGCTTTGACTCATATTTCTCAATAGACGCGAGCGGACAAAATGCTTTTACAACCCGTACCTATGTGAGCGCAGACGGTAGCAATATGAATATCTATGGATTGGTACCTAAAGCTAAAATTACTGTACAAGGAAAAGTTTTAGATGCAGAAACAAAAGAGCCTCTCAACATCCTTTTGGCTATATCAGCCAATGAAGAAAAAATAAAGAACATTCAAACAAAAAATAATGGTCAATATGAATTCACTACTTATCAAGAAAAAGTTTACCGTTATGGTGGAGCTATTATAGGTTACGAACAATTGGAGGACCACCTAGATTTATCTAGGATAGAGAAAGATACCGTTATTGAAAAGGATGTGTATTTAACGCCTATTGTGGCGGAATTAATTTTGAATGGATACGTAACGGACAGTACGAGCCTTTTGCCTGCAAATGCTTGGCTGATTATTGAAAAAGGGCAATTTATTGATTCCGTTCAGACCGCTTATAGCGACGGAGGCTACACTTTGGAGCTGCAGGGTGAGGGGACTTATAATATAAGCCTTGTTTCAAATGATTATGAGACAATAAGTGATACCTTAATTGCTAAAGTAACCACCGGTATTTATTATAAGGAGTTCAGAAAAGATTATACGCTTAAAAAGAAAATCAAGCCTTATGTGCTCAGTGGTTATGTGTACGACGAGCAAACAAAAGTACCACTATCGGTAACGCTCAACGTGGAATTGCCCGATAGTTCCAAAAGTACAGCTAGCAGCGACGAATCGGGCTATTACGAGATTAACACTAAAATTGCTGGAGAAATAATCATAAGAGCTCAAAAGGTAAATTATCTTAATCTTGAGGATAACCTCACTATTGGTGATGACCAACTATT
>JBKEFO010000227.1:0-5612 GCA_046709585.1 Marivirga sp.
TCATTTGGCGCTATAGTCATAGTGTAATCATTTATAGCTCCATAATAATCTTGAAGAAGATATTTTAAATTTCCCCTTTCAAAATATGCTTCAGTGAAATCATCTTTTGTATCAATCGCATTATTATAATCTTTCATTGCGCCATGAACATCAGCAAATTTTTGCTTGATATTACCTCTCATAAAGTATGCTTGGTAAGACGTCTCGTCAAGTGTTATTGCCTCATTGAAAGCAACAATTGCTTCCATATATTCCTTTGTTTCAAATTTCTCAATGCCCAAATCTATATATTCTGCGGCTGTATTTTGACCAAATACATTTAGGCTTAAAAAAAATACCACTAATAGAGTAACACCTAATTTTATACTTTTTCTCATAAAATCCATAATTAATATAATGACGTGACTATCAATAATATTGCCAACTATTATTATTATTTCAATTTAGGGAAAATCATTTTATAATCTGCCTTTACTTTACCTTTTGTTATGTTGGTAAGTTTACCTTTTAGCAAACGTTTTTTTAATACCGAAACATGATCAGTAAATAAAACACCCTCAATGTGATCATATTCATGTTGAATTACTCTTGCAACGAAGCCATCAAATTCCTCTATATGCTCATTCAATTCTTCATCTAGATACTTGATTTTAATATGCTCCTGCCTGAAGACATCTTCTCTAATATTGGGTATGCTTAGACAACCTTCTTCCATTGCCCATTCATCACCTTCTTCTTCTAAAATTTCAGCATTGATAAATGCTTTTTTTAATTTAGGCTCATCACCGTCGTCAATTGGATCTGTATCAATAACAAAGAGTCTAAGGCTTTTTCCAATTTGAGGAGCTGCCAAACCTACACCATTGGCATTGTACATAGTTTCGAACATATCCTCTATTAAGGATTTTAAATCAACTTTATTTGGATCAATGTCTTTAGCTTTGGTTTTCAAAACTGGGTGTCCATAAGCTACAATGGAATAAATCATACACTATTGTTCTTCTAAGTACTGTTGTAAAATTACCGCTGCACTAACCTTATCTATATTACCAGATTTTTTTAACCTTTGCTTTTTTCTGGAGCCTGCAGCTATCATAGATTGTAAGGCAATTTGCGTGCTAAAACTTTCGTCCTGCAAATGTAAGGTCATATTTGGGAATTTCTTTCTGAAAAGATTAATAAATGCATTTACATGTCTTGTAGCATCCGTCTCCTCCCCTTCTTCATTAGTAGGATAACCACATACTACTGACTCCACCTCTTCTTTGTTGAAGTAAGTCTGTAAGAAAGTAATTAAATCTTTGGAATGAACAGTGTCTAAAGGACTAGCAATTATCTGTAATGGGTCCGTTACGGCTAAACCTACACGTTTAGTTCCATAGTCTATTGAAAGAATTCGCGCCATTTTAGTTTAATTTGATAAGCGCTTCTATTTTTTTCTTCACCTGCTTCTCAAGCATAAGTGCTTTCGGAAAAAGAATCTCATTTTCAATTTTCGCATGCATCATCAGCTTCTGTTCAAATCTTCGTAATTCAGCTAATAAAACATTGAAATTAAGTTCTCCCTCACTTTCAGGAGGAAATTGCTCCATTAAAAATCTTATACCCCTCATTTCATCGTCATGAATTTCATGGTCTATAGCAAATTTCTGAATATTGAATTTCTCATGCTGATAGCTAAAAGTTGATGCATTAATCTTACCCTCGTTAACACGCTTCAAATTTAAGATATAATCAAACAGGGTGTCCTCTTCCTCATAAATATGATGAACAAAATCCTCTATAAACAAAGGGAAAACTTCCTTCAACTCTTTTTGGACACCATAATATTCTTGCGTGACAGCTTGCAGATGATTTATCAGTTTTACCAAAAAGGGCAAATCTTTTTTGATGAATAGATAATGCGCATGCTTAAGGTATTCCACTATGAGATCAGTTGGAAGGCCCAATAACTTAAGGTTATCAATCTCCTCATTTTCTAAAATCAATTCTAATTCAGAAACAACCTTACTGCAATCTATCCCCTTCTGCTTACAGACTTTTTCAAGAGAATCTTCTTCAAAGTCATAATATGCTATCCCGAGATAGTATAAAACTGAAGCAAAAACATAATGCTCTGCTACTAAATCTTTAATCTTCTTTTGTGAGTAATCCACTTTTCGCTAATTTACAAGATCATTATTATGTAAGTTAATATTTTCATTAAAGTTAATCCAACGAAAACGCATTTTTCTGCGTTATTGGTATAAAAAATTAAGCAACGTGAATAAGCCTAAAAATAGTTCATTTCAAATAAGACTACCATTAATCATATTTTCAACTTTAGCTGGAGGTATTCTTATTGGTGCTACAATGGCAAGTAGTGAATCTAGTGGTGGTACCGTCTTAGAAGGAATTAGCAAAATAAAAGAAATATTTCTTCAGATAGACCAAAATTATGTAGACGAAGTTGACAACGATAAAATAGTTGATCATGCGATAGCGGGCATGTTGGAGGAACTAGACCCACACAGTACTTATATTCCAGCAAAGGACTTAGAGATGGTCTCTGCAGACTTGAAAGGAAATTACGAAGGTGTTGGAATTGAATTTAACATCTTCAAAGACACGCTTTACGTGGTGGCTCCTTTAAGCGGTGGTCCATCAGAGGCCGCAGGTATACAATCAGGTGACAAAATCATTACTGTTAATGGAAAGAATATTGCTGGAATAAATCTGAGCAATAGGCAAGTTCATGAATATTTAAGGGGCGAGAAAGGCAGTAAGGTTGAAGTATCGATTTTAAGAAATAATGAAAGAGCGCCATTTGTCTTCAACATTATTAGAGATAAAATCCCTCAATATTCTGTGGATGCTAGTTATATGATAAATGATGAGATTGGCTATATCAAGGTAAGTAGGTTTTCTGCTACTACCTATTCAGAGTTTAAACAAGCATTGAGTAAACTCAATAAAGAAGGAATGAATAAACTAGTCTTGGACCTTCAGGATAATCCAGGGGGATATATGGACAGAGCTATCAGTATAGCAGACGAATTCCTGAAGGACAATGCTTTAATCGTTTACACTAAAGGAAAAGAAAAAAGATATAATTCAGAAGCTAGAGCCATTAAAGAAGGTGCTTTTGAAAGCAATCCCTTGATAGTATTGATCAATGAAGGCAGTGCTTCAGCATCTGAAATTGTATCAGGTGCAATACAAGACAACGATAGAGGTCTTATTGTTGGCAGACGTTCATATGGTAAAGGCTTAGTGCAGATGCCTATTCCCTTAAATGATGGCTCCGAATTAAGGTTGACTATTTCAAGGTATTACACACCAAGTGGAAGATCGATACAGAAACCTTTTGGTGAGAATTTAGACGAATACAGAAAAGACACCGAAGAGAGATACTTGAATGGTGAATATTTCAGTGCTGATAGCATAGAGTTTATAGATTCCTTAAAATATACAACTACTAGTGGAAGAATAGTATATGGGGGCGGTGGAGTTATGCCGGATTATTTCATCCCTTTAGACACCACTTATAATACAGATTACATCAATAAATTATTTTACAGCAACAGTTTAAGGCAATATTCTTTCAAATATTATGAGCAGCATAAGCAAATGCTCACGGCTATGAAAATGGACGAGTATATTCGAAATTTTATAGTAACAGATGAAATGCTGGACGAAATGAATACATTAGCTATCGCTAATGGCATGAAGGCTGATTGGACTCAAATTGAAAGGTCTAGACCTCTAGTAAATATTTATTTAAAGGCATATATCGCTAGATATGTTTGGAATAATGATGGCTTCTACCCTATTTTCAACAAGCAAAATGAAATCTTACAAGGTGCTTTAAAGCTATTCGATAAAGCGGAAGTGCTCGCAAAAAAATAATACTATGGCGTACTATGTTAAAATGGGTAAAATCCCACCGAAAAGACATACACAATTTAGACAGCCCGATGGAAGTCTATATTCAGAAGA
Organism: Marivirga sp.; assembly: GCA_046709585.1. Classification (GTDB taxonomy): domain Bacteria; phylum Bacteroidota; class Bacteroidia; order Cytophagales; family Cyclobacteriaceae; genus Marivirga. The sequence continues at coordinate 3,979 of JBKEFO010000227.1, forward strand.
GCTAGTAAGCTCTTTGGGCTTCTCTGGTATTTATTCAAATCTATACCATATTAATCCGCCTACAGCAGTAAAAGAAATTAGGGAATCAGTACCCTATGGTACCAAAGCCGACAAAGATTTCCCTTTGCAGCAGGTACACCTAAACACTTCCGGAATTAAACATACGGGAAGCGATTTCTTAGAAAGTAGGTTAACACTCCTGATGAACAATGATGTTTCTATAGCATTATGCATGCCCACAAATAAAAGCATGGATTATTATTATAAGAATGCAGAGGCAGATGAGTTATTATTTATCCACGATGGAACAGGTACATTATATTCCCAATTTGGCAAACTGGCGCTGAAGCCTGGAGACTATGTGGTGATACCTAGAACTACAATTTATAAAATTGAATGGGACACCAAAGAGATACGCTACCTAGTAATCGAGTCTGCTAGCCCCGTGGAAACCGTCAACAGGTACAGAAATCAATTAGGTCAATTAGAAGAACATTCCCCTTATTGTGAACGTGATATTCATCCTCCTCAAGAGTTAATTACGGAGGAAAGTAAAGGAGATTATCACGTCAAAATAAAAAAGGGGGGCTATATACATCATTACGTATACGACCACAGTCCATTTGACATTGTAGGATGGGATGGGTTTTTATACCCCTACACTTTATCGATTCACGACTTTGAACCAGTGACTGGCAGAGTACATTTGCCGCCGCCAGTTCATCAAACATTTCAGGCACATAATTTCGTAGTTTGTTCATTTGTCCCACGCTTATTTGATTACCATCCTTTGGCTATCCCCGCACCATATAATCATAGTAATATTGATTCTGACGAGGTGTTGTACTATGCTGAAGGTAACTTTATGAGCAGAAAAGGCATTGACAGGGGATCCTTCACCCTACATCCTGGCGGCTTACCACATGGGCCTCACCCAGGAACCGTCGAGAAAAGTATTGGTGCAAAAGAAACTAAAGAGCTTGCTGTTATGGTAGATACTTTTAAACCTCTTTATGTAACCGAACAGTCAAAACAATATCTAGATCAAAACTATCCCATGAGTTGGACAGAAAAGTAAAAGATATTGAATTATTTTCAAGTAAATGAAGTTAAAATGGACCTTATGTTGATCTCCATTTTTAATAATATAAATAGTTGAATTACGCAATAGTAGATATTGAAACAACGGGTGGCTTTGCAGAGCGAAATAGAATCTGTGAAATAGCAATCATTATTCATGATGGAAAAAAAATCGTTCACGAATACCAAAGTTTAATTAACCCTGAGCGTAATATCCCCATCAACGTTCAAGCGATACATGGTATTTCTGACGCTATGGTAGTGGATGCACCAAAATTTTATGAAGAAGCAAAAACAATCTTTGAATTATTAGCAGGAAATATATTCGTTGCTCACAGTGTGAATTTTGATTACTCTTTTGTAAAAGCAGCTTTTGCTGAATTAGGATTTCAGCTAAATTTAAAAAAATTGTGTACTGTAAGACTTAGCAGGAAGATCATTCCTGGTTATAAAAGCTACAGTTTAGGGGTTTTATGTGAGCAAAGAGGTATACTTATTAACGACCGTCATAGAGCATATGGTGACGCCCTAGCGACTGCTCAGTTATTCAGGCA
>JBKEFO010000228.1:0-5596 GCA_046709585.1 Marivirga sp.
GAAAATAATGAGGTGGTATTAAAGCAGGTGCTGAATAATGGCACAGCTCGATGGATCGGTGATTTTACCATAGAGATAGTCGCTCCTCCTGGAATACCAAATGGAAATCAGTCAACATTAAAAGATTATACCACTTTTTATGATGTAAAAACGGGCAAAAAAGTAAAAAAATTGGATGTTAAAATAACCGATTAGTTGCTTAATAATTCCTTAACATATTTTGTAACCCCTTCCTCTAATGGAGTGAAGGGGTTTTTATATCCTATGTTCTTCAGTTTATTCATCTCTGCTTCTGTAAAATATTGATATTTATCCCTGATGTCAGCAGGTGTGTCGATAAAGCTTATCTCTGCTTTTTTATCCATCGATTTAAATACCACCTTCACTAAATCAATAAATGTCCTTGCTTTTCCACTACCTAAATTGTAGATCCCTGAATTTTTGCGATGATGCATTAACCAAATCATTACGTCCACAACATCATTTACAAACACAAAATCCCTCATCTGTTCCCCATCTTTAAAATCAGGATTATGAGAACGAAATAATTTCATTTTCTCAGTTGCTATTATTTGTCTGTAAGCATGTAGAATAACACTTGCCATTCTTCCTTTGTGGTATTCCCCTGGGCCATACACATTGAAAAATTTTAAGCCAGCCCAAAATAAAGGCTTTTGATCCTGCTCTAAAGCCCAAATATCAAATTCGTTTTTAGAATCGCCATATGGATTCAAGGGCTTTAATTCAGAGACTTTGCTTTCATCGTCTGCATAGCCTAATTCACCTAACCCATAAGTTGCTGCGGAGCTTGCATATACTACAGGGATTTGATGAAGTATACATAATTCCCATATTTTTTTTGAATAATCTGTATTTAATTCCTTTAATAAAATCCGATCGAATTCTGTTGTGTCAGTTCTAGCACCTAAATGAAATATAAATTCAATTTCATCATCTTGCGATGCTATCCATTCAAAGAAAGTTGAGCGTTCAACCCTTTCTTTGATGATACAAGCTTCTAGGTTTTTGTTTTTCTCTGGGTTATCGAACTTATCAACAGCAATTATATGTTTAAAGCCATCAAGGTTGAGACGTTTTATTAAGTTACTTGCAATAAAGCCTGCGGCACCAGTTACAACAATCATAATTTATTTTATTAAATAAGCTTCTAAGCAAAGCTATTTATATTAAATGAATAAACGTATATTTGCACCCTAAAAATTACACTTGGCATGGTTTACGTTAATCGTAAAGAACATTTTAACGCTGCTCATAAGCTCTTTAATCCTAGCTGGACAAAGGAGCAAAACGATGAGGTCTTTGGTCCTTGTGCTAATGAGAATTGGCATGGGCATAATTTTGAATTGATAGTGACAGTTGCAGGAGATCCTGACCCTAATACGGGCTTCGTCATCGACTTGAAAAAGTTGAGTGTACTCATTAGGGAAGAAATTATTCAGAAGGTTGATCATAAAAACTTAAATCTTGATGTGCCTTTTTTGGTAGGAAAGATGACCAGTTGCGAAGTGATCGTTAAAGAGTTTTGGCAAATATTAGCTCCCCAGATTAAAGATATCCAGGGGTCGGCTAGATTGCACAAAATCACACTTTATGAAACACCGCGTAATTATGTGGAGTACTTTGGAGAATAATTTATGATAAAATTTGCTGATAAAGTGAAAATTCATATTTAGATTTTTAAATTGCATTAATGGAAAATTTCGTTGTATCGGCTAGGAAATATAGACCAAAAGGTTTTGATGAGGTAGTAGGGCAAAGTCATATTACATCGACGCTAAAAAATGCAATTGAAAATAACCACTTAGCCCAAGCACTTTTGTTTTGTGGGCCAAGAGGAGTAGGTAAAACCACTTGCGCTAGAATTTTAGCGAGGTTAATAAATGACTTTGATGTAGACAATATGGAGGGATCGTCCTCTATGAATATCTATGAGCTAGATGCGGCATCAAATAATTCTGTAGATGATGTGCGTAACCTTATTGATCAGGTGCGAGTGCCACCGCAGCATGGTAAGTATAAAGTGTATATTATTGATGAGGTACACATGCTCTCAAATCAGGCATTTAATGCGTTTCTGAAGACGCTTGAGGAGCCGCCATCCTACGCTATTTTTATTCTAGCTACAACTGAAAAACACAAGGTTATCCCTACTATTCTTTCCAGATGTCAGATCTATGATTTTAATCGGATTCAAGTCAGCAACATTGCTGAACATCTGCTGGACATAGCGAAGAGGGAAGGGATAGAAACAGAAGAAGCGGCGCTGCATTTAATTGCCCAAAAAGCAGATGGCGCATTAAGAGATGCTTTGTCAATATTTGACTTAGTGGTAACGTTTTCTCCGGACAATAAAATTACTTATCAAGCTACAATTGATAACCTCCATATTCTTGATTATGATTATTATTTCAAAATAACGAGCGGTTTATATAATGAAGATATCTCCAGCGCGTTACTTATTTTTGACGAAATTCTTAAAAAAGGGTTCGATGGCCATAATTTTATTAATGGATTGGCTGCTCATTTTAGAGATTTATTAGTTTGTAAGGATAAGGCTACATTGATTTTGCTAGAAGTTTCTGATCAAGTGAAGCATCAATATGCGGAGCAGGCCAGTAAGCTGAGTACTTCTTTCATTTTGTCTGCATTGCAAATGCTTAATCAGGCAGATCAAGGTTATAAAACCAGTAAAAATCAGCGCTTACATGTCGAGCTATGTTTAATGAAAATTGCCAAGGTGAATAGTGCAATTGCCTTAGCAAAACAAAATGAAGCAACACTAAAAAAAAAAGTGAATTAGCAGATAATGCTGAAATTCCTGAGACTATCGAGCCTAAATCAGAGGTCTCAATCAGTCAAATGGCTCATCGAAAGCCAAGTGCTAGTAAGCTAAAAAGTACCATTGATATTCCTACTATTGATGAAGCTACAAATACCTATGATACAGGTGGCGGTAATGATAGAGTGAACGAAACCAAAAAGGCACTTGATACGAATCCAGAGGTAGTACTATCACAGGATGATGAGCAAGGAGCGGCGGTTGAAAATGAATCTTCCTTGACGCTCTCTCTAGAGCCTTTGAAGGCAGAAATACTGAGGTATGTAAATAGTCATCCAAGCATGGATGTAATGGCTAAGAACACGCTTAAAAGCGATTTTGAGTTAAGGGAGCATGCAATTGAATTCATGCTAGCTAATCCACTAGAAAAGGAAAAAGTGGAAACAGAGAAAGGAGCGTTATTGCAACATCTAAGAACTAGTTTTGCTACAGCAGATTTAAGTATTTCTTATCACGTTAATGTTGCCAAAGGAAGCAGCAGGCCCTACACTCCAAAAGAGAAATTCGATGCAATGATAGCTAAAAATCCACAACTAGGTAAATTGAAAGAAAAGTTGGGCTTAGACACAGATTATTAAATCTTAAAAACTAAGCCTATTGCAATGGCGCTTTTGAATTGCACTCCAGGAGCAAATCGCGTGTCTCCTGTGACTTCATCTACCACAATTTCTTTTGATTTAATATCTTCGTCATAAATCAACTGCGTACTGAAACTTGCATTGATATATTTATTGACCTTAAAGATTAATGTGTTTTCCCAGTTCACATCTATTTCCGACAGATCTTCATAGGCGGCGAACATGTTCAAATTGGTAGCGAATGTCACATTCTCAACAATAGATTTGTTATAGGCTCCTGCAAAGTTAACACCACCCTGGAATCTGTATTTGTCTCCTTCAGTGACGCCGTATGCTGCATTAGCAGACAATGAGTCATCTAACACAAAAGTAGTTTTAGAAGAGAAAGGAGATAGTGTAGCGGAGAATATTTTTTTGTACTTGTACGTGGCTCCAATGTTTGCTAAAAGAAATGCTGGTGCCATAAATTTTGATATGATCACGTCGGCACCTTCTTTATCTTCAAGGCCATCAGTAAATTGTGTTCTAAAATCCACCAGAGCAGAAATGAAAATTCTTTTTCTTACCTGCCTACTATATCTTGACGTCAGAATGATATTATCATCTGTTTTGATAAATTTAGCATCGGAACCTCCTTGGCGTAAAAGACCATAAGCCATATCTAATCTATTATCCCATAGGTTTCTATCCTTTTCGTAATTCGCTTTTAGATTGGTGATTCCACCAATTGATATGGAACTTTGACCACCACCAGACCAATTAGTGAGGCTAACTTGTGAGAAGTTTAAATTCAGTAACATCCCTTTATCCCAATAGCTAGTGTCTGATACGATGCTGTCTGCCTGAGCTGCAGCCGTAAATTGCATACCGAAAAGCAATGCTATACTTGCAAAAGTTAGCGTTTTCATTAGTAAAGTATTGTAGTTCGTCCAGTAGTTTTCTATAAATCTAAAGATCTAATTTCATTTAAAGCGTTTTCTGTCAGTGGCTTGGTAATGAATTTGATAACATGATCGTTATTAACAATCTTGTCAATATCTCTTTTATTATCTGAGCTCGATAAGATTATAACTTTACATTTATCTTTCACTGTGTCAGAGAATTTTTCAAATTCGTATAAAAAGACAAAACCATCAACTATAGGCATGTTGATATCTAGAAAAATAATATTGGGTAATTTTTCCGGATCATTTTTATACTCTTCGAGGTACTCTAGCGCACTTTTACCAGAATTTTTTATCTCAACGCTTTTAGCGAATTCAGTTATCTCAATGATTCTTTTACTGATAAAATTGTCAGTATCGTTATCATCTACAAGCATCACTAAATCAACAGTTTTTGTAGCTGTTACCATGTAAATCCTTACTTGATTCTATTATGTTCGCTCTAGTTTAGAGTTATATCTAAACATAAGTAAACTTTTTTTTATTTGAAACTTATTCGGTTTGAAAAATAATATTATTCCGAATAATGATCGCAAATGTAAGACAATAGCTTAGAAAAATAGCTGTTTTCGTCTATTTATTTCGCTTGTACAATTATAATTTCACCCTCTTTTATCGAATAATCATCCTTATTGTTCCATTTCAAAATATCACCCAAACTGACATTATAAGCCTTAGCAATTCCATAAAGTGTTTCACCAGCTACAATTGTATGTTTTTTAAGTCTACTACCTATAGCTTCTTTGTTTTCTGCCTTGTTTTCGGTGTTCACCTTCTCTTTATCTGTAATGTCACCTTTTTGCACAAGGATTATTTGATCTATTGCCAATGGCTCTTTGATGCTTAAATTATTTACTGATAATAATTCAGAGATACGCATATTAAATCTATTCGCGATTGAAAAGAAAGTGTCTCCTTTTGTGATCTTGTATTCTGTTAGGGGTAATGGATTCTCAGTATAGGCAGGGCTATCCGGATTTTCATAAGCTTCATTTGATGTTTCTGTAGGTGCACTTTCTTCGTGTTGCGCTTCAGTTGCGGCAGTTAGTTCTTTTTTTTGCCTGATACTGTCGCTGCGCTCATCTGGCTCAATAATGGTTACCTTTGATGTTGCCTCCGTTATAAAAGGAATACGTTCTTCCTGTAGTGCCAAGGGAATGCTGTCTTTGAGTGATAGTGTGTCTTTACTGGTGGTGCTGCTGCTTTTGATAGAC
>JBKEFO010000229.1:0-5595 GCA_046709585.1 Marivirga sp.
CGTATAAATCTCCATTGGTGTTGATGTCTGACCAATTGATATCTTCGATAACCTTTATAAAATCAAAGCCATCAAAGTTGTAGAAGCCAATAGCTCTTAAGCTGGTGTTACTAGGGCCAATTAAAACCTCTACTGAGTGTGACCTATTGTTTCTTCCCTGAATTAGCAGTTCGAAGCTTAGGTTGTCTTGCGCTCTATTTTGTTGATTTACACCATTCAGAATTACGGTAGAACTGCCTGTAAATACCGTTCCACTAAATCCTTCCCCTATACTGAAGGACGAATTTCTGACCTCATTATTTGGCGCAAAAGGCTTTCCTAGAGAAAAAGAATTCACCTGAACTGCTCGAACAGTAGAAATGAGTGAACTTTCAGGCGCTAAACCATTGCTATTATTAATAGGGTTTACTTGCTCCATTCTTTTCCCTGCAGACCCATCTAATGACCAGGTTAGAAAATAAGCTGTTTCGTCACTGTATAAATTATAAAAAGTATGAGGCTGTGAACTGGGGTCATCGTAAAGAAACGTATCTAAAGTCCCATCATTAGCCTTTGCCAGAAACTGAATGTTATCCGCTGGATCCAAACGACCATCTGACTGTCCATTAACAAGTATAGCTACTTCCTGTCCTCTGTGGTACAGTCTAAAAGTTCTTGCATCAATGGCAGACAATTGTATTTCGGCTTCTACTAAATCATCATATGTCAGTTGATATACTCCCTCTTGGCTAATGCTGATTTTATAATAAGTTTGATTAAAATTAATCCAATCATTCGGTTGCTGGCCGTAGGTGCTGCTGCCTAAGCAAAAGAGAAGGGCCGCTATAATCACAGTAAATTTATTCCTTAGCATCCCAATTGATAATTACAGTAAAAATATGCGAATATAACGATTCGGAGGCATTGCCTATATCTGTGTAGGCATAATCAATCTGTAGGGTTTTATACTGAAAGCCGATACCAACATTTGCCTGTCCATTCCACCTTTGTGAGCCATCAAAGTTCTTTATTTTCTGAAGTTGGTTACCTCCAAATCGTAAAAAAGCGATGTTATCGTATATTATCTCAACACCAAACTTTGGATCCACTGAAAACATCTCTTCTGAAATATACGTGTTTCTTGGGCCGTCAAAAGTGGTCTCTACATTAATCTCTGCTAGCAGGCTGAACTTTGCTGGCAAATCCTGCTTATAAGCTGTTCCTAAAATAACCCTTGGCAAAGTCACCTCTGTCGAATTCACTGGTATATCATTGCCTGTTTGTAGATAGGTCTCTTCTATTAAACTCACGTTATGAAACCAAGTAGTAAATGTGCCAAAAACGTCCTTACTTACCAAGGAGAATTGGAATCCTTTGTAATCATAGGCTAAAGCAGCATCGATACCAAAACCCCATGCATTAGCGAATTTACCAACATTACGGTGGATAATTTTCGCATTTGCACCGAAGCGTAGTCCTTCTACGAACTTTATTTGACGTGCATATGTAAATTGAAAAGCGTAATCAGCGGCTGAAAAATAGGTTATATTATCATAATTGATCGCGCCATTTGCATCATATAAAAATCTCGTGTCAGGAATATCATCTACTCCAAATCTCAAAAAAGAAATACCAATGGCTGATTCATCATCAATTCTATTGGCAAAACCAACATAATCATAAGCTGCAATTCCAGCAAAATACTCCGCATGCTGGATTACAACACTATTTTGGCTCGAGAGCGTCAAGATATTTGCAGGATTCCAATAATTTGCTGTGGCGTCGTCTGTTGATGATGTAACTGCACTACCCATGCTAAGACCCCTTGCTCCTACTCCAATACTTAGAAATTCATTCGCATATTTTGGCTGAGAAAACTGAGCGTTTGCCTCGTTTAAAATACAGAGTCCTAGTATGATATATAGAAGAATTTTTAAGTACATAGCTGCGCTTAAAATTAATAAATAACAACCGATAATCAGCTGATTATCGCCTAAAATATTCTGACAGTAAGAATACTCTATTTATTCAACGCGAACAGAACTAGGCCATGCTCATGAGTCTATTTACCCTTCCTACATGTTCAAATATGAACACAATACAAGGATTAAAGGCGTACAGGTGAACACTCTTAAAACTATGCTGGGGCATATAAAAATTCTACCCAACGAAAATAAACTGCGTTGATTAAGCTTAAAAGGCATTTTTAAGCATTAAATGCCGCTCCTGTCAAACCGCAATTCTTCTTTGGTACATATATTGGCATTACAAAAGCGAGATGAAAATAATTTCATCAGGTGGTGTATTAAAGATTAGACATATGATAGCGGAACAAATTAAATCACAAATGAGGAAGGGGATACTTGAGTATTGCGTTATGCAAATACTGCAGCGAGGAGAAATTTATGCATCAGACATAATAGAGGAATTGCAGCAAGCTAAACTGTTAACAGTTGAAGGTATTATTTATCCCCTCCTATTAAAATTCAAACATGCTGGACTATTAAAATACGAATGGGTGAATTCAGATTCAGGCCTACCAAAGAAGAATTACCAGCTTACTGCTGAAGGACTTCAGGCATCTAAACATTTAACGAAAGAGTTTCATCATTTGATCAAAACTACAAAGAATTTTGAGTCAAAATTGAAGAACAGCACACCTGAACCAACCAACGAAAAATAAATTGAACGCTACAAAACATGGTAGAATTCATTTAAAAACTTAATTTTAGAGCAATGAAGAAGAATATAAGTATAAATATAGGAGGCATCATATTTCATATCGAAGAAGAAGGCTTCGATAAGTTGAAAAATTATCTCGATAATATCAATGCCTATTTTGCTGATTTCGAAGATAGTCAAGAAATCATTAGTGATATAGAAAACCGAATTGCAGAAATTTTTCTCCAAAAATTAAAAGAAGATAAACAGATCATTAATTCTGATGATGTAAAAGCACTCATGACGACGCTAGGGAGCATTGCCGATTTCCAAGAAGCAGAAAAAAATAGCGACCCAATAGAAGAAGAGTTCAGCACTGAAACTGACGAGGGATTCAAAAGCACAGGAGACAAAAAATTACACCGTGATATCAAAAGAAAGATTTTAGGTGGTGTGGCGGCAGGCGTCGCTCATTATTTTAAAATTGACCCCCTGTGGATAAGGCTAGCTTTATTAGTTCTGACTGTACTCACGCTGTTTGCAGGAGTTGGTTTTTTAATTATCATAGCATATATAATCTTGTGGATAGCCTTACCTTCAGATCCATTCTTAGCTGAAGCAGAAAATATCAAGAAATTATATAGAGGTAAAGATGGTGTTGTCATTGCTGGCGTGGCGAAGGGACTATCAGCCTATTTTGGTGTGGATGTAGCTATAATTAGGCTATTGTTTGTGCTGACCCTATTTCTAGGAGGCACTGGCTTCTTTATCTATCTAGTGCTTTGGTTAATCACTCCGAAGGTAAATTCTTTAACAGAGAAAATGCAAATGGAGGGTACGCCAGTAACGCTGGCTAATATTGAGAAAAGTATAAAATCTAATTTCAATATGAAAGAGGGGGAAGAAAGCACCTTGGTTAAGGTTTTACTATTTCCATTTAGGTTAGCTGCTATTGTCTTAAATGCATTAGCAAAGGTTTTAGGCCCCGTTCTAAATGTAATTGTAGATATAATAAGAATAATTGTAGGGATCATACTCCTTGGTTTAGGCTTACTATTGGGCACCTCTTCTATAGGGCTATCAATGTTTAGCCAAGGTTGGTTTATGAATGAGCGTATCTTTGAAAAACTAGATGCCCCAATTGCAGTAATTACTAATAGTATAACTACTGAAGTGACAATAGTAAGCATGTTATTACTCTTAATACCTGCCATATTTATTGCCATAGCAGGTACCAGTGTATTAGCTAAGAAATGGTTATTAAATAAAACGGTAGGTTTCACTTTGCTAGGAATATATTTTATATCCTTAATTGCTGCAGCAATCATAGGTTTTAATTTTGCTTTGGAATTCAGCGAAAAGGCTACGTTAACAGATACCAAGGAGTATAAAACAATAGCTGATGCGACCTTACTGCTAAATGTGAAGCAAATAGGCTTCAAAGAATACAAGCAGCCAACAATTACCTTATATGGTTATGAAGGAAATACAGTAAAACTTGAGAAAAGCACCTATTCACGAGGCTTTTCTAGACAAGATGCTTTAGAAAAAGCAACCATGTTGCTGCATGAAGTGCGTTTGGAAAATGATTCAATTCTGCTAATTGATTCAGATGTTAGATTTAAGGACAGTGCTGTATTTAGAGAGCAAAAAATAGATATGAAGCTCTATATTCCCTATGGACAGAAATTTAAAATGAATTATAAAATGCGGGGGATACTTCGCAACACCATATATAGAAATGGGTATTCAGCAAGTCAGATAGCTAACAATACATGGGAATTTAACGAAGCAGGGCTCAATTGCCTCACTTGTTCAAAAACCGACAAAAAAGAGTGGACAAATAATAATCTTGATGATACCACTGGTGATTCATTTTATGTTGTCCCGTTCAGTTTATCTGATAATACGTCTGACAGGTACCTCAGTAACACGGACTTTTCTGAAATCAGCGTCAGCACAGCAATCTTTCTTGAGATCACTAGAGGGGAAGAATACAGTATAAGGGCATTTTCAGAAGACGATAACTTGGAAAACCTTTCAGTAGAGCAGTCAAGTGATAGACTGAAGATATATTATGATAAGGATAGCTGGGATTGGGAAAACCCTCATATTAGGGTCGTCATCACCATGCCAGAGCTGGAGAGGCTACGTGCCTCTTCCGCATCGACAGTTCATTTAAAGGGTCTTAATCAAAAAGAGATAAGCATGGACCTAAGTTCTTCGGCAACGGTATACCTGGCTGGTAGTATTGATGCAATTGATGTTGATGCATCAAGTGCAGCAAAATTATTCTTAGCCGGGAGCGCAAAAAAGCTCATTATCGATGCGAGCAGTTCGTCAAAAATCCACGCGTATAAAATGGAAATTAAGGAAGTGGATGCAAATGTTTCTAGCGCCGCTTCAGTTGACGTATTAGTTTTAGATTATTTAGATGCAAATGCATCTAGCGCCGGTAAAATACGCTACAAAGGTAACCCTAATACAAATGCTAACGCCAGCAGTGGTGGAAGAATTATGCGTGACTAAAGAGTAAGTTTACTATACTATTAATAGTTAAAAGCATCCTTTTGGATGCTTTTTTTTTGTTTTATAAACCTTTTAGTAATTTTAGTAAGAAAATATATTTCATACCCACGCAACCCTTTTTAAATGAGCGGCATCTTCCTTATGTAACCAAGAAAATGAAAGTGTTTATACAGAAATCTACCACTGAAGAAAAACTGATTGCTGGCTGTAAGAAGCAAAAAGGCAGCGCCCAGAAAGCACTGTTTGATAAGTATTCCGGCAAAATGTTATCTATTTGTTGTAGGTATATAAATGATAATCTTGAAGCTGAAGGTACAATGGTTACCGCTTTTGTGAAGATTTTCGAAAGAATCAATCAATACAGTGGTGAAGGGAGCTTCGAAGGTTGGATGCGCCGAATAATGGTCAATGAATCATTGATGTATT
>JBKEFO010000230.1:0-5563 GCA_046709585.1 Marivirga sp.
CGCCGACCATTTCACCAGCCTCTTTCAACGTTCCTCCGTTAAGTATGTCTGTGACCAGTTTCTTTTTTTGAGTGTCGTCCATATAAAATTAACCTTGATATTTGTATCTATATTCTGCCTACCCGATCCTTATGAAAACATGAGGTCTTAAAAATCATCGTCAATCTAAAAAGATTCAAAGCAAATTTATCGATTACTTATTTGGGCCCCATCATGTGTGAATCGTCTTTTAGTTCTTCTGCAAATTCAATTTTATCTAGTTCAGCAGGTGTCTTATATAATAAATCATAATCCTCAGGCGTTATTTCATCCAAATCTGGACATGGTTGTTCTGGAATGAAGTACTCTCTTTCTACGTATTTGCTCTTAACTAATGCTGTGTATTTTTCTAAACCTTTTGAATCAAGCATCCCTAATAAACCCAAACCATCAATTTTCATTGCTTTCAAATCAACTAGATCAGTTTTTCCAATTGTTTCACAACATGCAATTAAGGAATTTAAAGCATCACCTTCAATGGTTGCATTCTTAAGATAATCAGCATTTTTACTTGCAAACTCAAAGAATAGATTTGTTATTAATTTTGCACTGAATGTCGGATTTGAATTATCATTTTCTTTTATTAGCTTTCCGATTGACAATAATTTTTCATTCGGTTCGCTTTCTTTACTGTTTGTTTGTTGATTGGTGTTTTTATTTATGGCTTTAAATGCATTTTTAAGGCCGCTAGAGCTTCTTTGGGTTTTTTCAAAAGTAGCCACATCTTGACTGAAGTATTTTACTGAGGCCTCTTTTATTCTTACTTCTTTCAAAGGTAATTCTTCTTTTTCTTTTTCTTTCAAAGCTAAAGCTTCTTTTTTTTGGTTACTTTGTAATGTAGAGATTGCATAATATAAGCGACCCAGCCCTTTTCCGGTAAATAACTGGTTAACTGGCTCGCCTCGTATACATATACTTTCAATTATAGACTCCCCGTTAATACGTCTCTCTACATTGAGTTCTGGTTTCATAGTGAGAATTTGACGTCCAATATTATAGAGCATCTTAATTCTTTCAGGATCATTTACAGTACAATTGCTTTTTATTTCACAGGCAAATATTTTAAACAAATCGTTAGTTGTTGACTGACTCCAATTCCATTTTGGGGTTGCGTTGGGGTCAAATGGTATGTTTAACAGGTCTAATTGAAATTCTTTTCTTTTGGTTTCTTTGCTAAAGGCTTCATTAATAACATCGTTTGAACTTATGTTTTCACGACGGTGCAATCGGTGCAATCTACCACGAGCGTTCATGGAAATTATTGAATGGTCAATTTCTCCTTCTTGTTTTTCTTCTGCTGCTTGATTAGATGCCTTCTCATAAATAAATTGCTTTCCTGCTATCATCTGAGGGATAGGAACGGATATTTGGTCTGAAAGGCCTTTGGATATTTCGTAAAATAATTCATAGTCGTCACTATTTTGCATATCGAGATCTGTAAACATTTCTGAAATATCATAATCTTTAAAATAATGTCGTCTATAAATATTATGATTTAAGTCCCGTTTGTCAAGGAAGTCTAAATCTTCATTATTTCTTATGGCCTTCAACACTCTTATCTCATAAGCAAGCTGGCCTAATCCGTTTAAATCGAAAAGATACTCAATAGGCATTCCATTTATTTCAAAATCTAAATGAGGGCAAAGTGATAGTATTTTTAAGCCTGTATCATTAAGGTATTCACTATTATTTTCAACGCCCTGATATTTTATGTATCTTGCAAAATCCCATAACAATCTGCTACTACTTGGTTTAACTCTATTTTTGTCTTCAAAATTCTCCCAATCATCTTTACCATATAAAACATTATTGACTCTTTCACTATAATCCCTTGTGCCTCTTGCATGCATCTGGTCAAACACACTGTTGAATTTTTCAAAAAATTCTACGAGCTCATCTTCCCTTCCGGTTGTCATTCCTGCTTTAAGCTGTTCTATCATTCGTTTTTTTAATTTGTTCTTTTCATTACTCATAAGCAATCTCTAAAATTTGAATTCAAATTACAGTAATGCATAAAATATAACATCTATGCATATTATCCAAAGGTTAACTTTTAATCAAGGAATAAAAATCTGCGAAAAATCTCTTTTACTAAAAAGCCAGCCCAATGCTTTTCACATGGACCGGCTTTTAAAATATCTTGCTATGTTTCATGCCTTTTAGTAAAAAAGGTTTTAGTTATTCAAAGCATACATAAATGTGAGATAGTATTTCTGCCTTATGGCTTCTTAATACTTTTATGCTTGTAATTCTTCCTGCGATTTTCACAGGCATTTTTGCCCCGTTTATCAACACACTTAAACATATGTTTTTTGTAAGCTGGTGGGCTCTTGTTGTTGAAACCCCGGACATTTCACCCGCTTCTTTCAATGTTCCACCATTAAGTACGTGTGTGACCAATTTCTTTTTTTTAACATTATCCATCAGTTCAACCTCAATATATTCTTTCAGCAACCGTAACGTTATGGCGTCATTGGCTCATAATTATCATCAAGCACAGCCGCTTCACTTTCAGTTAGTACCTTCAACAACTCTTCGCCCGGTAAATCCTTAAGTTCAGGGTTAGCATAAAATTTTAAGTATGCATCCTCTAACATGGCTTCAGGTATCTGACCACCGACATCAAACACCCACTCGTTTTCGGCTGTTAAAGTCTGGCGCTTCATCATCATTGTATTTGTTTCAGCGATACGAATGGTTTCGCTATACTCAGAAAACTCAAGGGTATGCGTATCGTGATTAAACTCTTGCTTTAAAGGCTCAGAAAAGTCCATGTCAGTTAGTAATTTTGCCGCTCCTTCACCAGGACTAAAGCGTATCTCATGAACACGGTCTAATCCCTTTAGTACATGCAAGGCAATATCTGGAGATAACGTACTATCTACATGGGGATTGAACATATTGACTATACTCACGTCTTTCTTGGCTACAACCTTGCCAGTATTACCTAACTCAATTTGCTCTAAGTCAGCATTGTATTTAAATGTCTGCTTAAAAATAGAGTTCATATCATTAGACTTGAAATCTGTTATTTTATACCTCTCAGATTTTTCTACAGCATTACCTATGTCCTTGGGTCTAGAATGAATGCTTCGCTTATCAAGCGTGTTTTTTAATGCTGGGTCTGAGTGCTCAAATAATTCTTGAACCAATGTGGAGCAAATCAACCTTTGGTCTTCGACAGATAACCTTTCTACCAAAGACTCTCTAATACCAACCGCTTTATAAAACCTCTCCATTCTTTCTATAAGCTGATTACGTGTTCCAAATGCCTTATCTACTTTTCTTATAAGGCCTGACCCTACTGCCATGGCGACTAGCACAGCAGCTGGTGCTGATGCCAAACCTACAGTAGTTGCGGCAAGTAAGCTGCCTGTCATCGTCCAACTTATATTACTCGTAATAGGAAGAATACCGCTAGTTGCTAGAGATGTTTTCCCAAACTTATCACTGCCATTAGCGCTATTAGCAAGTGATTCCGCTGCGCTTCTAAGTAGGCTTAAATCTGTAATTGGGTTTTCGGGTACCATTAATCTTATTTCATCAACTCCTTTAAGCGCATCACCGATAGGTTTTATTTTAATATTTTCGCTACTGTCGGTTTCAATTATATCTCCTTTATCAAGGCACATAAGAACGTGAGACCACTTACTAACTTGAACCAACTGGATGCCAATAGAAGACATAGTTTTCTTTCTAGTAAGAATAACCGAGCCAGGTTTAGCCAATTTAGCAATAAGGTCAACATCTAACTCAAGCGCGGATTTCTTTGGATTGCCTTTCATAATTTCACCCATTTTCTTGTTGATTGTTTACGACAGACTTGTATGGTCTTTCAACATTAAAAATACGTTTATACAGCTCGCCATTAGCATTGTTTATGCCTTTCAGCTCGTCTTTAATTTGTTTGACGTATTGCTGCTCTACGTAAATTTCTCTGGTAATATGAAAGTTGTTCAACCGATAAAGACGATCAATTTCTGACATCAAACCAGCTATTAGCTCTTCTGACTCATCAGGTTTCCTTAAATCCGATATAAACTTATATGCCCCGATCACAACTATAAAAACTATAAACGGCAGTGCTAACATCTCATTTGATCCCATGCTCAATCCTCTATATAAATATTGCTAAAAATTGATTACCCGGCTTTAAGAACGCCGCTATAAATCTGTTTAAGTTGATTATAAACCTGCTCTTTAGCATCTAAAGAATTGATGTTATCTTGCATTTGAAGCATGGTTTTGAGTTGTATTTTTGTTAGCATGGCCGTCCTCTTTATTTGATAATTACTTAATACCTATAAGTGCATATCATGTAGTTTATATGCATTTATATTAATTGCACCTTTTAAATGCCCGGTAAGATTGTATTGATGGTTATACGCGGAGGAGGCCGCAATTTTGGAGTGGTATTTGTCTATTCCGATTTGCTATTAATAGCGTTCTTGCTTTCCAATTCTCGCACTTGCACAGAAAGCCTATAATCGA
This sequence comes from Marivirga sp., assembly GCA_046709585.1. Taxonomy (GTDB): domain Bacteria; phylum Bacteroidota; class Bacteroidia; order Cytophagales; family Cyclobacteriaceae; genus Marivirga. The sequence goes on from JBKEFO010000230.1 coordinate 4,531, forward strand.
TGTACTGGCCATAACTCATGCCTTTTAATCGACCCCTAATTCCCCAAAACATTCTTCTTATTTTGTGCATGTTAACCTCTTATTCTGAATCGCAAGGACCTTACTATCACATTACAAAAATCTGGCTAAGCAGCTACGCTAACTTTAGAAATCACCATCATTTTTGGGTTTGTACTGATTAATCTTAAATTTAATGTTTGGTTGCTCTTACTCAAAGCTGGGGTGATTTTAGCGCTGGCTGGTACTGCACAATTAGCTCCAAACATACAGCATTCTTCAATTTTTCCAACGGGCACTTCCGGCTCGTCCCTATTAAAAAAGTAACCACGAACAAAGGGTTGATAGGTCACACTCCTTGCATCACAGCCAGTGAAATTATTTGGCAATACATCTTCAGATTTTTGATAAAACCCATCTGCATAAGCGTGTACAGTTCTCACTTTTTCAAGCACCACTTTTTCGCGGGTTGTAGTAGAAACCTTCAAGCTAACATTAATGAGGTGCACTGCCTTTGCATGACCGAGCACTCGATACTTGTTAGGCCCCGCCATTGCCATAATTGAGAAGTGAGTCGGCATGTTTAAGTTTCTGTAAACTCTAACCCTTTCACCGGCCTTAGGCTCTTCTCTATTTTTGAATGAATGAAACATCATGCCGCCTTTGGATATTTTTGCTCTTAGTGATTCACACGAATTGCTTTATAAACAGAAATATCTAATTCAATTTCCTTCACTTCACCGTCTACAATCACGGATATTTTTTGTGTTAAGCTGCAAAATGTAGTTCTGGCTTCAACCTTCATCCACCAGCTTAAGTCGCTTGGTATGACAAATTGCATGCCCTCATAAGTGGTGGTAAATCCTTTTCCAGATGGTGTGTCTTCTACTGCACCACTGAACTCGAATAATCCAGCGATGTATTTATTTTTGATAGGGCAAACAAAATCCAAGAACAATTTAAACGTGCCTTTGTCATGAAGAAAGCTTAGCAATTCGTCTTTATGGACTTGCTCAGGCGTTGATGGGTGATAAAC
>JBKEFO010000231.1:0-5517 GCA_046709585.1 Marivirga sp.
TTGTGGAGTCTATTAAGAGGAGCGAAACTTCTCTTGTATGGCAAGAACTCTAAGTGGGCCATATTTGGACGTCAGGTAGCACTGTTTAATGCTTCACGCATTTCCTACGGGAGATTTTTGAAATTGGGGGATCATGTTTATCTAAGTGCACTTGGAAAGCAAGGTATAGAACTGGGTAACAATGTTGGAATTGGTGCATTCAGCAGGGTGGTGGTGTCGACATCTCTTAACAATATAGGCGCTCATATAAAGATAGGTGATAACGTAGGGATAGGTGAATTCGCTTATCTAGGTGGAGCTGGTGGGTTAGAGATTGGTAGCGGGTGTATTGTAGGACAGTACTTTAGCTGCCATCCCGAGAATCATAATTATCAATCCATTACAGCTGAAATTAGGCATCAAGGGGTTAGTAGAAAAGGCATTAAAATTAGTGGAAATTGTTGGATAGGTAGTAAGGTGACTATTCTTGATGGTGTATCAATAGGAGCAGGCTCCATCATCGCTGCTGGTGCAGTAGTGAACAAATCATTTCCAGAAAACTCTATTATTGGCGGAGTGCCAGCCAAGCTTATTAAAACAAGAACGGAATTATGCAATCTATTTTAGCAAGTACATACGCAGTTAATCCGTTCAAAGGATCAGAAGATGGTATGGGGTGGAATATGCTATTGCAAATTGCTAAAAAGCACCAAGTATATGCCGTTACAAGGGAGAATAACCAAAAGAATATTGAGCAATTTATGGCTGAAAATCCTGACGATCGCTATGCAAATCTTACCTTCTTGTATTATGACTTACCTTATTGGATGCGCTTTTGGAAGAAGGGTGGACGAGGGGCTATGCTATACTATTGGATGTGGCAAAGGGGAATAGTTTCGTTTATTGCCAGACAGAATATTAGTTTTGACCTAGTCCATAATTTGAATTTCCATAATGATTGGACGCCAAGTTATTTGTGGAAACTTGGTAAGCCATTTGTCTGGGGTCCAATCGGTCACCATCCAGTTATTCCAGCAAAATATCTAAAAGACTACAGTTCAAAAATAGTGTGGATCAACAGATTAACAGGAAGCATCAAAAAGGCTTTCTGGAAATTGTCAAGGGATCTTAACAGGACAGCCATGGCTGCAGATCATGTTTTATGTATGAACTCATCGGTTGTGAAGGTCTTACCTCAAGTAAGAGGTAAATACAGTATACTTCCGTCGGTCGCCACACAAGATTTTGGTTATAGTGCTTCTGAAAAAATGGGATTTAAGGTAATATCTGCTGGTAGGCTAGTGGCGCTGAAAGGATTTGATTTGACAATAAAAGCATTTAGCGTTTTTATAGATCAACTTTCTAAGTCAGATGCTGATAAGGCAGAGCTTGTCATCGTGGGTAGTGGTCCAGAATTGATCAATTATCAAGCGATGGTAAAAAAATTGAATATTTCAAATAAGGTGCGTTTTATTAAGTGGATAGAAAGGGATGACCTGATGCGTTTATTTAAGGAAGCCTCTGTTTTTTTATTTCCATCTCACGAAGGGGCAGGCATGGTAGTAGCAGAAGCTTTATCGTTTGGTTTACCCGTTGTATGTCTAGACAATGACGGACCAGGAGAATTTATTAGTGAAGATTGTGGGTATGCTATCAAGGCGGAGACCTATGAAGCCACCATTGCAGGACTGGGTAACTCCCTTTTAGAACTCTTTGCAGATGCAGCGATTTATAAAAGTAAAAGTAATGCTGCTAGAAGGCAATTTAAAAATTATTTTAACTGGGATTTGAGAGCAGATCAATTGGCTCGGATTTATCAAAAGTTGGTGTCATGAGGATCTTCGCAGCACACTTATTAAATGATTATAGTGGGAGCCCTAAGGTTTTGATGCAATTGATTAAAGGGTGGCAACGTGAAGGGCATACAGTTCACCTACACACCTCTGCACGCCGAGAGGGATTTCTATCGAATATTTTGGAAATAAGTAGACATACCTTTTGGTATCGGTTAGCCAAAAACCCGTACATAAGGTTAATTTTTTTATGCTGGAGCCAGCTCATGCTATTTTTTCAACTATTCGTAACGATTAAAAAAGAAGACATAGTTTATGTGAACACCGTTTTACCCTTTGGAGCGGCCTTGGCGGGTAAAATTAAAGGAAGTCAAGTGATTTATCATATTCATGAAACCAGTATCAAGCCGCTAATCTTTAAAAAGATACTCTTTTATATTATAGCTAAAACAGCTGACAAGGTGATTTATGTGTCTAAATATCTAGCAGAAAATGAACCAGTAAAACATGTGAAGAGCTACACTTTACATAATGCATTACCAGAGGAATTTATGTTGCGCGCAAAGCTATTTAAAAAGCCCTCAAATAGCGCCCAAAATGCACTAATGGTATGCTCCTTGAAAGATTATAAAGGTGTAAATGAGTTTGCCTTGCTTGCACTAGATAATCCAGGCTTAAATTTCAGGCTTGTTTTAAATGCCACTCAGCCGGAAGTTGAAGCTTACTTTCAGGATTCTAGACCTGCTAATTTAACGATTTATGCTACTCAAACTGATTTGCATCCTCATTACCAATGGGCAGATCTTATTCTCAATCTCTCTAGACCTGATGGCTGGATAGAAACCTTTGGCTTGACTATTATCGAGGCTATGGCTTACAGTTTACCAGCCATTGTTCCACCAATTGGTGGAATTACGGAACTAATTGATGTGAATGAAAATGGATTTCAAGTGAATTCAAGAGAGCGAGAACTATTAAATAGTACTTTGCAATACCTCTGTCAAAATGATGAAGCCTACAAAAGAATGTCGCTGGTTGCCGGTCAAAAGTTAAGTGCATTTACTGAAGCTAATTTTCTCCTAAGAAGTGGCCACATATTACTGGACTAATTATTCCAAATTTTGATTTAATTTCCATTAAATGGAATAATATATTGGAGATATATCTTTAAGTATTTAATGTTCAATGTATTACATATTTGGTACATTTCTTATACCTATCCTACTAAACAAGTAAAGGGTCATGGAACAGATAAAAAATATTATAGTAACTGGTGGGGCAGGTTATATCGGCTCGCACACGGTTACAGCCTTAAGCAAGGCAGGCTATCGAGCCATTATAGTAGATGATTTTAGAAATAGCTATCAGTCTGTGGTAGAAAGTTTGAACGAGATTTGTGAGATTACTCCCTTAGTTTATAAGGTCGATTGTACCAGTAAATTATTGATGTCGCAGATTTTTGATACCCATGAAATAGAAGGTGTTATACACTTTGCAGCTTATAAATCAGTTGAAGAGTCATTTAATAAGCCAGTTGAATATTTCACCAATAACATGAATTCATTATTCCTTATAACCGAATTAATGCAACAGTACGGTGTTCAAAAACTTGTTTTCTCTTCTTCCTGTACTGTTTATGGAGAACCTGACCAAATAGTTGTTGCAGAGGATTGTGCTTTAAAAATGGCTAAAAGTCCGTATGGATATACTAAACAGGTTGGAGAAGACTTCCTTAAGTTTTATGTTCAGTCGGCTAATTGCTTAGTGAAACCTATAATTCTAAGGTATTTTAATCCTATCGGGGCACATCCAAGTGGTCTGATAGGTGAGTTACCTATTGACAAGCCGAGGAACTTAGTGCCTTTGATTTGTCAAAGCGCTGCAGAGATGACAGATCCCATAAAGGTGTATGGTATAGATTACGATACCAAAGATGGTAGTTGCGTAAGAGACTTCATCCACGTATTGGATTTAGCGACTGCCCATCTCAGTGCGTTGGAGCATGCTGGAACCATGGAAGAACCGTACGATATCTTCAACGTGGGTACTGGAAACGGCACTTCGGTATTAGAGCTCATTGAGAAATTTGAAGCAGTTAATGGGGTGAAGGTCCCACATATAGTAGGTGAAAGGCGTAATGGTGACATTGTCAAGATCTATGCTGACAATCAAAAAATTACAAATAAGCTTAATTGGAAACCGAAATTCAGTATAAGCGAGTCGCTTAGGGATTCATGGAACTGGCAGTTGAGCTTAATTAATACAAGTGTTTTATAAGAAAATATCATAAGATGAAAAAGAGAATTGCAATTATTGGAACAGTCGGTTTGCCAGCTAATTATGGTGGTTTCGAGACTTTAGCGGAGCATCTAGTAGATAATCTGTCAGACAGCTATGATATGGATGTCTATTGTTCAGGAAAGACCTACGGGAAAGAGCACCAAGTAAGTAGTTATAAAGGAGCCAATCTCATCTACCTGCCACTTAAGGCCAATGGTATCCAAAGTATCATATATGATTCTTTATCAATTGTACATGCGTTAGTTCGAAGTGATGTGCTATTGATTTTAGGAGTAGCAGGAGCATGGTTACTACCTTTTGTAAAATTATTCACTAATAAAAAGATCATCATTTCTATTGATGGGATTGAATGGAAACGTGATAAATGGAATACAATCGCGAAGTGCTATTTGTTCTGGGCCGAAAGTTTGGCAGTAAGATTTTCTCATATTGATATTTCCGATAATGAAGCTATTCAGGATTATACAGCACAGAGATATCAATCTTTAAGCAGGATTATTGAATACGGTGCTGACCACGTTATGCAGGTGAAGCCAACGGCAGAGTATATTTGTGATTATCCTTTCCTTAAGGGGAAATATGCCGTGAAAGTTTGCAGAATAGAACCGGAAAATCATGTGCACACTGTTTTAGCCGCGTTTTCTACAATGCCAGACAGAAAACTTGTAGTAATAGGTAATTGGAATAATAGTGACTACGGAGTCCAATTGAAGGAAAAGTATGGCGATTGTTCTAATATAACTATTTTGGACCCTATTTATGACCAGCACAGCTTGGACGTAATCAGAGGAAATGCTGCCTTGTATGTACATGGGCATTCCGCAGGAGGTACTAATCCTTCTTTAGTGGAAGCAATGTTTTTGGGTTTACCTATTATTGCCAACGGTGTTTCCTATAATAGAGTGACCACCGAGAATGCCGCCTTATATTTCATGAATTCTGCGGATTTAACAAATATGTTAGTGTCGGTAAATGAAGAGGTGCTACTTCAAATTGGTGAAAAGATGGGTGCTATAGCACAGCGCAGGTATACGTGGGGGCTAATCGCTCAGAAATACAGATTACTTGTAGAGGAAGCTTTGGAAGCGAGTGGCAAAAAATCAGTTAAAGGAATCTTAGCAAGTCTTAGTGCATCTCAACTAAGTAAAATGGGCTTAAGTCATTTATACAATCAAGAATACTTCTATTCAAAACGTTAAAACTATGGAAACCCTTTCTCATTACTCTGTGACTTTACTACTGAGTGGTTTAACTTTTTTAATGATTTATAAACCATTTTGTTTAATGGCTAACAAGCTTGGCCTTGTAGACATACCGAATCAACGAAAAAAGCATGAAGGGGCAATCCCCCTGATAGGTGGGATTTTGATCTTCGTTTCTAGTACTGCAGGATTAATATTTTCGACAGCGGTATCCTTATTTGATCCTTATTTGCAAATGGTCG
>JBKEFO010000232.1:0-5505 GCA_046709585.1 Marivirga sp.
TTAGGTATGTAGGGGAATCTGAAATTTTCTACTGGGCCTTGGAAGTGAAATTTTAGAGAAAGCTGTAACTCATTTTAGCTGCTAGGGTCGTGCTTGGTTAATGAGAGGCGTAACTTAAACAGTTATTGAGTTATTACATAGATAGCCAAACGATGAATAACAGCATTAAATCGGCGAGGATTAGATTACTGCTAATTCCTTATTAATACCTTTTCTATTTCCACTTTAATACATTTTCTAGATTAGTAAGAAAATCTCCTGCCTTTTGGTAGCCAGGTACCACATGAATAGTTTTGAAGTCTTCTTTCATATAAACAATGGTCGGGTATCCGCTAACGCCCATTGATCTGGCAATCATTTGAGGAGTTGTCGGGTCATCTGCAAGCTGAATATTGAAGGTATCTTCCGCATTTAGTTTTACAGCATAAAAGTTTTCAGTTACAAATTCCGCCACTTTTGGATCCGAAAACGTATCTCTATCCATTTTTTTACACCAGCCACACCAGTCGGTGTAAACATCTATGAAAATTTTTCTGGGTTCTTTTTGATTCAGTTTATATGCTTCCTCAATAGTTAACCAATTGATTTTGATATCATTACTCACTTCTTTTTTGAAGCTGTATGCACTTAAAGTAAGTGCAATCAATAGTAGAATGAAAAAGTTACTTTTATACATAGTGCGCGCTTATATCAATTCGAAATATAAACGAATTTAAGTACTTATTGATTCCATTGATGTAATTTTTGATGCGCTTTTAGATTTTATTCTCGTAAATATAAAAGCTATTGCAAACAATAACCCAGCAACAGTTGCCATTGCACCAGCAATAGAGCCATTTATGCTGATGGCCAAGAAATGACCACCTATCGCAGATAATATACCTACAAGGCATGCAAGGAAGATCATTTTCTTCAGCTTCTTAGTTAATAGATAGGCTGTTGCTGGTGGAGCGATTAAAAAAGCAACGACTAATATGGCGCCTACAGATTCAAAAGAGGCTACGGTGGTAAACGAAACAAAAGCCATTAAAAGGTAATTCCATAAAGTAGCGGAGATACCTAACGATATAGCATATTGCGGATCAAAGCTTGTAATCTTTAACTGGTTAAAACCCAGAGAGACAAAAGTAATGACCATAAGTAAAACGGCCCCTAATAAATATAGTGCTTGAGGACCGATATCTATGCCATTTGATAACATAATAGTGTCAAGAGGCACGTAAGCAATTTCACCATATAATACACATTCTTGGTCTAAATCTACTTGACCAGCAAATGCCGATATTAGTATGACACCTAAAGCAAATAGCCAAGTAAAGGTGACTCCTATAGAAGCGTCAGATTGTAACTTTCCTTTGTTATTAAGAAACTCGATTATAAAAGTAGAAATAATACCTAAGGTGCCAGCACCAATTAACATGGTGACAGAATCTCTGCTCCCTGACCATAAGAATGCTAAAACTATGCCTGGTAATACTGCGTGAGAAATAGCATCACCTACCATCGCCATTTTTCTTAATATTAAAAAACAGCCAAGTATTGCGCAGCATACTGCAACCAATGATCCCGTTAATATGATATAAAATGAGCTCATTATTTTTCGTAAGGAATTTCGGAATTATGTGGATCGGTTTTAGGGTAATTAAGCTTTTCCTCCAACCTTTTCTCTAATTCGGGTGTGATTAAATGTTCAATAGTATCTGCATCCTCATGTACATGGTCAGGTGCAATTCGTAAGTACTCAGTCAAATACAATTCCCAAAGACGATGGAGCTTTACTAATCTGGCGGCTTTGCGCTGCCCATATGTGCTGAGATAATAGCCTGACTTAGTTCGCTTTAGATACCCTTGCCTTTTTAATCGTTTAAATATACTGATAGTTAATTTTTTTGGATAAAATCGCTTTTCCCTAATCATCTCCAGCGTCTTAGGTGCTCCGTACGATTCATTATTTTCGGCAATCTGGAAAAATGCTTTTAAGATATTCTCATCTTGTATTAATCTTCTGTGCTTCAATTGTGTATACCACCTGGCGACTATTCCTTTTTTCGGTGCAAAAATGATAGAACTTAAAGCGATGACTGATAAGACCATCACTACCCATGGGCCAGTAGGCATATTAGGTGCTATATAGCTTATATAAGTGCCAGAGAATCCTGAGAAACCACCTATAATACCTGCCAATGCAAGTATCCTCGGTAGGTAACCAGACCAATACCTAGCTGCAGCAAAAGGAGTTATGAGTAATGCTGCCATCAATACTACGCCAACAGCTTGTATCCCAGTAACTACTGCTAGAACAGTTAAAGAGCTTAATAAAAATGAAATCCACTTTACTGGAAGCCCTACACTATGTGCAAATGCCTCGTCGAAACTGATTAATTGTAATTCTTTATAGAATAAAATCACAGTGATGATGAGTATTATGCTGATGCATGAAAAGACGATAACATCTGTATCAATCATAGATGCAGCTTTACCAAATAGGAAGGAATCGAGCCCTGTTTGTGCAGCATTTCCTCCCTGTTGTATATGTGTTAGCAGAAGTATGCCGAAGCCGAAAAATACAGATAAGACAAGGCCAATAGCTGTATCTTCTTTTATTTTCGATTTTTTAACGATATAATCTACCGCAATAATGGATACCCATCCACTTATAAAGGCACCAGTAATTAAAAGGAAGTAGTTTTTTGTACCGCCAATCATAAAGGCTAAGCATATACCGGGGAGAATAGAATGAGCAATGGCATCGCCTATTAAGGCGCGCTTTCTTAGAAAGGTAAAAGAGCCAACCACAGCAGCACTTGACCCTAAGATGATGGTGCCAATGGTTACATAGATTACATTAGGATCGGAAAAAGAGAAAAATGATAATGCGTTTTCTAACATATTATTCTCTATTTGGGAATCGGTTCTTTTGAATTAGATCACTTATTTCCGTTAAAAGGGTCAACTTTCCGCCATAAGTCTCCTGCAAAAGTTCAGGAGTAAAGGTTTCTTCAATAGGCCCACTGGCTATCAAACGCATATTCAATAAGATAATCCAATCAAAGTAACGAGCCACGGATTGTAAATCATGGTGAACGACAATAACAGTTTTGTTTTGAGCAGACATGCTGCGCAGTAGTTCAACTATTGCTTTTTCAGTGGCAGCATCTACTCCTGCAAATGGCTCATCCATAAAATAAATGTCAGCTTGTTGTGCCAAAGAACGCGCTAAAAACACCCTTTGCTGCTGTCCGCCAGATAGTTCAGAGATTTGTCTGTCCTTGAAGGCCTCCATACCAACTTTACGTAAACTATCCAATACGATTTCTTTATCAGCTTTTTTTGGCCTCTTTAATAAGCCCAACTGCCCATATCTACCCATCATCACTACTTCAAAAACTGAAGTAGGGAAGTCCCAATCAACTGATTCTCTTTGAGGTACATAGCTAATTCTACTTCTAACTTCTTTTAAAGGCTTTCCGTCAATATTTATATAGCCACTGCTTAATGGAATTAATCCCATTATAGATTTTAATAGTGTTGACTTTCCTGCACCATTAGGACCAATTATCCCTATAAGTTTTCCTTCTGGTAAGGTCATATCTACATCCCATAAGACTGGTTTTTTTTCATAGGAAACAGATAAATCATGAATCTCAATTATTGGATCGGTTACTTGTTTGATCATATATTATTCCTTTATAGGCTGTGATAAACCTTTCATAATTTTGTCTACATTGGCATTGACCATGCCTATGTAGTTTCCTTCTGGTGTTCCAGCATCTCCCATCGCATCAGAATAGAGGCTACCACCTAATTGAACATTAACTCCTTTGGCTCGAACGCCTACAATTACAGCCTCTATTGATTTTTTTGATACCGAGGTTTCTGTGTAGATACTAGGTATTTCATATTTAACAATAAAATCCACCAACTCACTTACATCTCTTAAACCGAATTCTGACAGGGTAGATATTCCTTGAAGACCTTTTACTTCAACACTATACGCTCTTCCAAAGTATTCGAATGCATCGTGTGCAGTAACTAATTTTCTCCGTTTGCTGGGAATGTTTTCTATTCGCATTTTAACTGCCTTGTCTAGGCTGTCGAGCCTTCTAGAATAAACTACGTAGTTTCCGTATATAACGCCTTCTGGAGCCTTTACAATAGCTGGCAAAGCGTCTGCTAAATCTTTTAGCGCTGCATTCCATAAAGCCACGTCAAACCAAATATGAGGGTCATATGCACCTTGAAAATTTGTGTTGTTGATCAGCCGCTCTTTGGCTACTTTCTCGGCAACCGCTATTACTGGTTTCTTTCTGCCGACCTTTTCCAAAACGTCACCCATTTTGCCTTCTAAATGTAGTCCATTGTAGACGACCATATCCGCATCTTGAAACTTTACTAGATCACCATGGGTAGCTTTGTATAAATGTGGGTCTACACCTGGACCCATTATAGTTTCCACATCAGCGTATTCGCCGACAATATTTTTGACGGCATCTCCAATCATGCCCGTTGTGCAAACTATAAGTGGTTTGGTTCTAACTTTTTTCTCTGTGCCAGTACAAGAACCAATTATAATTGCGACAAGTAAAACTGTAAGTAGACCTCTATAACTAGCTAGTAACCAATACATTTTGTGCAACTTCTTTACTGATGAATAATTTATTTTTTTGATCAATTAATACTTCCATTGAGCCATCGAAAGCAATCTTATCTAATGTTTTTACTTTGGCACCAAGATAGATTCCAATCCTATCAAGATGCTGCAAGAACAAGGAGTTCGTATCTTTCACTGCAATGACTATTCCATCGTCATTAACTTTTGTTTCTGATAAGGCTATTTGTGGTTTTTCCTTAAATTCTCCATTTTCATCGGGAATAGGATCCCCATGCGGGTCATACTTAGGGTGGCCTAGAAATTCATCTAATCGTTGTATCAGAAGGGGAGACTTGATATGTTCGAGTTGTTCAGCTACATCATGAACTTGATCCCAGCTAAACTTTAGTTTTTCAACAAGAAAGACTTCCCATAATCTATGCTTTCTCACAACTTGCAATGCAGCTTTTGAGCCTTGGTCAGAAATCCTTACCCCTTGATACTTCTTATAGTGCACTAATTCCTTCTCTGATAATCTTCTCATCATGTCAGATACAGAGGCGGCTTTTGTCTGCATTTCTTCTGCGATAGCATTTGTGCTTACCTCAGACTCGCCTTCCGCAGATAGATGATACACTGCTTTTAAGTAATTTTCTTCTGCTAAACTTAATTTCATTGTTAATCTATGTAATACAGTGCAAATAAAAATAAATTTAGGCTAAACTAAAAATAAAATATGATTTATTTAAACACACTATAAATCGTCTTAAATAAAGATTAAATCAAGTTTTAGTGTAGACTAAAAAAATAGTTAGATGAGAGTATCGATAACCTTAAGGAGCTTTTTTTCCTCTGTATTCCAATAGATATCAAAAAGATTCGCAGCCTTATAATAGGAGGTATTAATGATTTTT
>JBKEFO010000233.1:0-5436 GCA_046709585.1 Marivirga sp.
TTACCTGCTTGTAAATACAGACGGGCTACAGATGTTTTTCTTCTACCAATGGTGTTTATAACTTCCATCTATTGTTTTTTTGCGATTTCTTTTTCTTTCGGTTTTTGTGCTTCATGACCGTGCTCTGCACCTTCATACACATATAGGTTTCTGAATAATTCTCTACCTAATCTATTTTTTGGCAACATTCCTCGAATTGCTCTTTCAACTAACAAAGTAGATGATTTTGCTCTCAATTGGCGAGGTGTAGTAGCACGCTGTCCACCTGGGTAACCAGTATACCTTAGATATACTCTGTCATCCCACTTACTCCCTGTCATTTCGATTTTGTCGGAATTGATAACAATTACGTTATCTCCACAATCAACATTTGGGGTGTAACTAGGCTTGTTTTTCCCACGGATTATTTTTGCTACCTCACTTGCAAATCTACCCAAAACATGTCCTGTTGCATCAACAACAATCCATTCTTTTTCTACTGTAGCATTATTTGCCGAGATGGTTTTGTAACTAAGCGTATCCACTATTTTCTATTTTTAGTTATTCTAACTTAATGTAAATAAGCCCTTTAGCTTTTAGCTTCGTATTGAAACGGACGCACTTCCTGCTAAAAGGGACACAAAGATAACTGCTTAATTATTGAAATGCAATACACTTTTGGAAAATTAATGTAAATTTTACTACTACTTTCCTTAATTTCTGTTTTTACTTAACTGCTTGAGCGCTACACCAAAATCTTTTGGGTAAGGTGCTTCGCAAGTTAAGGGTACTCCATCGACACCTAATAATGATAGCGTTCTAGCATGAAGTGCAAATCTTTTGATCACAGGCTGCTCCTCCCCCGCTTTACTCAGATTGTATTTAGCTTTAATTGACGATAATAGCAACGGTTTTCCTCCATATTGTTCATCTCCAGTTATAGAAGCTTTCAATGCTGCTAAATGGACCCTGATTTGGTGCATCCTACCCGACTCTGGCATACATTCTATAAGCGTATGCTTTTTAAAGGCCTCCAATGTATTGAATTCTGTTTTGGCGAGTTTCCCTCTCTTATGTGATATTTTCACATAGCCTGAAGAAGTGATATGAAGCGGTAAATCCACCACTTCATTCGATAAGTCATGAATACCATCAGCAATAGCATGATAAACCTTCTTGATTTTTCTCTTCTCAAATTGAATCGCCGCGTTCCTATAGGCTTCCGCATTTTTGGCTAAAAGTAGCACACCAGACGTTTCCTTATCTAGCCGATGACACACCTGTATATCCGCTCCATAAGCCTTCGCTAATGAAAGTACAGTTATAGACTCCGTACGATCAGCAAGGGTAGAAAGGAAAGGAGGCTTATTTATGAAGATATAATCTTCCGTTTCTTTGATAATTAATGACTGTAAAGAAGCAATATGCATAGCGGTATTGAGGAATTTATTCAGTTTTTAACATTTTGTTTTCTACCGTATTGTTTCTTGGCAATTTAAAACTAAAGACCGAGCCTTTACCGATTGTGCTAGTTACTGCTACTTTGGCGCCATGGGCCTCAACGATGTGTTTCACTATTGCTAGTCCTAAACCTGTACCGCCTCTATCTTTAGACCTGCTCTTATCAATCCGATAAAATCGCTCAAAGATACGCTTTAAATGTTCAGGAGAAATACCTGAGCCGTTATCAATTACAAAAACTTCTATCGCTGATTCATGAAACTCAAATCTTATTTGCACCTCCGTATTTTCGCCCGAATATTTTATAGCGTTCGTTACCAGATTTAAAATTACTTGATAAATTCTATTGTAGTCGGCATAGACAAGCACCTCTTCATAGTTTTTGTCAAACTGAAGGTTCATGTTTTTCTTCTCTGCTTTTCCTTCAATCTGATCAAAAATGTCTCCTACCAAATCTAAAAGATCAAAAGATTCGAAATGCATTTTAATTTCACCTGCTTCAATATGCGATAAGGTAAGCAAGTCATTTACGAGCATCTCCAGACCATCTAAACTTTTACCAGCCTTTTTAAGAAACTTATTTCGAACGGTTTTATCCTTGACAGCACCGTCAAGCAAGGTGTAAACAAATCCTTGAGCAGCAAAGATGGGCGTTTTTAATTCATGAGAAACATCTGCTAAAAACTCCCGACGGTAAGATGCCATACGCTTAAGCTCTTCTATCTCTTGCTGTTTGCTGGCTGCATAGGTATAAATTTCATTGTTAATTCGCTTCAGTGGATTAAGCGTTTTTTGCTCCTCCATTTCATTAACGAAAGAATAGTCTTTCTCGCCTAGCTTACCAAACACCTCGTAGATTTTGTTAATCTCCCTAAAGAAAAGGAACTCTAATACAATGGAAATTAGCAGGTATGCACTGGATCCGGCAACAAAAAAAGTGAGCAATAGGGCCTCGTACCCGATGTTATCAATCAAACTTAAAAAAGCCGTTGTGACAACAGCAATTGATACCGCCAACAAAATGGCTACTGCTCTAGAATTATAAAACATACTAACTTCCTAAATCAAACTTATAACCGACACCTTTAATGGTTGTAATGTAACCCTCGCCTACTTTTTCTCTGACTTTCCGCACATGCACATCAACTGTTCTGGCCAAAACATATACATCTGAGCCCCAGATATTATGTAATAAATCATCTCTATTAAAAACTTTGTTGGGATTCTGTGCTAGGAAATAGAGTAATTCAAATTCTTTCTTAGGTAAGGTGACTTTTTTATCTGCCACGGTGACAGAATAGCTTGTTCTATCAATACTTAAATCACCTATGGTAATTTTACTGCTTTCATTTTTCTTTTTTATATCACGCCTAAAATAGGCATTTATCCTACTCATTAAAGCCCTTGGTTTAATAGGTTTCGTAATATAGTCATCAGCTCCATTATCAAAAGCTGCCACCTCAGAGTATTCTTCAGATCGTGCCGTTAGGAATATAATAAACGAACCGCTGGTCTCTGGCGCTTCTCTTAGCTGCCTGCATGTTTCGACTCCATCTTGATTCGGCATCATGATGTCCAGCAATACTAAGTGAGGTTTAAACTTCTTCGCGACAACTACTGCTTGCTCTCCATCAGCAGCAGTTTCTACCTCATAGCCTTCCTTCTCTAAGTTATACTTTAAGATTTCCAGAATATCAGCCTCATCATCTACTACCAGTACTTTTTGGCTTTGCTTATTACCCATTTTGCGCTTTTTTCATGATTTCACCTTAAAACTCGATAAAATTATTAATAAAGTAAGGTATTAATCGCTTAATAACAATTTCTTAATATGGGCACTCTTAAATATTATCAAAGTTCTTCCTGTAATACGCTAGCATTTGAAGTATATCACTATGAAACTCCAGACTCATTTGCTCTTCTAAAATAGATTGTAGGCTGCCATAGCGTTCGTAGGCCATTAAATTTGCATTATTAAAAGATTGGTTCTCTAAAATATTGGTTTTGATTTGGTTTTGGTGAAAATTTAAGGACATCAGTCTTTCTCTCATTTGTTCAAAAAGTGCTTCCTTTGCCACTGTCTTTCCTTTCAAATCTAGGGAATCCATATGCCCATATACACTATCAATAGTCAATACTTGACTATTCATAAAAGAATAAAGTTTCCTGCTGTCTTCTAAAGAATGTTCATACTGTAGCACTTCCTCTGGCGAGAAAGACGAACCGTTTACATATTTCAATGTTAATTCTTGGGCAATGAAGCTTGCTAAGTTCTCATTGAAATCTGTGCTATCCTTTAAATAAATAACATCATGAATAAGTTCATGAAATACAACTTCGGCCAGTTTAGCTGTTGATCTTTGAAGCATATTACTCAAAATAGGGTCGCTAAACCAGCCAAGTGTTGACCAGGCACTGACAGACCTTATCCTAACATCATAGCCTTCTTTTTGCAGCGATTTAAAAGTTTCCTCCGCCTTTTGCTTATCAAAAAACCCTTTGTAAGTCACTTCCCCCAACAAAGGGAATGACCATTTATAACTTCTTAGTTTAAAAGGATCGCAAGCTGTAACGACCCATAATATATCTTCCCCTTTTTGGTCATAAAGGCTGTTATATTGTGTTTCAGCAGGCAACTGAAATTCCTGAATAGCATAGGTTTTAATTTTTTCCAGCTGATAAATTTTTTCTTTTAAACTATCTGGAAAAGCCACTTGATTGGTATAATAAGATAGTGGTTTAGCTTCGGACAGGACTTTATACTGACCTTTAGCTTGCATTAACCCATATCCAATTAATGGTAAATTGTAAAGTATAAATACTAACATTACTAAACCACAAAAGTAAACAATTCTTTTTAGCACTATTTCTTACTGTTTTCTTATTGAAAAAGTCTTAAATACATTAAAATATAGGGCATGTGAAAATTCAAACTTCTTATTTTGAAGATCCCAAAAAGGTTCAAATCTTAATACTAAGTTAGTTTGAGGTCCTATTTTTATTTCATTCAGGATTCTTAATATCAACAATTGCCTTACATCAACAGAATATTCTGAATCTAGGTTGGTACTAATTGACTGATACAGTCTGCCGCCCTTATAGGAGTAGAACTGATCTCCGTACCAATAACTTAACATAAAGTCGCCAAAGTGCGTTGATAGCTGTCCATTAAGATAGTAACCATACCCTTCTGTAAATACTAGCCTCGTCTCATTAGACTGATCTGTAAAATGTAAAAAATGCCCTTCAAATTTTATGTTATTGAGCTTCTCGCCAACTAGATCATGCTGCCAGGAGAAGCCTGCGCTATTGTTAAAAACTATTACCAGTGGTTGTTCAACGATATCTATTTGCCCTCCTGTATGATAGCCTTTAAATTCATAATGAAAGGTAAGCTCCTGTTTTGGCTTTTGCATTAGTTTTCGATCTATCACCAAGCCTCCAGACAGCTTTTCTTTAAAATCTGAACCAGGATAGATCATTGTTTCCCAGTTCACCCATGCATCTAAAAAGAGCTTCTCCGTTCTCCTCAAAAACTGTAAACCGTTTTCTGGAATGTCATTCATCAATCTTTCAAAGTCTTCCATCGGCTCAATCTGCCTATGATGAATAGAGCCATTAATGTTTCCTAATATCAGCTGGTTTTGGCGCCATGAATAAAGCATATTAAAATAGGGCAAGGCGTAGGTAAATTTATTGTTACCGAAGTCCTTCTGCAGGAAAATCCCTCCCTCCACTTTAAAATTTTTCTGAAATTGCCAAGAAACGGAAGGTGTTAGTCTATAACCAAATAGCGTATAGCCCTCGTTAATTTTATTGTAATACTCATTGTTCTTATTGAAACCGAGCACGCGAAGATTAAACTTAAAGTCCTCTGAAGCAGTTGTGTCAATCAGTATAGGTTTCTCAAACGGAATATTATTAATTTGAGCTTGAGCAAAAGTAGGGCTAAAGCAAAAAATGATAAGAATATATATAAGTTTTTTTAGTTGCATG
>JBKEFO010000234.1:0-5430 GCA_046709585.1 Marivirga sp.
GCATTTAAAAAGGAAATTCAAGAAGCAGTTGCTACTACTCAAGAACAATTAGAAGCTTTTAGGATCAGGTTTATAAGCCGAAAGAGTGTTTTAGGTGATCTCTTTAATGAGATTAAGAATATTGCTCCGGAGAATAAAAAAGCATACGGCCAAGAGGTAAATGAAGTAAAGCAGTTAGCGGAGGTGAAATTCAAGTCGCTTATTGCCGGACTCGAGGATACTACTTCTTCAGCTAAATCTAGTGCGCCTATAGATCTAAGTTTGCCTCCTAATTCTGATTTAGGGAGTCTTCATCCACTGACGATAATCCATAACAGGATCATAGAAATCTTCCAGAAAATCGGTTTCAATGTATCTGAGGGACCAGAGATCGAAGATGACTTCCATAATTTCACTGCTTTGAACTTCCCAGAGAACCATCCAGCGAGGGAAATGCAAGATACTTTCTTCATAGAGAGTAATCCTGATATAGCCTTAAGAACACATACGTCTTCAGTACAAATTAGGGTGATGGAAAATCAGAAACCACCTTTTAGAACATTGGCACCAGGCAGAGTGTATAGAAACGAGGCAATTTCTGCAAGAGCACATTGTTTCTTTCACCAAGTAGAGGGATTCTTTGTTGATGAGAATGTAGGCTTAGTGGACTTGAAGCAAACGCTTTATTATTTTGCCAAGGAATTATTCGGACCAGACACGAAAGTACGTTTCCGTCCTTCGTACTTCCCATTTACAGAACCAAGTGCAGAGATGGATATCTCTTGTAATATTTGTCATGGTAAAGGTTGTAATGTATGTAAGTACTCTGGTTGGGTGGAGATCTTAGGTTCTGGCATGATCGATCCTAATGTGTTAGAGAACTGTGGTATAGATTCGGAAAAATATACTGGCTTCGCTTTCGGTATGGGTATTGAACGCATAGCGATGTTAAAATTTCAAGTGAATGATTTAAGGTTATATTCAGAAAATGATGTCCGTTTTCTCAACCAGTTTAAAAGTTTAAGTTAATGCAGCTATCAGATATAAAAAAAATTGGAGTAGTAGGTGCAGGTACCATGGGTGCTGGTATTGCGCAAATTGCAGCAATGGCTGGTTATGATACACTAATTTTTGACATACAGGAAGAGGCAATCCAAAAGGCTGAAGCGGGGATCATAGCAAATCTAGATAAGGGCATTGAAAAAGGGAAGGTCACGGAAGAACAGAAGAAGAATGCCTTAGCTAAAGTCTCTTATACTACACAGCTGGAGACGCTACAATGTGATTTCATTATTGAGGCTATAGTAGAGAAGTTGACAGTAAAAGTCGAGGTATTTAAAAAATTGGAAGCCATCAACTCTCCCAAAACCATTTTAGCTACAAATACCTCATCCATTCCTATTACTCAAATAGCAGCAGGCTTAAAACACCCAGAGCGACTAGTTGGGATGCATTTTTTCAACCCTGCTCATATCATGAAATTAGTGGAAGTGATTTCTGGTGCTGCAACCAAGCCAGAGATTGCGGCTGTCACAAGATTATTGGCTGAGAAGCTTGGTAAAAAAGCAGTTGAAGCAAAAGATTCTCCAGGCTTCATCGTTAACAGAGTGGCCAGGCATTTTTATGTAGAAGGTCTAAAGACTGTGGAAGAAGGAGTGGGTGAATTTCATCAAATAGATCGGCTAATGGAAGCTTCGGGTTTCAAAATGGGACCTTTTCGATTAATGGACTTGATTGGTGTGGATACTAATTTTTCTGTTACAACGGCTATGTATGAATCATTTCATTATGATAGCAAGTTTAGGCCTAGCAGAATACAACAACAAAAAGTGGATGCTGGTCATCATGGAAAAAAAAGTGGTAAGGGGTTCTATGATTATCAAAAATAGGAAATATTCATTTTTAATGGCGTTTATTTTTGCTTCTTTATGGCTATCTGCGTGTAAAGATAAGGGTGGACAGATATTGCAGGATGCTATGCCTTTGCCACAACCGTTCAACCTCGTAATCAATGTTGATTTGCCAGCCTATCAGGACTTAGCATTTACAAATCATTTATATATAAATGGGTATGGTTTAAAGGGTTTGGTAGTGGTGAAATTGGAGAACAGTGAGTATGCAGTATATGAGAGGAACTGTCCTGTAAATCGGGAAGAAAGCTGCTCTACAGTTGATTTTGTTAATTTGGGTACATCTGGGTCCTTTCTGGAATGCAAGTGTGGAGAAGCCTTTTATAGAGCTTCTGATGGCTTTCCTACCAACAGCCCTGAACCACGCAAATTGAGAGAGTATTATTCGGAGTTTTCAGGTAATACTTTATATATCGATAGCTCGATACTTTAAGCGTCTAACCATTCTTTAAATTTCTTCACTTTTTCTCTGCTAACCAATATATCCGTATCATCACAATTATTTAGTACCACCTTCAACCTGCTGTTACTATAGCTAAATACGTGTTTAATAGCGTCTAATGTGCAGATGTATTTTCGATTTAGTCTAAAGAAATGATGAGGATCTAGGTAATTTTGGACTTCGTCCAAAGTATAATCAACTATAGAGCGTTTTTTTTCAAATGTTTGGAGGTAAGTGGCTTTGTGTTCGCTCCAGAAAAAAGAGATGTCGGAAACATTAACCGCCTTAATTCTATCCCCTACTTTAATCATGAATCTTTTCTTATAATCATGCTTTTCCATCTGTAATAGGCGTTGAATACTAGATAGATCAATGGCATTTGAGTGAGTATGGACATCCTTGAACTTGTTAAGCGCGTCTTCTAGCGCCTTAATATCAATTGGCTTTAGTAAGTAATCTACACTATTATGCTTAAAGGCCTTTAAAGCATATTCATCATATGCAGTACAGAAAATGATGGGTTTTTTCGTGCTTATTTTATCAAAAATGGAAAAACTAAGTCCGTCGGCTAGTTGAATATCCATGAAAAACAGATCGGGATGTTCATTTTGCTCAAGCCATGCTACACTGCTTTTAACACTATCTAAAATGGCAATTACCTGGTAGCTAGGTGCAAGGGTTTCAATCAGCTTCTGTAACCTCTCTTGTGCAGGTTTTTCATCTTCAATGATAACTACTCTCATGATTCAATACTTTTTATTAAGGGTAATTTCACCGTAAATGTGTGGGTGTCCTTATTGATGATTAATTTTTGATTAGTAAAGTAGCCTAATCTTTCGTTAATATTCTCGATGCCTATGCCAGTGCTATTTTCACCAATATCCTTTAACTGTAGATTATTGCTGATTACTAAGTAATTATTAGCTTCTTCAATACTGATTTTCAAGGGCTCTTCGCTGGAAATGATATTATGCTTAATAGCATTTTCTATTAATAGCTGTAAGGATAAAGGGGGTATATAACCTTCATGGTTTATTTTGCTTATAGTAATTTGTAAATTTTCACCGAATCGAATTTTCTGTAAGTCTAAATAATTATCAATGAATACCAGCTCCTCGGCCACTGTTATCAACTCTTCTTTTTGTACCTCCAATACATATCTATATATTTTTGATAGTTTTTGGATGAATTCAATGGCTTTTTCTTGGTCATCATATACTAAATTACTCAATGTATTAAATGAGTTAAACAGAAAATGAGGGTTTAGTTGATTTTTTAGGGATTGATATTGGCCCTGGTAGCTATCCGCCCTTAATTTTTCAGAGGCAATGGCCGCTCTTCTCCATTCAAACAAAAATGCCCTGCTTGTAAGTATAGCTGTTACTATTAATGAAATGGTTATAGGATAACGCGTACTGTAAATAACTCGGTCCCACGGCAATTTAGAAAAAGCATAATCATTAAAGATCATGAGATTCAATGAATTAAAAATTAGACCTATTGCAAAGGCGAAAATTGTTACAGAGATAATTTCAATGAAAAACCTTTTCACCGGTACCTTGACCCAGCTCATCTGTTTTTCTGTTCTTTCAATTATGATCGTAATACCAGCACTTAATGTTAATGAGATCGCATAAGAATATAAGAAATTATATAAAAAACTGGTGAGATCTCGGTTTTTTATGGCGTCACTATTAAAAATTACAGAAATGGCGATAGCAATTACAAAGTTTAAACCCAGTAAGGATCGCCATTTCTTAGGTAAGTACTTTTCTATATTGGACATCTAGTTATATTTCAGATTAAAAGTACCGATTTTTAGGGTTTTTGACAGCTTGTTGCCATCTCTTTTGCTCCATTGATACCCCAACTTGGTTGAATGCCAACTTCATTGGTTCGCTCATAAAGCATCACGCTTTGCTTGGCCATAGCACAAGCCTTTTCGGTAGTACTTCCAAAAAATTGTGCCATTCCATATTCCATCTGTGCCATCAAAAATAGCGCTCTAGGGTTTTCAGGGTTTTGCTGGATCGCACGCCCAAATAACTGCATGGCTAGAGGCGACATTGTTTGTCCTCTATTAGCCGCATCAGCAGATAATTTACCCATCACCGCATATCCTTTTAGTGCTGTAAGTTCAGAGTTATTTTCAGATAATTTTTCAGCCTTTTCTATGAGCGCTTCGGCCTTATTGAAATAACTATCCTTTGTCTCAAGATCCAAACTACGTCGGAAGCCCATATTTACGTAACAAAATGCTGTATAATATAAGGGTAACCATTCTGTTATTTCTTTTTGACTGATGCGTTCAAATTCATTGGCGAGTTGTTGGTAACCCTCTATCGTTTGGGTGTTTGATAATATTTCAATTTTCGCTTTCATGATTTTGACAAATGCTTCATTGCTTACCGCAATGGCCTGATAGAAAATAAATAAAATGGAGATTGTAAATAATGACTTTTTCATGGTTTGTAGATTTAGTTTTTGTGTTTTTTATAAATTGTTTAATAAGTTGGCATTTTTGTCTTTTGAAAGTGTCCAGAAGATTCCTAAAAAGAGAAACCTATCAGCTACTTGCTCTATTGGCATCGAGTCATATTGACCATTTTCATTCCTGTTATTGGCATATTGGTACCCGAAGATGTTTTTTGAACCTAGCACATTGGAACACTCCACATGTATAATTAGGTTTGGTTTAGGGAGGTAGCTCCAACTCACACTTAGGTTATTAAAATCTGGAGTCTTTGACTGCATTTCGCCAGCAATATTAGGGTTATGGTATTTGTATCCATCATTCCAGGAGTAGGAGAAGCCTATTTGTGAGTGAAGTGTCTTAACAAAATGCTTCATAACTGCAGAGGCATTGTGTCTAGGGGCGTAGCCTGGAGTGACTTGGTTTTCAAAATTTTTAAAATGTCTTTTACTATCGGTAAAGGAGTAGGTAAGCCAAAAATCTGTATTTTCGAAGGTGTGGTTATCTCTGTAAAACACATCAAATCCTTGTGCAAAGCCGGTACCTGAAGTACTTAAGTTTTCATAGTTAAAGCCATCGGTTGCTTCATATCTGATTAGCTCATCATAACCCTTATAAAAAACTTC
>JBKEFO010000235.1:0-5362 GCA_046709585.1 Marivirga sp.
CATCGAATAATTAAAACCTTAACACAACTTGCTGAAGCATTCGGTCCTGAAAGAATGGCTTCTATTTCTAGAGAAATAACCAAGCTATACGAAGAGACCATCACTGATACTCTTGAGAATTTAGTAATTCATTTCACTCATAAAGCACCAAAAGGGGAATTCGTGCTTGTTATAAAAGCGAAGTAAACCATGCGAATAAACCTCTACCTAACTGTGTTGTTGAGCTTCCTTATTTTTGGTAAGCTATCAGCTAATAATACATTAACCGAAACAGCACAAATTAGCCTGATCACCGTTGGACCAGGAGATGCACTATACTCTAGTTTTGGACACTCTGCCTTGTGGGTAGAGGATAGTACCAGTGGAATAAGTGTTGTGTTTAATTACGGAGTTTTCGACTTTGATACGCCGGGATTTTATGTGAAGTTCATGCGGGGCAAATTAGACTATATGCTTGCTGCTGGCCGGATTAGTTATTTAGTAAATTCAGCTAAGGAAGAAAAAAGAACAGTTATTAAACAAGTACTTAACCTCAATTTGCAAGAGAAACAAGCTGTTTTTGACTTCTTACTAAACAATATCAAACCAGGGAACAAATACTACCAATACGACTTCTTTTATGATAATTGTTCCACGCGATTTAGAGACTTATTCGAACAAGTACTTGGCGATGGTCTAGAATGGAGAAGAGATGCAGAAGGAATTACATTAAGAGACTTCTTAGATATTTACTTAGCGGAAAAACCCTGGCAGGACTTTGGCATTGACTTAGTTTTAGGCGCTCCGACAGATAAACTAGCTTCAAAAGCCGACGAAATGTTTTTACCCGACCTGTTGATGTACCATATAGACGAGGCCTATGTAGACGGTAAACCTTTGCTACAAGACAAACAGGTGATTTACGAAGCACCTTCTCTGGTGACTGAGTCCTCTTTTTCCATCCTACCAAAGCATGTCACGTGGCTACTTTGTATTGTAGGAATCATTTTCAGTATGCGACATTTCAAATCTAATTTTAACGATGTCATTTTCAATAGGTTTCTATTTTTTATTTCGGGAATACTTGGTCTACTTATTTTCTTTCTATGGTTTCTGTCAGACCACCAAGCCACCGTTAATAACTGGAACATTATTTGGGCCTTCCCCTTGAATGCATTTCTAATTTTCTTCTTATTTAAAAAGCCTGCTAAAAAATGGCATACCCTTTTCTATGCTTGCTTTGGAATAGCTTGCTTCTTGCTACTTGGCTTCTTCTATACTTTACCTCAAGCTTTACATCCTGCCGTTTTCCCGCTCGTTTTATACTTTGCCTTTAAGTCATTTAACTTACTATATAGCACCAAAAAGATGAATGTATGATTGCTTTAGAAGAAGTACAGCAACGGGCTATTGAACTAATAAAAGTAACAGGAGCATTTATAAGAGAAGAGGCAAAATATTTTTCTCAAAGCCAAGTAGAGCACAAAGGCTTTAATGACTTAGTAAGTTATGTAGATAAACAAGCTGAACTGAAACTAGTCGAAGGACTGCTGAAAATTTTACCGGAAGCAGGGTTTATTGCTGAAGAGGGGACGAGCAAGAAGGTGGGTGAGGAATTCAATTGGATAGTTGACCCACTCGATGGTACCACCAATTTTATTCATGGCCTGCCTATTTACTCAGTAAGTGTAGCACTACAACAAAATGACAAAATCATTGCTGGCGTTGTCTACGAAATTAATAGAGACGAGTGTTTTCATGCCATTAAGGGCAAGCCTGCCTATTTAAATAACCAAGAAATTACTGTATCGAAAGATATCAACTTAGCCGCTAGTTTAGTCGCCACTGGTTTCCCCTACTACGATTTTGATAAAATGGACGCCTACCTTTCTATTTTAAAGGAATTGATGCAGAGCAGCCATGGCTTGCGACGAATGGGCTCTGCCGCGGTAGACTTGGCATATGTGGCCTGTGGCAGATTCGAAGGCTTCTTTGAATACAATTTAAATGCTTGGGACGTCGCTGCTGGTGCTTTTATAGTACAGCAAGCGGGAGGAACCGTTAGTACCTTTACAAATAAACATAATTATATTTATGGCAGAGAGATATTGGCTGCAACACCTGTTGTACACCAAGAGATACTTACCATCATTAGTGAAAAATGGACCAAATAACCCAAAAACAAACGATTCCACTAAACACAAAAACATTTAATTGGAATCCAGAAATAATTCAGGTAACTCTTCTAATACTGGCTTCTCTATATTTCCTTCTTGTAACTATCGCCCTCTTCGACGGTTCTTTTAGACTTACTTACCACTTTTTTTACTTCATTTATGCTGCTTTCCTATTCTTGCCTTCATTCATCTACTTCAAAAAATCAGCCATTTCACCCAAAGTGCCTGTAAATCATCATCACATCATTATAAAAACTGGTATATTTAAAAGAAGCAGCAAGTCAATTGGGGTGAGGTCAAAAACATTAAATTCGGTCATTACTGCATACCGCTCTACTTAAAAAATGCAGCATTGAACTTTAACTATCCAGCATCTCCTACCCATTAAAAAGGCTGCAAGAGCGGCATTACGATGACTTGCGGAAAAAAAGGGTATTGAAGTTATTGGTAGTTAGGCTCCGATTAAGAAAATAAATATATGTCAGAAGAAAAAACCGTGTTGTTAGGCTTAATGAATGGGGTTGGAAATAGCAGGGTACTAAGAATCTCTTCAGTAATTATGGGTTTCTTCTTAATTGGTATAAGTATACTCAATAGTTATGAAAAAAGTAATATAAACCTTATCTCAATCATTAACCTCTTAACAGGCACCTTCTCCATTATATCCGGTACAATCTTATCAAATAAAGATTCTAAATACGCTCTTAAAATAGTGCACAACTCACAAATGCTTAGCATTAAGAATTCACTATTTAGGAAGCCATATCTCTTTAATTGGGGTAATATAGATTACATTCAATTGAGCAGCTTTCAAATCACGGTTCACATTGCGACAAAATCGCATACGTTTCATTATAAGCACTCAAAAAAAGGTGAAAATAAAGTAAAAGCGCTTATTCGGGCATCCGCTGCAGAGTCAAATATTTCTGTTTTTGAAGCTTAATCACTATTTGTAAATACCTTCTAATGCATGCTTAATGGAGGCATACTTATATTGATAAGCACTTTTCTGAAGTTTCTCACTACTTACATTATTACCCCCCAGTACTATTCCAGCCATCTCGCCAAGCATTAACTTCATCACAAAGCCTGGCACATTGGGGAGCCACAATGGTTTAGCTAGTACTTTGGCCACAGACTTTGTCATCATCCTATTACTCACTGGCTCGGGTGCTACGCCATTAAAAACACCTATATGATCCTCTTCCACTAGCTTTAGAAACATGGCGCAGATATCGTCGATATGAATCCAGCTCATCATCTGCTTGCCGCTCCCCAAAGCTGCACCTACGCCAAACTTAATTGGCATGGCTAGCTGAGGCAAAGCGCCACCCTCTTTGGCCAAGACAACGCCTACCCGTAGTTTGCTTACAGGAATGCCGAATTCATTAAATTGGTCTGCCGCAGCTTCCCACTTTACGACAACCTCTGCCAAGAAATCATCTCCTGCCTGATGGTCTTCATGAAGCAAAGTGTCTCCAGTATACATGCCGTAATAGCCAATGGCACTAGCACTAATGAACTTATCAATGCTGAGCTCCTCATTAGCTCTCAACTTACGATATAAGAGGCCTGCCGTCTCCGTTCTGCTATCTATAATAAGTTGCTTTCTATCTGCAGTCCAGCGCTTGTCGGCCACCCCAGCGCCCGCCAAGTGGATAATGATATCTGCAAATGCCAAGGCACCATCCTCCAAATAATCACTATCTACATCCCATTCAAATTGTCTATAAAGATGAGCAGCGTTCTTTTTTCTGGTAAGGTGTGCTATTTGGTATCCTTTGCCGGCCAATAAGGTAGATAGTTGCATCCCTATCATTCCACTTCCTCCAGTTATTAAAATATTTTTAGACATGACTTCGTTTTGTATATGTAACTTAAACCTACCCTAAGTAGTATTGTTACTCAAGGACACTAGTATATTCCGAATATTAGCTAATTAGTATATCTTTGGTACACCTTTTGTCTAAAATGCTAAAAAGAATTCTCAAGTATGAATAAATTCAAGTATTTAATACCCTTAATTTTTATTGCACACCTGGCATCTGCACAGAATGAAATAACGATGCAAACCCATAAAGTATTAGGGGCCGAGGTAAAAGGCTACGAAGTAAACATACCATTAGGGGTTGCGCTTGTAAAAACTGTGTGGGAAACTTATTCTAAAGACTTTGGTAGAAGTGAGCTGGCGGCTAACCACATGAGTTATCAAACCCCGTTTAAACCCGATATATACCCTAAAGAAATTCTGTTTTTCGCCCAAATAAATGGCAATAGCGCAAGTGCACGATTCTGGGGAGGAATAGACCCCCAAGGCATTCCGAAGGATACCTTAGCGTTACTTCAAGCGGAGTTAAAAACTTTTGTGTACGGTTTCAATTTAAAGGTAAGAACCAATGCGGCACAAAAGAAAATTGACGAATCTGAGCAGGCAGCAACATTTTTGAGCAAAGAATTTGAGATGCTTAAAAGAGACGAGCGTAAAAATGAAAGAAGCCTCGAAAAGACAAATGAAAAGATTATAGGATACGAGCAAGAACTAGTGGAGTTGAGGACAGACTCCTCCACCTACATTCAAACCTTATCTAAGCTATCGACCAAATTGGACTCCCTAAGCAATGAGTTGGATAAAGTGAAAGGAATGGTTGACCTTTACAAACAGAAACTCGAGGATATTGAGTGAAAAACTACTCACATATTAATTTAAATCCTACCCCATGATAATTTTTGATCTGTATGTCTTTATCTCCTTCTAGGTGTTTCCTAAGCTTGGAGATATACACATCAAGGCTTCTTCCCATGAAATAATCGTCATCACCCCATATCGAATTCAAGATCTGCTCTCTCTTCACGATATTATTTTTATGCTTGACTAAATAAAGTAGCAGATCACATTCGCGCTGTGTAAGGACTACCTCCAATTCACCCATCTTTAAGGAAAGATCTCCTTTCGAAAATACATACTTTCCTAGAATATCCTGTGCCACTCTATTGCTTCTTCTGAGAATAGCCACTATCCGCAGATGCAGCTCCTCCACTGAGAATGGTTTGGTTAAATAATCATCGGCCCCTGCTTGAAAGCCTTTAATTTTATCTGCCTCCGTTGACTTCGCTGTGAGGAAAATAATAGGCAGCATTGAATCCGTTTCTTTAAAATGCTTTACTAACTGGTAGCCATCCACCATGGGGAGCATAATATCAACAAT
>JBKEFO010000236.1:0-5359 GCA_046709585.1 Marivirga sp.
CTGATACAACTCTTCTTTTGCCAATAGATCAGCACCCACCTTGTTTTGTGTAATTTCATAGCTTATCTGCTGGCTCTCATATTCATCGGTAGAAATTTCCAAACTATTTTGTCTTTGATAGAGTGCGTAGAAGGCTTGCGTGACATTTTGCTCAAGGGTGAGTAACTGTAGTGAATTGCTAATCTGAGCATTCTCGAGATTGAGTTCCAGTTCTTTAAATTGCAACTTAGTTCTATTGTAAGTGAAGATTGGTTGCTCCAGCTGTAGGTATAAATTGTTACTGAAGGTTTTTAATCTATTGTCTTGAAATTCAGAATAGTTATCTCTGTACCCCACTCTGTTGATGAGAGATATGGTGCCATCTGTAGCTGTTATCGGCTGGCTTATGGAGAAATTAGCAAAGGAGTTATAATCTTCATTGGTGTTCCACTGCGAAAACAAGTCGTTAAAGACCCTATTTCTACTATAATTGAAGGGTGTTACATCCAGTGAAATTCTTGATTTCATGGCGGCACGCTGCGCATCTAAACTTCTTTGATTGCCAAATAAATTCAATTTAGACTTCTTGATGTCAGGGCTGCTCTTTTGTGCAATAAGAATAGATGCCTTCAAGCTTAGCTTGCGCTGAGCCATCGCTTCAGAAGAAAATAAATAGCAAGAGACAAGAAAAATAAATAAGACTGTCCGTCTTTGATGGTTTGCGAATCTTGTTTTCATTTCAATTTGTTTTTTTAAGCCTATAATCATTTATTGCCTCACCCATTTGATGGCATCAGCATATACCGTTCTTAGATCGCATTCATCTGTCAGTGAAACACTACCTTCTTTTTGATTGAAGAAGTAAGATCCCAGGTAGTTCCAGCCAGGTTCAGCATTAGATATATTGTATGTTATTTTATCTTTTCCATCAGCATGATTAATTATGTAGTGGTAGTTAAATTGCTTGTTGTCATTATCATTTCCCCGGAATTCATTCTGATTCTTACCTTTCATATATACATAGATATCATAGAAGCCTTCTTCTTCAAATTTAGGGGTCCAACTTGTAGTTTTCTCCCCATTGCCAGACCTTGTAAAGTGTGCCGACCTGATGAAGCTGCCATAAAAGTCTGAGCCTGTTGTGGCCAGCCATTTGGAGTAGGATCGATTCCAATCGCCATAATATTTCTTTTCAGAGGTGTCGCGGTTATCTAAATAGGCTCTCAAGAAGGTCGGTTCTATTGGACTGAAAGTTGAGAAACCATCATCCTCATTGTCTACGATCACCTCATAAAGACCTGTCTCTGGTGCCTTGTCTAATACTTGCTCTCCTTCGAAAAGGGCTATATTCTCACGTTTTGTTAAAGGGCCTATCGATATACTAATGACTGACGGTATGTTTTTGGAAATGATGGTGTTGACAGTAATCTGATTAGGTTTTTCATCCAAAACAAAGCCCATGCGTTTGGTTTCTCCTTTTTTGATGACAGAAAGTTGCCCGGGAGTGTCTTCTTCTACTTCTTCGTTTACCTTACGTCTACTGAAGTCCTCATCAGAGCGCTCTCTTGAATTAAATTTTATTTCAATCACGCCATCATTTTCGCCGGAGTTTGTCACATCCATGAGTACCTGATAGCGCTTTCTATCGCCATCTAACACCTCATATTTTTCAATATTCAGTATTTCAAATGCAGGTTGTGATTTATCGAAATAGACCTTCTTTATAAGGGGATCTATGTCTAAATTAAATCTGCTGATAATAGCCTTTCTGAAGTCGCCATAGGTGGAGAGCTCATGTTGGTGTGTGTTTATCCATTCGTATAGGAAAGCTTTAAAAATGCTTTGTCCCACAAGTTCACCGATATAAGAAAAAAGGTATTCACTTTTGAGCGATACTGATTTCTTGATCTTATTGAATGCTGCTGATGTCAATATTTCTGTCAATGATGACTCTTGCATCAATTCGTTACATTCTTCCGTGAATGAGATGCCATTTCTATTTCTTGAGTAGTCTGCTTGTGCCTCTTTATCATTTCTGAGGTAAGTAGATATAGTTCTATTTAGCAATGCCCATTCGTGACTCACAATTCCTGAGTTATAATCATAGTAATTAGGGAATACAGAATAATCAGGCTCATCCTCATCCCGGCCATCAAAGGTATAGGCCTCCCCAATTTGCTTAGAGAATACCTTCTTTACCAAATTATTAAATACATTCGCTTGTTTTTGCTTGTCAGTTAGCATTTGATTTTGTTCTCTTGCTTGCGTGTCCATATATCGTAGCTGGGTTTTGAAGTCAAACTGGCGGTTATCGCCCCCTTCTTCAGGCCAATAAACAGTTTCGGGCTGCAGCAGTGCTTGGTGACTTTCATAGATCTTGTTATAGGCTGAAAAGTGAATAGGTGTTTCTACAAACTTCATTCTCTTGAAAGGATACGTCAGCTTTTGAGCGTCTTCGTATTCATTTACTAGGTCGGTGATTAGGTAGCTCAGGGTATCAGATAATTCACTGAGCTGCTTATCGAAATAGTTGTTTTTAGGATAGTGGTATACTTCATATGTAATACTATCTAACGTTAACTCTTTCTTTACATAATTCCCCATAACGAGAGAGATTTGCGGTAAAGGATATTCTGGTTTAAAATGAAATGTATCACCTATCACTTTTAGTGCACCCTGAGATATGGGTATCAATCCTTCCTTCGAGCTTACCTTTAGTTCAAAATCAATGAACGAGAGCTGCTTTTTACTCGTTGATTTACGGCTATAACCAACCTGAGTATCGGGATACCAGAGGACATCCTTGGTGAGCAAAACATAATCAGACTGCAGAAAGGCATATTTCTTCTTTAAGGAATACAGAAAATACTGCTTGGGTGCTTCAAGTCTTTCCTGCGCTACTTCCAAGTGCGCAACTGCTTCGGAAATTGAGCCATGGTATTTAATCCGAACTGTCACCTCTTGCAGAGGCGCAATGTTCAATCCTTGATGGATGCTCACAATTTGCAATGCTCTTTTGGTAGACACAGAACTACCATTAATTGTCACTTCATCGACCACTAAGGAAGGGTTTAAAGTAAAGTAAATCTTATTCAACGCTTCTGTAGTGTTATTTTTTACCACCATTTCAGCTGTAGAAACAATCTCATCATCTACCAACTCGAGCGCAATGAAATTCGAAACAACAGTTACATTGGGGCTGTCAGTCCATTCGTCATTCACAGCTATCATTTCCTGACGCAATGAAATAGGGGACTGGCGCATGTCCCAAAGTTTTATCATGACGAAAGAGGAGAGGGACAAAAATGCTACAGCGATAAGGCCGATTGTGATGCGTACCGACCGATGACTAGCTAGTCGGTCCAGAAAAAAGGCTGTTAGGAATAAGAAGCCAATACCTGTGAGGAAGTAAAACGACCTTTGATACAAAGCGAATTCTAAATTAGCAAAGCCTGTCATTTCTGAAGAAAAAATTGAAAGGCGAAATGCCGGAAGGTCTAAGATATTGGAAAACCGATCAAAATAATAAATCAGTTGGACGCTTGCCAAACCCAAAAGCAGGACAATGGTGATGGGCTGATTTTTTAATAGTGTTACCAGAAGGAAGGCTATGCCCATTGTGAAAACAATACTAGGAACACTTATCAATATCGGATATAAAATAAAGGCAAGCGGATTAAAGGTAGCTAAGGGGCTAGTAAGGTTTACTATCAAAGGAATGCATAGCAATACAAGATTTAATATAAAAAATAGTTTAAATAGCGCTAGGGCCTTACCCAAGACATAGTCTAAATTTGTAATAGGCCTGACATAGAACACTTCATTAGTATCAATTTTTTTATCCTTTTTAATGAGTCCGGTAGCTAAGAAAATTACTGCTGCTACTTGAGGAATACTGATCATCGCCATCACAGCAGATGGCATCATCCATCCATTGGCAAGCTGCGACCACCTTGGGTTGTTTAGCTCAGAAAAGGCTGCAAGGCTGAAAGCAGCTACAAATAGTAGACCGGCGATTGCAACAATCCTAAAGAACCAGTTTCTCCATAGCACTTTACCTTCGTACTGCGATATGGTCAATATGTTTTTGAGTGAGATCATACTAACGAGACGCCTAATTCATTTTCCATAAAATAGACATATGCATGCTCCAAATTGGGATTGGCATTAGTGGCCCTTGGGTGGGGCTGCTCATTGGCTATGACTTGGACCTCCCATTTTCCTTCGGTGGGAATGGTGGACACCACAGAATATTTGAGTTTTATTTGATTGAACTCATCATTATCTAAAGTAACCTGCCAGACATGACCCCTTACGCGCTCAATCATCCCTTCGGGCGAACCTTTGAAAGCCACTTCACCCTTATTAAGCATGGCCATATTATTACAGGTACTACTGATGTCGCCTACAATATGTGTG
Source organism: Marivirga sp. (assembly GCA_046709585.1). GTDB lineage: Bacteria > Bacteroidota > Bacteroidia > Cytophagales > Cyclobacteriaceae > Marivirga. The sequence continues at coordinate 4,399 of JBKEFO010000236.1, forward strand.
GAGAGAATGATGGTGACATCTCTTTGACTTAAGTCGGAAAGAATATTCCTAAACCTAATACGCTCTTCGGGATCTAGCCCTGTCGTAGGCTCATCTATCACTAATAATTTTGGGTCAGCAATCAGTGCTTGCGCTATGCCTAGCCTTCGCTTCATACCACCGGATAGTTTGTTGGCCATTCTTTCGCGCACATCCAAGAGTCCTACCTGATCTAGTAGTTCATCTACTCGTTTGTATCGTTCTTTTCTTCTTAAGGTAGTAGAAAGCTTGGCTGCATAATCTAGGAACTCCCAAGTTTTTAGCTTCGAGAAAAAAGTAAAATCCTGAGGGAGGTAGCCTATCAAAGAACGTATCTTTTGCCTGCTTTCATTGATATCCAGCCCATCCATGAGAATAGTGCCTGAAGTAGATTTCTGGACGGTAACCAAAATGCGCATAAAACTGGATTTACCTGCTCCATTGGGTCCTAAGAGGCCGAACATGCCACTACCTATCTCCAGATTAATGTCTTTAATGGCAGCAAAACCATTTGGGTACACTTTAGAAAGTCCCTTGATGTCTATATTCATTTTTGCTTTAGGTTGGGCGATTTTTATGCCTTTGCTTTTTTATAAGAAGATTGAAGCCTCATTTTGTTACAGCGTTGCCTTATTTTTTCTGAGTTAGTTCAAAACGAGTCTACTAGTTTCATCAGTTTTAAACTGGATTTCTCCCGCAGCTCCTATGCGCAAGTATGACTCATTAGTCATCGTTCCTTTAACAAGTTTCAGGGGTTGTGAAATAGAGACATCAGATTTATTAATGATAGCATGGAGTGTATCTACATTTCCATTTAACAAGCGAAAATCAGCTTTATTCTTAGCCTTTAATGTAATTTTGCCCAATCTATTATTTCCAGTCATCCTGATCCATCCATCAGATTGAATAATATTTAATGTTTCTTGTTCTAAGTCATGGATAG
>JBKEFO010000237.1:0-5350 GCA_046709585.1 Marivirga sp.
TTTTTGGTCAGGACAATGCAGAAGATTCTGTATTTTTGGATGAATCTGAAGTTGTGAACTTCAGTATTTCAGGTAAAGATTCTATCGGTCAATGGGTGTTCAAAGATTTCAGTAAACAAGAAATAGTCTTTAGAGATTTTGTTTTTTCAAATAATGAGAACACTCCATTTATAGTTGTTGATGAGTTTCCTGATTTTAGTTGGGAAATAACCAACATAAAAGAAACCGTAAACAACATTAAATGTATAAAAGCAACTACTTCCTTTAGAGGCAGAAGCTATGATGCATGGTATGCAGTTGACATACCAATAAATAATGGCCCATGGAAATTTCACGGATTACCCGGCCTTATCATTAAAGTTGTATCACTCGATAATAAAATCCAGTTTGCGGTTACAAGCATCAAACAGACAACAGAGCAATCCATTGCAGATGAAAGACTACTCACAGATCAAACCATATCCTTTGAGGAGTATGCTGCTTACAGAGAAAAAGCGGTAGATGAATTTATCCAAAAGCTTTATAGTAAATTACCCCGCGGTGCCTCTATAAAAGTAAACTCATCAATCGATCACAATATTGAAACTGAATTTAAGTAACCAAATTGTCTTGTTATCTCGTAGTGCTGCTTTAGTACTCTTTCTGATTTCGCATATTACCGCTGCACAAGTAGTTATTAAAGGGGTTGTATCAGAAAGTAATGGTTCAGCGCTGTCTTATGTCAGAGTGGTTCTTAAAGATTCAACAGCCACTAATATTCTTAGCTATGGATACACTGACGCAGATGGCAGATATCGGGTATCAACAGATTCCTATGGAGAACTCATGCTGGAATTTTCGTCGATAGGCTTTAGTGATTCCATCATTTCTCTGAATACCAAAAGTAGCGCTACAATTAATTTAGATCTAAAACTGAAATTGAAAAGCTTCGTGCTGACCGAAGTGATTGTAGCAGTAGAAAAGCCTATTACCGTTAAAAAAGACACCATTATCTTTGATGCATCATCATTTGCTGAAGGGAATGAGGAAGTTGTTGAAGATCTACTAAAGAAAATACCAGGTCTAACCATTGACGAAGATGGGACGATCAGAGTAGGAGCTAAAGAAGTCGAAAGAGTGATGATTGAAGGCGATGATTTCTTTGAAAAAGGATATAAAATCATTACCAAGAATATGCCTGCACAACCAATCGATAAAGTTGAACTATTGCAGAATTATTCATCAAACCCACTTCTGAAAGGAATTGAAGAAAGTGATAAAGTAGCCCTTAATTTAAAATTAAATGAGGACGCCAAAAGTCAATGGTTTGCTACTGTTAATGCAAGTTATGGGTTAGAAAATCTTTACAACTTTACAAGCAATATTTTCAACTTCAGTAAGCGCAACAAGTATTACTTTATCACCAACTTCAACAACATTGGATATGAATCTACAGGTGAAATAAACCATCTGGTTGACCCATATCGTCCAGACGATCTAACTGTGATTGGAGAAAATGAAAGTGTTGCTGAGCTAATTGAACCGAACGCTATAGATCTAGATTTTAAGAAGAGTAGAACGGATTTCAACAATGATAAATTAGTCTCTACCAATGCCATATTTAACCCAACAGATAGACTTAAAGTAAAAACTATAGGCTTCTTCATGAACGATCAAAAAAGATTCTTACAAAATATTTCCGAACAGTTCAGAGTCGATGAAACTGAGTTCCTCAATAGTCAAGGAAATAATTGGAATGATGATTACCTTAGCGTTTTTGGCCGAATTAACCTGCAGTACGATATCAAGAAAAATCAAAAGTTTGAAATGAACTCCACGATTAATAGTGCCAACGGAAACACCATTAACGAGCTTTCATTCAACAATACTGAAACGAAAGAAAATCTGAATACTAAAAATAGACGCTTTGACAATCAAATTAGTCTGATCACCAAGATGAAAGACAATAAGGTCTTTATAGTAAAAGGACGGTATATACAAGAAACCAGATTCGAGGATTACCGAGTAAACCAATTCTTTTTTATTGACTTATTCACAGAGGACGCCAGTGCAGACCAAGTTAATCAAGTCAATGCAATTGACTTTAAATATGGTGCTATTGAGGGGCATTATTTAGATCGAAAGAAGAATAAAGACCTGTTTGAAGTTAAAATTGGAAATGCTCTGAAATCTCAAAATCTAAACTCTACTTTCTCCGTCTTAACAAATGATTCAAACGAAATAGCTAAACCAGCTGACTTTCAGAATGACTTTATTTATTTCACAAATGATTCATACGTATCTACAAAATATAGTAAGAATCTAGGTAATGTTACCTTAATTGGGAAGGCTGAATACAAATTTCTATTCAACCAGACAAATAGCAAAGAAGTAGAAGAATCTCAAAATGTACACATTGTTAATCCCTCCATCGGATTAAGATGGCAACCCAACGATAAGCATCAGCTAGTGGCTAATTATTCATATTCAACCAGCAATGCTGGTTTTCTTGATGTTTATGATAGCTGGGTATTGAGAGGATTTAGGTCCTTTACCAGAGGTACAGGAGATTTTAATCAACTTAACGCGTCAACTGGATTGTTAAATTATCAATATGGGGGTTGGACAGATAATTTCTTAATTAGTACCACCATTTTTTACAGCAAGAGTTTTGATTTCTTTTCGTATCGAAGTCTCCTAAGTCAAAATTATTCCTTGTCTCAGAAAGCCTTATTTAGCAACAGAGAACTGCTAAGCGTTTCCTCCAATGTCGATCGATATATCCCTTTTATATCCTCCAACCTTAAATTAAGTTGGAATTACTCCCTTACCTCCTATCAAAACATAGTTAATGATGTCTTCAGGGAAATACGTTCAAGAAGCAGTACAGTCGGAGTTGAACTTCGATCAGCCTTCAGCGGCCCATTTAACTATCACCTAGGATCAAAGATTTTAGCACACAAAGTTCAAACTAATAATAGCAGTAGCTATTCTAATAATATGACTTTTTTAGATATCCTATTCAAAGTCAATCAAAAATCTACAATTCAGATACAAACTGAAAGATACTTCTTTGGGAATATAGGTGCAGATAACGATTATTACTTTTTGGATGTTGACTGGAGATTTACCATCAAGCCCAATAAACTTACAGTTAGCATTTCAGGCAAAAACCTGCTAAACACCAGTCAGTTTAAGACCGCCTCAATAACGGATGTAAGTTTCTTAATTACCGAATACAACTTATTGCCTAGGTTTGTTTTGATTAGTGCTGATTATCGGTTTTAGAGCAATATTATTGCCTAATTTACCATTTTTCGGTATTGACTTCTATTCCTACCAGAGAAAACCGCATTTTCCTGAATTGAGCCTTTTAGCCGGCTAAGCAAAACACAAATACTATGTTATGCTTAGTTGACCAAGTATTGTCAGAATAAGGAGTTATTCCTTACTGTACCAAAACCTATTTTTCAGCTTCTGCCTGCACCATATTTTGTATTCCATCTAGCATGGCATCTGCATTGAAAGAGATGCTATCAATACCATTTGCTATCAAAAATTGAGCAAATGCAGGATTGTCGCTAGGCGCCTGACCGCAGAGCCCTATTTTCTTTCCACTTGCTTTCGCGACCTTGATTACCTCAGCAATCATCCACTTTACTGCTGGATTACTTTCATCAAAAAGCGCACTTAAAACTTCAGAATCTCGGTCTACGCCAAGCGTCAGCTGAGTAAGGTCATTGGAGCCAATAGAAAACCCATCAAAAATTTCAGCGAATTCCTTCGCTAGAATCACATTAGCGGGTATTTCGGCCATCACATATACTTCCAGGCCTTTTTCACCTTGTTTGAGCCCTTGCTCCGCTAAAATGGCGATTAGCTTTTTTCCTTCTTCAGGTGTACGGCAAAAGGGAATCATAAGCTTAAGGTTTTCTAAGCCCATATCGTCGCGAACTCTTTTCACGGCTGCACATTCCAAAGCGAAACCCCCTGCATAGCGCTCGTTATAATAGCGGACAGCTCCCCGAAAACCAAGCATAGGGTTTTCTTCCTTTAACTCAAATTGCTGACCACCGAGTAAATGAGCATATTCATTAGATTTAAAATCACTCATTCTTAAGATTACATCCTTTGGATAAAAAGCAGCACAAATAGTAGCAAGGGCCTGAGAAAGCTTATCAATAAAGTACTCCTTCTTATCTGAGTACGCTTCACATAATTCTGCTATCTGGGCCTTCTCTTCCTGATCTTCGAGTTCATCGAATTGAAGCAAAGCCATGGGATGAATCCGGAGACTGCTGTTGATTACAAACTCCATGCGCATTAAACCTACCCCTTGTTTGGGAAAAAAGGAGAGCCTAAATGCCTGATCTGGATCGGCTAAGATAAACATGGGCTTGGTCTTTGGCAGCGCTAAAGCATGAAAGTCATGATCAGTAGTCTTATAATCTAATTTACCTTCATACACTTTTTCGATTTTCCCCGAAGAATTGTCCAATGTTACCATATCACCATTTTTGAGCACTTCGAAAGCGCCCTCCGCACCAACTATGGCCAAGGTACCCATCTCTCGTGCTATAATAGCGGCATGGCTTGTTCTCCCTCCTTTTGTAGTAATTATAGCAGCAGCTTTTTCCATAATAGGATCCCAATCTGGATTGGTAATCTCCGTCACAAGGATATCTCCCTCCTCTAAAATATCGGCTTCTGCTGGAGAAAGAATGATTTTTACTTTCCCTGAGGTAATGCCCGCACTTACTGCATAGCCACTAGTCAAAAGCTTACCTTTAGCAGTAAGCGTAAATTCTTTGATTAAGTACGGGTCTTGGCCAGCATGTATGGTTTCTGGCCTAGCCTGAACAATAAAAAGTTGACCAGAATTACCATCTTTGGCCCATTCGATATCCATAGGTGACCTATAGTGCTGCTCGATCTGTACCGCCCACCTGCCAAGACTCTCCACTTCGAAATCGCTTAAAACTAGTGCTTTTTGCTTTTCGAGTGTCGTCTCTAAATTAATCACTCCACCTTTGGCAGAGTAAACCATTGTCTTGCTTTTTGAGCCTACATGCCTTGAAATTACAGCTTTCTTCCCCCTTGCAAGACTTGGCTTAAAAACCAAGAATTCATCAAGTATAACGGCCCCCTGTACAATATTTTCACCTAAACCCCAGCAGCCCGTCACCAATACAGAATCTGTAAATCCCGATTCTGGATCAATGGAAAAACACACTCCACTACAAGCTAAGTCTGCCCGTACCATCAACTGCACACCCACAGAGAGTGCTATTTCGTTTTTATCAAAACCTTTATCATGGCGATATTTGATAGCTCTAGCATTGTACATAAATGCAAAGCAAGAACGAACAGC
>JBKEFO010000238.1:0-5350 GCA_046709585.1 Marivirga sp.
TCTCGCGGTCCGTCATTAGTAGCCAGTATAAAATCTAGATCTGGCAGAGCTAATTTAATTAGGAGATCATTGGTGGAGAAGCCATAAAAAAGCCTATCTGTTGCAACAGATAGGCTTTTAAAAAAAAGTAAGAAAGTATTAAAATTCGGCCGTGGTATTGTCTTCAGCGATAGGTTTAATAATTTGACTCTGCTCTATTTTCTCAGAATGTTTTTGGTCATTATGGTCAACTACTGCGATATGCGGTGCAATAACGAGTGCTACGATTGACATCAATTTAATTAATATATTCATCGATGGTCCTGAGGTATCTTTGAAAGGATCACCTACTGTATCACCAGTTACGGAAGCTTTGTGTGCTTCTGAACCTTTATACTCCATTTTGCCATTGATCTCTACGCCTTTTTCAAAAGATTTTTTAGCGTTATCCCAAGCACCCCCGGCGTTATTCATAAAAATACCCATCAAGACACCTGAGACAGTAACACCTGCTAATAACCCACCTAGAATCTCCGCTGAAGGTGTGTCTTCAAATACTCCTTGAAAACCAAAGCCTACAGCTAATGGCACTGTCAAAGCAATAGCACCTGGTAAGATCATTTCACGAATGGAGGCCTTAGTTGATATGGCGACGCATTTTTCATACTCTGGCTTAGTAGTACCTTCCATAATCCCTGGTAGCTCTCTAAATTGTCTTCTAACTTCTTCAACCATGTCCATTGCAGCTCGTCCTACCGCCGCAATCGCTAAGGAAGAAAATATGTAGGGAATCATACCACCAACAAATAATGCCGCTAGTACCGGTGCTTTATAGATATCAATAGAGTCAATTCCTGATATACCAACGAAGGCAGCAAATAAGGCCAACGCAGTTAAGGCAGCAGATGCAATAGCGAATCCTTTACCACTTGCTGCAGTTGTATTTCCTACGGCATCTAGGTTATCAGTTCGCTCTCTTACTTCTGCAGGTAGACCACTCATTTCGGCAATGCCACCAGCATTGTCAGCAATAGGTCCGAAGCCATCAATTGCTAATTGCATCGCTGTTGTTGCCATCATACCTGCAGCAGCAATGGCCACACCATATAAGCCTGCAAAAGTATAAGAAACAACAATACCTGTTGCCAGTACTAAGATAGGTAGTACTGTAGATTCCATTCCCACAGCTAGTCCGCCAATAATGTTTGTTGCTGAGCCCGTACTTGATTGCTTTACAATTGACATAACAGGTTTTCTACCCATCGCCGTATAATATTCTGTTATGATACTCATCAAGGCACCAACGATTAAACCAGTAGCGATTGCCCAGAAAACATCCATATTCGTGAACTCATAACCACGGATGATTAAGGTTTCAGGAAGCATGTAGTTAACTAAAAAATAAGAAGCAATAAATGTTAAAAGTATGGAAGACCAATTACCTAAGTTCAACGCATTCTGAACACTGCTGTCTTCTCCTTTTATTCTTACAAAGAAGGTACCAATAATAGAGAAAATGATTCCTAAACCGGCAATAATCATCGGCAATAGGATTGGAGCAATTCCGCCAAATTGATCATCAGAAACTATTTCCTGTCCTAGCACCATTGTTGCTAAAATTGTGGCTACATAAGAACCGAATAAATCGGCGCCCATTCCTGCAACATCGCCTACATTATCGCCTACATTATCAGCGATAGTGGCTGGGTTTCTAGCGTCATCTTCAGGAATACCTGCCTCTACTTTACCAACAAGGTCAGCACCCACATCGGCCGCTTTTGTATAAATACCACCGCCAACACGGGCAAAAAGTGCTATAGACTCAGCACCCAATGAAAAACCCGCCAATACTTCCAAGGCTTTTTCCATCTCTTTACCATTTAATGCGCCACCAGTCTGTATTACATATAGGTTATAGAAAAATATGAACAATGTACCCATACCGAAAACAGCTAGACCGGCAACACCTAAGCCCATTACTGTTCCGCCAGAGAAGGAGACTTTTAAAGCCTGCTTTAAACTAGTTTTTGCAGCTTCTGTAGTTCTTACATTAGCTTTTGTGGCAATGTTCATTCCTATCCATCCTGCAAATGCAGAAAAAACAGCCCCAATTACGAAGGAAACTGCAATTGTCCAGCTGGATGTTTCTACTAAAGTACCTGAGTAGGCTAGTAGTATACTTGCAATTACTACAAAATAAATCATAACCTTCCACTCAGCCTTCAAAAAGGCCATGGCACCATCCGCTATATAGCCTGCTAATTCTTGCATTCTCGCATCTCCAGCAGCTTGTTTGCTTACCCAAGAAGACTTTATGGCCATAACGATCAGCCCTACAATTCCCAGTATCGGGATTGTCCAAATAATATTGTTCATAGTTATATCTTTTTTTAAACCCCGCAAATATAGGGTTCTGTATTAATAATGAAAATGAAATGACATGAAAGATGTCTTTTTAAGTTTGGCACTATTAACTGACGGCTTCATGGAAGGAATAGATTTATTGTCATATAAATTCACACGAAATGCAATTTAATAACTTAATGTTAGTGTAGTATTTGATTTAATTGTATTAATTAGTAAGTATTTATGAATTAATTGTCATCGAATACTGTACCTATAAGTTTATCTGAGTCTCAGGTAATTTAGTTTACTTAGTTAGTGCATTTTAAATTAACGATCATTTTATGAGTTCCCCTTTGTTGACAAGAATTGTGAAAATTGGTACTTCCGACCAATTTGAAGATGAATTTAATAATAGAATAAAAATTACCAACAGTCTTGCCCTAATGATTTCATTAGGTGCCGCTGCTCCATTTATAGTAATTTCTTATTTTTTATATCCTTCCCTTGTTTGGATGCCTACTGTCGGGATGATAGCTGCAGCATCTGGTTTATTATTTAATTATTTCGGCCTCTATCATCTGTCAAGGTACATCGTTTCCGTAGTCCCACTATTGCTTGCTACTATGTATCAGGCATATGTCCTAGATGACTCGGAAGATGTGATAATTGGTATCTATACTATTCAAATTGCTTTTTCTTTACTTCCTTTTTTAATGATTAGACTTAAGGAGAAAGGGCTTTTAATATTTACCGTATTGACTTCATTTATGCTTATTGGATTATTACCCCAACTTAATGCTTATTTTGAAGTGGGCTTGGACAGCTCTTTGTTTAAAGATTCTTGGCTTAATTATATGTCAATTTATTTGGGGCTTACATTGAGTGTTGCAGCGGTAATTACTTTAGTGATTTTTAGTAATCAGTCTACTCAGCGGAATAAAAGGTTAATAGAAGAAATTAACATTGAAAGGGATAAAGGAAGAGAGGCCGAGAAGGTATTAGAGGAAAATTTCAAAACGCTTAAAGAGTCTCGGGATGGTGAGAAGAATAGGGTTTGGGCATCTACAGGAATGAGTGATTTAGGGGATTTAATAAGGAAAAATCAGGATAATAAAAATTTTTATGAGGGGCTTATAAATTTTGTAGTCAAATATTTAGATGCAAATCAAGGAGTAATTTATACCATAGAAAAAAATGTAGATACTAGAGAGGGAGATCAAGTTGGTATAGTACCTCAAGCTGCTTATGCCTTCAATAGAAAGAAAAGATTAAAAGAAACATATAGTATCGGTGAAGGCTTAGTCGGCCAATGCTTTGTGGAGAAAGATATTATCTTTTTAACTGATGTGCCGGAAAATTATATTCGGATAACTTCTGGTCTTGGCGATGCGAATCCAAGGTGTATTATTGTTATTCCGTTGATTCAAAATGATGCTGTAGAAGGTGTTATTGAATTAGCATCATTTAATGTCTTTGCGAAACATCAAATTGAGTTTTTAAAAAGCTTAGGGGAAACTATTGCGGGCTCGATATTCAATTTCCGTATAAATACACGTACAAAAAGGCTTCTAGAAGAAAGTCAAGAGCAAACAGAGCAAATGCGTGCACAGGAGGAAGAAATGAGACAAAATATGGAAGAAATTCAAGCTACGCAAGAAGAGAATGAGCGAAGGAGCAGGGCCTATGAAGAAGAAATTGAGGCATTAAAAAAGCAATTATCAGCTTAAGTACAAACTGTTAAATTTTGCATTTTTATTAGATTTGTAGCATTTATAAACGGTATTGCATTAAATATTTTCTGCTTTCAATCTTTTATCTAATTTTGTTTCTTAGAACAAAGAAAGCATGAAGCAGAAAGTATTATTTATTGATAGAGACGGAACAATAATAGCAGAGCCACCTACAGATTTTCAAGTAGACTCTTTAGAAAAACTAGCGTTTTTGCCGTTTGCTTTGAGTGCCTTGCAAAGCATCAGTCAGAATAGTGATTATAGACTTGTGATGGTCACCAATCAAGATGGTTTAGGTACCACGTCCTTTCCTGAAGACACCTTCTGGCCGGCACAGAATAAGATGCTACAACAGCTAAAACTTGAAGGCATTGAGTTTGACGAGATCATTATAGATAAAACTTTCGAGCATGAAGGGAAAGATACAAGAAAGCCTGGAACAGCACTATTAAAGCAGTATATGGATGGTAGCTACGATTTGGATAATAGCTATGTAATAGGAGATAGAAAAACTGATGTACAGTTAGCAGATAACCTAGGTGCGAAATCTATTTTTATTGGTGAATCTATTCCTGAGGCGACTTTTTGTGCTACAGACTGGAGAACTATTGCCCGTTACCTAGTGCTTCCAGATAGAAAGGCTACGATTGATCGAAATACCAATGAGACAAAAATAAATATTCAATTAAATTTAGATGGGCAAGGGACAACCCATATGGATACAGGTCTTAAGTTTTTTGATCATATGTTGGATCAATTGGGCAAACATGGTGGGCTTGATCTATCAATCCACGTGGAAGGGGATTTGGAGGTCGATGAACACCATACCATTGAGGATACAGCCCTTGCTTTAGGGGAAGCTTTTAAGACAGCCTTAGGTAATAAAATGGGTGTATATCGCTATGGTTTTTTACTACCCATGGATGATGCTCTGGCACAGGTAGCTATTGATTTTGGTGGCAGACCATGGATTAATTGGCAAGCAGAATTTAACAGAGAAAAGGTAGGAGACATGCCGACAGAAATGTTTTTTCACTTCTTTAAATCATTTACAGATGCCGCTCAATGTAATTTAGACGTGCAAGTGAGCGGTGATAATGAGCACCATAAAATTGAAGCTACCTTTAAAGCATGGGCAAGGGCCATTAAAATGGCGGTAAAACGCGATGAAAGTAGATTGCAAGATTTACCTACTACCAAAGGTACTTTGTAAAACCATTTTTTGTGGCGCTTATTGCATTCAGAAGTACCACAATTAACTTTTTAAACACCTATAAATTAAAAATTAAATTCAA
>JBKEFO010000239.1:0-5323 GCA_046709585.1 Marivirga sp.
GCGGTGTGTTGCTTTGGGTAGCCAATCAAAAGGATCAACTAGCGGAAGCGGAGAGAGATAAAATCACCATCGCCTTGAAGGTTGATAGTGAAGCGAAAATGGGAATTGTTTCGGATGTTCAGCAGAAATTGCGTAAAGCAAATGCTAGGAAGTTAATGTACAATGTACTTAAGCAAACAGATAAAGGTTCATGATACGGATCAAATAGATATATTTAAACCCCGTCTAATTTTTTAGTCGGGGTTTTTTTATTTGGTAACAACATTTTGTCATGAGTAAAAAAACTATAGGTGCTTGGTGCATGTATGACTGGTCAAATTCAGTCTATTCCCTTGTAATTAAGTCCTCAATATTCCCAGTATTTTATAATACGGCCACCTTTAGTGCATTTAATGGTGAGTATGTAGACTTCTTTGGGTTTAGATTGATTAATACAGCCTTGTATTCTTTTGGTATTGCTTTTAGTTTTTTAACTATAGCTATTCTATCACCTATTCTATCAGGTATAGCCGATAGCACAGATAGTAAGAAGTCGTTCATGAAATTTTTTACCTACTTGGGTGCTATTTCTTGCATGGGTCTCTTTTTTTTTACTGGTGAAAACATAGAATTCGGAATTATATGTTCAGTGTTGGCTAGCATTGGTTATACTGGGAGCTTAGTCTTTTATAACGCCTACTTACCTATTATAACAACAGCAGACAAATATGATATGGTTAGTGCAAGAGGTTTTTCACTAGGATACATCGGCAGTCTGATTTTGTTAATTATTAACCTACTTTGTATTTCTAATCCACAATGGTTTGGTCTAGACACTAGTGGATTGATTGCAAGAGTGTCTTTTTTAACGGTTGGTGTTTGGTGGTTGGGCTTTTCGCAGATTACTTTCCATGGCCTGCCTGCTGAGACAGGGCGTCCGTTACAAAAAGACCACTTCTTAAGTACGGGCTATAGAGAATTTCTGATAGTTTTTAATCAGATTAAAAGGATGCCTGCTTTAAAAGGATATTTGCTCTCCTTCTTCTTTTATAGCATGGGTGTACAGACAGTAATGTATATGGCTGCCTCGTTTGGTAGTAAAGAACTTGGATTGCCAGGGCCTAAGTTAATAATGACCATACTAATTATTAATGCTTTGGCTATTGGAGGGGCTTATTTGTTTGCCTGGTTATCTGAAATCATATCAAATAAATTGTCGCTGCTTTTGATGTTGTTTATTTGGGTAGGGGCCTGTGTATATGCGTATTATGTCTATACTGATTATCAATTTTATATCTTAGCAATTATTGTTGGTTTAGTAATGGGTGGCATACAGTCACTATCAAGAAGCACGTACTCCAAGTTAATACCATCAAATACAAATGACTACGCTTCATATTTTAGTTTCTTTGATGTCACAGAAAAATTGGCTGTAGTGATAGGTACGCTGTCTTATGGTTTGATTGAAGAGTTTACAGGTAGCATGCGAAATAGTACGCTGGCGCTTGGCGCCTTTTTTATAATAGGAATAATTATTCTTGTTCGAAGTAAATTAAAGATTTCAACTAACTAGAGACTATAAGTCATCATCTGTTGACTTCATTTTGTCTTCCATTATTCTTTCTTTTCGGCGCATTTCTTCTTGTGTAGCTTCTAGTTCCTCCATGTTTTGACGAAGCTCTTCTTCTTGTGCTCTCATTTCTTCTGCCTGTGATTGGAGCTGTTCTACCATGATTTTAGTGCGTTCATTGTTTTTTGCTGTCGCAATAGCTGAAGCGATATATTCTCCCGCTTTTTCTATAAAATCAATTTCATATTGCTGTAGAACATTAAAAGTGGCCATTTCAATGATTGCTTGTATTTGGCCATTGTATTTCATTGGTACTACAATAATGCATGAGGGAGTAGTTTCACCTAGACCGGACTTGATGTGATGATAGTTCTTAGGTATCTCAGTAAGCATAATTGTTTGCTTCTCTTTATATACCTGGCCTACAAGGCCTTGTCCAACATTTAACTTTTTATCTAGGTATTTCTTTCTATCAAATGCATATGCTGCTCTTAATTCTAAGTAAGGGTTAGCATTATTATCATCTTCTTCGTAAACAAAGAGTGCAGCCTGCTGTGCTTTTACAGTATTGGATAAATATTTGGTCGTTTCGTATGCTAATTCTTTTAAGTCTTGTTCACTATTTCTGATTATTTCAGAAAGCTTTGATACTCCTTCAGTTTGCCATATTCTTTTTCTATTTTCCTCCTCAACTTGCTGCATTCTCTGCTTCATTTTAACAAGTCTTCCTGCAAGGTTTTCTTTGTTCAATTCTTCGTTTTCTTTGGTTAGTCCCACCCATTCGACAGCATAATCGCCGGTAGATACTTTATCGACATATTGAGCGGCTTTTTTAAAATTTTCTATTGAACTGTTTAGGATTTTTACGGTGCCTTTAAATGTAGTGTCGCCATCATCAAAGACGTATTTTTTATTATTTTCTCTTAAATTAATCAACAACCTATTTCTACTTATCTCCTCTTTTTTTAATTTTATTAAAATGAAAATCAGTGTAGGTAAGCCTGCAAGCAGTAGTAAAAGCTGTACAATGGTATTGCTTAAGATTGCTGTTTCGTACTTGCTTTCCGCTTTATTATTTACCTCGTCCTGAAATGGTATGAGTTTCTGAAGAAAAACATCATTTATTTTAAAGAATTGTTCCCCATAATCTTCGCTTAAGATATTCTTGTAGCCGTCAATATCTTCTTTTTCTAATAGGTTTAACATATCGGCATATAAATCAATGTATTTATCGAATCCAGATTTAACAGCCTTATAGGTCTTATCAGTTTGGTATCCTTGAACTCTCAATAAACTATCAAGTTTTCTGAAGTTCGTAGTATTGGAGTTAATGGCGTCCTCGACGCTCCAGAATAAAAATCGGTCCTCGTTCATTAGTGCATATCCTCGGCCGCTAATGTCCATTTGTCTTATGTTAAGGAAGGTATTATCCACAGTGCTTAAAACCAAAGCAGTTTGTTCTCGGGTTTGTAGGGCCTCTTCCATTACCTTTTTATTATAAAAAGATAGCGTAATGCTCATGATTATCAAAAATGATACAATGTATATAGCAATCGTAACAAGATGCCGTTCAAAAAATCGTTTCATAATATTATATATATCATTCCAAATTAATTATTCTTTGTGGAAAATCTATGCTTAAATGGTGTATTTATTTTTGGTGTCCATTAAAAGAAATTTTAAACCGCACATAAAATTAATAAGGAAGAATAAAAGCTGGTGAATAATTTTATGTAGCTTAAACATCTAATTAAAAATATAAATTATGTTAAAGAGACTGTTATTGCTCATGTTGCTGATGAGCTTTCAATTTGTGCAGGCACAAGTCACATTTCCTACTAATGGAGTGGAAGACAAAAGGCCGCAACTTTATGCTTTTATAAATGCAACTATACATATTGATTATGCTACTGTAATTGAAAATGCGGTAATGATAGTTCAAAATGATAAGATTGTCGGAGTAGGGGCTGACCTAGCTATACCGAAGGGTGCCATTGTTACTGATTTATCAGGTAAACACATGTATCCTTCATTTGTCGAATTATCTTCAAACATTGGTATTCCTAAGGATAAAACTAGCTACGATCGAGGGCCAGTAATGTCACCAAAGATTACCGGAGCCTTTAATGCTAATGATGCGATTAAGGCTAATTTTGATGCTGTGGCATCATTTAAAGTGGATGATGCTGCTGCCGAGAAGCTTAGAAAGGTAGGATTCGGTGTTGCCTTAACGCACAGTAAGGACGGACTTGTTAGAGGTACTGGTTCCTTGGTTAGCTTAAGGAATGCGAAGGAAAATGAGGTGATTCTTAAGGAGCAGGCCTCAGCGCATTTTTCATTTGACAAAGGATCATCGCGGATGGATAACCCTAGTTCATTAATGGGTGCGATTGCCTTAATAAGACAAACGAATTTAAATGCCAACTGGTATCGTAACCAAGAGGAGATCATAGACCTTACTTTGCAATCATTTAATGATAATAGAAGATTGCCTCAATTTTTTGAAGCTGGAACAGATAAGTTATTCTTATTGCGTGCAGATAGGCTAGGAGATGAAATGGGTATTCAATATATAATCATGGGTGCTGGTGATGAGTACCAGAGAATTGAAGAAGTAAAGGCAACAGGTGCTGCTTTAATTATTCCAGTAAACTTTCCAAAAGCTTATGATGTGGAAGATCCTTTCGATGCTATCAACGTCGAATATGCAGATATGAAACATTGGGAGTTAGCGCCATCTAATTTGAAGAGATTAAGTGATGCTGGAATTAATTTTTCAGTCACAACTGATGAGCTTAAGGATGTATCGAAATTCCTGGAAATGTTAGAGAAGACGGTAGAGGCTGGTGTAAGCGAAGAAGCGCTATTAAAAGCACTCACTTATACTCCAGCAATTTTATTAAACCAGCAAAATCTGATTGGGTCTTTAAAAGGTGGGATGCTTGCTAATTTTCTTGTTACGGATGGTTCTCCGTTTGTAAAAGATGCTGTTATTTATGAAAACTGGATTCAAGGTGAGAAGCATGAATTAAAGTCCATGGATATGAAAGATTATTCTGGAGATTACCTGCTTTCAGTGGATGGTAAAGAATTTAATTTACAAGCTAAAAGTGTTAAAGGAAAGACATCTTTTGAGATCATTGTAAACGATTCCACAAAGTGGAAAGTGAACGCTAACATAGATAAGCAATTAGTAAATTTATCATTTAGTCCCGAGGACGATTCTTTCGATGGCAAGCTAAGATTAACCGGATGGACAACAGTGGCTGGATTCGCTGGAAATGGTGAATTAGCAAATGGTAAGTGGGTAGAATGGAATGCAAACCGAAAAGGGGATTCTGTAGAAACTGATGTGAAGAAAGAGAAAGACGAAAATGAGGAAGAAGAAGATATAGAAGAAGCGAAAATAGCGCCTCTTGGAGGCATCGTTTTCCCTTTTGTCGCATTTGGAAATGGCGTAAAACCTATTTCATCTGATATCTTGATAAAAAACGCGACAGTGTGGACAAATGAGGAAACGGGTATTTTGACGGATACAGATGTACTATTACAGAACGGTAAAATAACTAAAATTGGTCAAAATCTATCTGCATCAGGAGCCACCGTAATCGAGGGTAAAGGAATGCATTTAACTGCAGGAATAGTTGATGAGCATTCTCATATTGGTATTAGTAGCGGCGTAAATGAAGGCTCTGAGTCTGTTACTGCTGAGGTTAACATTGAAGACGTTGTAGACTCTGAAGACATCAATATTTATAGGCAATTAGCTGGTGG
>JBKEFO010000240.1:0-5298 GCA_046709585.1 Marivirga sp.
AGGCCAGCGGCATATTTATGTCCCCCAAATTGATCTAATAATTCACTGCACTGCTCGATGGCTGTATGAATATTATACCCTGCAACTGATCTAGCTGAACCCGTAGCTTGACCATTCGACTCTGTCAAGATAATGGTAGGTCTATAAAAATGTTCTATGCACCTAGATGCAACAATACCTATTACTCCTTTGTGCCAGTTTTTATGATAAAGAACGGTTGTTTTGGCATTTTGAAGTTTGCTATCGCTGTTAATTAAGGCTAATGCTTGACTGGTGATGTCTTTGTCAAAGTCTTTTCGACGGTTATTTTTATCGCCAATTTGTAAGGCTATTAGAGCGGCCTCCTCTTCATTACTGGCGGTAAGTAACTTCACTGCGAGGTGTGCATGGTCAATTCTTCCTGCAGCATTTATTCTTGGACTAAGCTGAAAGACAAGGTGTGAGATATTTATTTTCCCCTTGATCATGGCGCTCTCTAAAATAGCTTTTATGCCAGGTCGGGGGTTAAAATTTATTTTTTCTAATCCATAAAATGCCAAAGTCCTATTTTCTCCTACTACTGAAACGATATCTGCTGCAATACTGACGGCCAACAAATCTAGGTATTCAAATGGCATATGATCTGGTAAGTTTTGCCGCTTGCAGTAGGCTTGGATTAGTTTAAACCCGACGCCACAACCTGATAATTCCTTAAAAGGATAAGTACAATCTTTTTGCTTTGGATCCAAGACAGCTATTGCAGCGGGAACTTGTACATCTGGGAGGTGGTGATCGCAAATGATGAAATCGACTCCTAGCTTATTGGCGTAGTTAATTTTATCTACTGCTTTAATGCCGCAATCCAAGCTTATTATCAGCTTGAAGTCGTTCTCCTTTGCAAAGTCAATGCCTTGTGTTGATATCCCATAGCCTTCAAGGTATCTGTCAGGTATATAATAGCTAACATGCTCATAGATAGATTTTATGAAGCTATACATGGAGGCTACTGCTGTGGTGCCATCCACATCATAGTCGCCGTAAACTAAAATAGCTTCATTATTGCTAATTGCTGTTATTAGGCGTTCTACAGCTTTTTCCATATCCTTCATTAGAAAAGGATCATGTAAGCTGTCTAGGTTTGGCCTAAAGAATTTTTTGGCTTTATCATAGGTATTTATGTCTCTTTGAATAAGGATTTTAGAGAGTACAGGGTTTATATTTATAGACTCAGATAAATTGCGGATAGCCTCTAGCTGTATAGCTTCTTTTTCAATCCATTTTTTTTGCATCACCATAAAGTAAAAATAAAAAAAAAGGCTTCCACAAACGAATGGAAGCCTTGCTGTTTTATGATTTATTTATTCTCCCACCATCACAAAAGCCGCCCAGTAGAAAGGATCTTCGTATTTCTTTTTTGTAGCTAATTGGGCATCAATAAATGCTTGTTCTTTGCTTTTTCCTGTTAACCATTCTTGGTAAAATGTTGACATCAATTCTTGGGTAGCGGCATCGTCAACTGACCAAAGACTCATGATGATAGCGTCAGCTCCGGCAATAAAAAAGGCCCTTCTTAATCCGTACACACCTTCTCCGTTTTTAAGGTCTCCTAAGCCAGTTTCACAAGCTGACAGCACCACTAGGTCTGTATTGGTTAAATTCATATTCATTGCTTCGTAGGCGGTTAAGATGCCATCTTGCCCAGTGGACTCGTCTATGCCGCTAGTGATAAACGAATTGGCGCCAGCCATGATTAAGCCGGATTTTAATAGCGGGTTTTGACTGTATTTGTCGGAATCGTCATCTTGATTTACTGGGGAGTCTTCTAGGAAGAAACCATGTGTAGCGATGTGTAAAACGCTTGGATTATCCACAGCCTTTAATTGTTGTTCGTCTGCAGCATTGGATAAATGTAGGGTAGGCTGCCGCTGTCCATTTTCGGCGTATAGCGTCGTTATTTTTTCCACCTCCTCTTTTGTTCCAGGTAGCAGTGTTACCAAAGAATTACCTCGAATATACCTTGAAAGGCTCCCCCGTAGGCCGCGGTCCATGCTTACATTATTTGCAATAGCTGAGGCATCAAGCTGTTTGCTATTATCTTTTTCTTGTAGGCCTTTATTATAATTGGGGAAACCGAAAAGTTGAGGAGCATTATTCAATGCAACATTACTTGTAGACTTAGCCCTGTAGGCAATTAAATCTTTGGTATTTGTTAGAAGTTGGATATTTTGTTCTTCTAATACATATTTTTTGGTTTTTGTGTTATAGAGTGAGTTGATGCTTATTTGGTTATAAATACCATCTGGTGAGAAGTAGATTTTATCATATTTAGCTGTTTTTGAAGCTATGGGTTCCCAATAGTTTTTATAGCTGTATTTATCTGCAACCTTGTATTTTATCGCATTTTTGTAATTTTTTATGAATTTGTTCTCTAAATCATCACCATTATTCATCAAAATAAGTTCTGGATATTTGCTGTCTTTATGAATTAATAAAGCAGCGTAATAAATAGTGTTTAAAAACATGCCACTGCTATCAGGGCTAAACTCCTTAAATCGGATGATTTCAATAGCTGCTTCTTTTGGTTTAAGTTGTGCTTGAATATCCTTCCAGGTAAT
Organism: Marivirga sp.; assembly: GCA_046709585.1. Classification (GTDB taxonomy): domain Bacteria; phylum Bacteroidota; class Bacteroidia; order Cytophagales; family Cyclobacteriaceae; genus Marivirga. The sequence continues at coordinate 2,595 of JBKEFO010000240.1, forward strand.
GCTTTTTTGTTTAAACACATCAGAGAATTCGGACGATTCTCTGCTAAGAGACTTTTCTAGCTCTTTAGAAGCAGTCAATAAAGAATCTAGCTGAATATTTTGTGCTTTAATTTCTTCTTCTGTTAAAGAATATGCCTTTGCAACTAATTCTTTTGTTTCAATCCAACTATTGTATTGCTTAATTAATTCAGGCTTATTACTATTTAAAATATTATTCCTAACCTTAGCTGAAGCATACATAATAAGTCCTTTTGTTGCTAGTTGGTAATTATACATGTCGCTAAGCAGTTCAGGATTATTTTTTTCGTAGGCTATAACATAGGAGTTAAATTCTTCAAAAGCAGGACGTAGGGTGTTTCCATAAAAATTAGCTTTTTGTTGTTCGCTCAAAGCTGGAAAATAGGCTTCAATTTGATGGAAATAATTACGGAATGTATCATTGTAATAAGATAGTGATGCTTTTTCATCATTATTTGCCCAAGCTAGCTCAGCTAACTTTTTTGTGGATTCCGCATAAAGAGGATGATTAGATGATAAGTATTTAGTTCTTAGTGAGTAGGCGTTCTCGATATGTACCTTGGCCTCTTTCAAATTATTGTTTCTAAAAAATGCTTTTCCTAATTGAAACTCATATTTTGAATATTCTGGATTAGACTTTTTAAGTATCTTCTCTGCAACTTTTAGGGATTTTTTGAGAATTACGATAGAGGTATCTATATCAACCTTCAAGCTAACTCGATCAGCATATTCTTTCAAGCTTACCGCATATGGTAGGCTATTGGTAGAAAATATTCTTTCTACTATTTCAATTGATTCCAAGAAGGCATTTTTCGCTGAATCATGTTGGTTTAGCCAAGCGTAATTAATTCCTATATTTCTTAATGTTAATGCATTGTCGTAGGTATCTTCCTTAGTGACTATTGTTTTTAAAATATTATTTGATTCCTCAAAAAGGCCTATTTTGGAATAGATAATAGCTAAGTTATTTCTTAAACTCTGAATTGTGTTAAAGTCAATGGAAAGCTTTTCTGCAATGCTGATTGCTAGATTGAAAAGTTGTTCTGACTCAGCATAATTAGACTGATTTAATTTGATTGAAGCTAGTAAATTTAAAGCTTCAACATATCGTATACTTGCCTCACCAAAATTCGTTTTAGTCTGTTCAGCAAGCACTATAGTGAGATTTTCAGCTTCAGTATATTGACCTAATTGAATTAGTAAATAAATTTTTTCACGCTTTATGTAGGTGAGCATGATTACATCTTCTGTGACTTTCTCTAGATTTTTAAGTAATTTTTGAGATGCTTGAAAATCTCCCTTTGTTACATAAAGTTGATTGAGCATAATGCTTGTATTTATGTAACTTTCCCCGCTTGGTCCTTCAATATTTTTATATTGCTCAACAGCTTGTAAAAAATAACCTTCAGCTTCCGAAAAGTTATTTAATACAGAATTATAATATCCAAGATTTGATTTAGAATCGGCAATTAAAAAAGGATCGGAATCAGGTAATTTCACTCTTATTGAAAGTTCTTTCTCCATTAAGAAAATGGCATGGTCCAAATCGTCTGCTGCCAAATAAGCATCACCCAAAAAGAAAAGTAATTCAGCGCTAACACTATCTTCATTAAGATTCACGTAAGAAAGAATGGCAGCACTGTCTTGAACGATTAAATCGTATTGTTCTGCTTCATACCATCGTTCAACTTTACTAACCAATGATTCATTCTGACCATGAGTAATATGGATGCTGCTAAAAATGAATAAAATAGCATAAAAGTAAAATAATTTCTTAGGCATAACATTAATGTTTTAGACAAATATACAAGATAATAATATAGTGATATTAATAGGAAACTGCATTCTTTTGTTAAAATAGGTGTTATTTGAATTTTTATTTCGACCAACTCTAACTTTGGTACTACTAAAATAGGGATTGGTAGCTGCAGCTTGATTAGCTTGCCGTGTTATTTAAAAAAAAATTATGAAAAAATATTTATCCATAATAGCTTTTTTACTTTTAGGTAGTTGGAATTACGTATATGGGCAAGCTTGTTTAGCAGGAGAGGAAAAATTAGTGATTGAAGTTAGTGCAAATGGTAATTTTGGTGCTGGTGCTTTTTCTTGGACGTTAACAGATGGCAATGGCGATGTAGTATTTGGTTACAACCTGGGGGAATATACTGAAAACACTATTACAGTAGATTCCATTTGTTTAGTTATTGGTAACCAATATGTTTTTGAAGCCTTCAGCCAATTTGGTGATGCTTGGAATGATGGTGGTAATAGTACCGTTTCAATTTACTATGCAGGCGATGAAATACCGCTTTATTTTGACTCTCCAACAAATGGTAACTTAAACGTAGGAGAACCAGAAGTGTCTTTGACTTTTACATTGGGTGAGAGACTTGGTCTTGATTGTACGCAAGCGAAGCCTATTGATATCTACAATCCCGAGCTTTTGATCACCAATGCATTTAGTACGAATGCAAATTATACTAATTTGGATTCTGGAAAAGATATTATTCTAAGTTTCACAGCACCAAGCGATGATAATTATCAATTTAGCGTTTATGATGTTGCTACACCTACTAACGTATCATTACAGCTACTAACTGATTGTATAGATGGAGTACCCTCTACCCTAGGATCTGGACAAAGCTCAATTTCTCAAGAACCCTTTGCGTTTGGAGCAATTCTTAGT
>JBKEFO010000241.1:0-5285 GCA_046709585.1 Marivirga sp.
ATATTTCTGAAACTTGATAACAAGATGGATTTAAAGTAAATATGGCCAGATCTTCTACCTGTTCTTCCTGAACGGAAATACTATTAGGGGTTATGCTTTCATAAAGTATATCACTATTCTGATCGATGATATCAAAAAAGTATTTCTTTTGATTGTCCAGCTTAAAAACATCCTCAAAGTTTCCCGCTTCTTTCTGTTTACTAAAGTGAAGAATGGACATTTCTATAAATTTCTGGGCACTTTGTTCTGTCAGGAAGCTCTCAGATGATTTTACTAAATCTTTACCGATGCTATTTTTTATTGTTACTACATATTCTTTGGCAGGGTTAAGCAATGTGCGGTAGTTATTAGAATAACATCCCAAAAGCAAGGTGTCTAATGCTGTTTTCTTTTGCTCTTCCTCAGGTTTTGCCTCTTTACTTAAGTACGTAGTAGCTTCATTTTCATCAAGAAGAGAAAAGTAGCAATCGCTAGAATCTAATGGTCTTAACAGAATATGTTCCACAATGTGGAAGTTCTCACTTTGTGCATTTACTTTTCTTAAGTAGTTGATGATACCGTGCATTTTTTCTTGAGCTGTTTTTATGGTATCTGCCGTAAATAAACGGGTTGGAATTTCTTTAGTAGGAGGGCTGAAAGAGAGAACTGCCAAGCGATCTTTCATTTCTACTGTATAATTCTCCTCCTTCATTCCGTATTTGAAAAGATAGTTATAGTAAGAAGATGAGTTAATTAAAAAAGTAATCTTTTTATTGCGCTCTTTTGGACTCAAACTAGTGCTTTTGTCGCTTTGATTGATCTCAGCACCTGAGAGTTTTCTGATTTTAAGAGAACTTTTTAAGATAGAAGAGGGATAATCATCTTTATCTGACTTGAAATCAAGTAGTAAGGAGATTTTTTGTTTTAAAGGGATAATCTCTTGCGCTGATTTTTCCGAAAGGTAATTGATACCTTTAGCGCGCTTTTTGTTTATGAATACTATCTCTTTAAGAAAAGTTGATTTTAATGATATGAGTTTCTGGTCAATCTTTTCTTGTGTATGTCCCTCCATTAGGCTGCTGAACTTAATATGGAAATCGGTGGTAAACCTTTCCCCAAATCGCGCTAATAAATGCGTTAATACCCTATTTTTTCTTTCATTGGAATTGTCAAAGTCTTCCATCAGACTTTCGAGGTGTCGTTGCTCTAGGGGTATATCATGCACTTTTTCCTCGACTTCATCTTTGATAAGTTTCTTAATTTCATTTAACCCTTTTTCGCGCTTCTTTGCGCTTTTAGAAGCTTGTTTAGCCGTCCCTTGATCAGGCGCCTCCTTTTCCATTTTATTTAAATCGACTAGTTTCTGCAGAATTACTCTATTCTCGACCTTTTTACTTTTGAATATTTTATCCTGTGATAACTGATTTAACTCATTATATATTTTTATGACCTGTTCTGCTACAATATTTTCTTTATTTTGAATATCGAGCACTAGGTTTTCTAATTCATTATTTTCTTTTTTATTGCGCTCAATTGCTTCGAGTTCCTCTTTCCTTTTTATTAAAATAGATTTTTGGTCCAATGTGTGCCTCAATAATTCTGAAGCCTCGGGAATGTTGTTTCCTAAAAGCTGACTAAAGTATGTTTTAGACGTATTAGCGTCAATAGAATTAATTGAAAAAAGATGAGATAATTGAGATAATTGAGCTAGATGGTTAGACATCAATTGGTCAAAAAACATCAAATATGCCTTGAGCTGGTTTGACTGAGCAAGCCTTTGCGCGCCTTCCTCATTAGCGGGGGTATAATCGCCTACTCCATATATTCCAGGGAAACTTTTTTGGATAGATTGCAAGCTCAATAATTCTGAGGTATTTACCGCCGTTTTTTTTGTTGAATTGAGTCTTGTTTGTATTTCATAATTACGGTTAGACTTGGCTTCCTTCATTTCAAGACTATATATAACAGAAGAAGGGAGGTAATTATTTATAGCCCCTCCTTTATAGAGCGTAATAGAGAAGTCTTGAAATTTATTCTGATCACTATTCTCATCCAATAGCCCTAAGGTCAAGAAGTTGCTGTCGTCAACAGTAATAATATCTCCTTGGGTAGGCACACCATCTTGGATGACTTGAAGGTTACGCAGACCTCTTACACCTTTAATGTCCAAAATATGATCTGCTATTTTAGAAACATAAAACTCTTTTGGCTTGTCTCTTAGCTGATCGTAAGTGATGAAGCCATGCATAAATGATGGAACATCAAATATATCATTTAGTGACCAGCCCTTCTTTTCAAGATTTTCAATTGTTGAAAATTGTATAGTAGGATTGAAGTAATTTTCGATTTGGTGTAAGACTTCTACGAGTATGTCTTCCGCATTTTCATCTTGATAGATATCGATTTCTGCTTTTAATGCAATTTTTTCCGGTTTTAATATGGATATCTTATTTAAGTCTTCCCCTAGATTTCTGTTTTGAATGAAGAGTTTATTGACAGCATCTTCAATTGTATTATACTCATCTTTTCTCACATCATTTTTCACTAATAATGTGATGTCGTAAAGCCCTTGGATGCCCTCTTTGTGATCTTTGATAATGTCTACCCAGCAATTGGATAGTTTATCTGGAAAGTGGTCTAAAATCAGTATTCTGTAATCCGTCAAGGTTACAGGAGCAGATGGTAAAACATCATTGGGGGCAAATAATGAATTTGATTTTAATACTTTTTCTGGCTCTCCAGCGTGAAAAAGTAAGGTTTCTATTGGTAGGTTTGTCCGATAGGCGATATCGGTTAATGCATAGCAGAATTGCTCTAAAATTGTAACTCCTGGATCATGTAAATTATAATCAGTCCATATATCTCCTGAAACTTTTTGAGAGTTTTCAATAGATTCCTTTCTAAGTAGGTTATAATCCATGCTTTTGGGCATAGATTTATTTTTGATGACGCTTGTCAGTTTATCTTTCATAATTCGATAATTGGCTTAACCAAGTCTATCATCCCATAGAGAGGTTATATGATACTTTATTTGAATCACATTGTTTTTTTCATCAGTGCCGTAATGTCCAACTGTACGAATTTCTAGTCGATATTTACCATTATCAGATCTTTTCCATCTGAACTTTATTCGATGCCAATACCATCCATAATAGGCTTGGGTAACCTTTATGCTGTTGCTCACACTGTTATGCGTATTGATTGCAATAGCATGGCCCATTGCATATTTCCCCCTTTTTTTTACCCCTTCTGCTTTGGCTACAACTTCAAGGGTGTTGCAACCTTCTAGGTCGTCTAGGATAATATGCCATTCCGAATCTGCGGCTACCTCCGACTTTGTTTGAAAGGTACCTACTCTCGTTTTTAAACCAGTAGTTCCATTGACATCTAGTTTATAAGCTGGTGTGATGGTGCCTAGGCCTACATTGCCACCATTTCTAACGAACAAGCGGCTAAGACCATTTTTTTCAGACAGGCTAAGTCCCTTTATAGTCTCTGTAGGATTAATAGAGAAATCCCAACTTGGTTCTTTCTGTTTTATGTCCTCGTAAAAACTAATAACTTTTTTTGATTCACCCCCCGGAGCTAATTTTAAACCATCGTCAACAGACTTGGCAAAACCATCGTCTATTTTGTTGATGGTCGAATCAATTAAATTTGAGAAATGAACTTCCGTAGGAACGCGTCCTCTAGAGAAAAAACCTTTTAAAGTCGCTCGATTAAATATTTCCATAATGCTTACAATTATATGCTTATGATGCCTACAAATCTATCTCAATTGCATAATAGGTATCCTTTTCTAAATCAAAATAAGGAAATTCTGTCTTATTATCCTTTTCAGCGATAATAATAAAATCATCGCCAATCTTCATCGTTTCAATACGAGTTTCTTGTGCCACTTCATAGGCAGGCTTATCCATTAAAATAATTTCGTGATGATCACTTGGTATAAGCACACTCCATGGTGCACTAGCGTTTAGTTCATTATTTTGTCCTTCATCTGTTGCAGAATCAGAAATATCATACTTTCCATCCACTAGGTGTAGTACTATTACTGAAAGCTTGGTTAAGAAGTGGACATATTCAAGTCCTTCAATATAAGTTAAAATATCATCCCTCTCAATGCTACTTCCAAAATGCATTTCACCCTGATTTGAATGAAACCAAGGGCAGATGAATTTCATCAAATCATTTTCAAGCTTTTTAACATATTCTCCTGCTTGCGCATGATTTTTCATCACCACCTTCATGTTGACTTTTACTTTTTCATAGGAAGGGTTAATCACTTGTATGGAGGTATATGGTGAAGCCAATTCTTGAATGTAGTTTTGGATCTTCTCTAACTGGTTGTAATTAACCTTGGGAGGATAAAAGTCTATTCCTTTTTCCAGTATTGGCACCACAATTATTGTAATCCAGCCTTTCTTAACGAAAGCTGGGTGAGAGGTATGATTGATACACTTTGCTTGAAATAGAAAAGGAAAATGGTCTAAGATGATTTTCTCATAATCGTCAGGTGTAATGGCTCTATTTTTATGTTTCAAACGTTCACTTACTCTTGTATAAAAGCTTTTGCTGGTTTCCTTGAATCTGCCCCCATAGCTGGGAAAAGGTTGGTTTACGCTGTTAACATCTGAGTTTGTAGTTAATAAACCAGTGATAGTATTTTTAGGAATACTTGTATTCCATGCTTCATCAGGATTATGTTGTTTCCAAGTAGAGGTAACACCATTTGCTTGAATTAAAATTATTTTTGAGACAATCTCAGCATTATATGCGGTACTTACTGCAAGCCAGTATTTACCATTTGGTAAAATGCGGTGATTTTTATTGATACCTGCAGGAACTGTTATTTTAATAATTCCAGAGGTGGTGAAATTATTGGTACTATCGAAAACAAGCTCGTTCTCAGCAAAATCAAGCCATTCGTCATCTGTTAAATACCGCCATTTTGATGGAGGAATATTTGCATGATTAATTTCATTTTTTACGTTGTCCTCAAGTTCAAAATAAAAGGAAAGCTCTATAGGAGCTTGAACATTTTCTAATCCTAATAGGAGATATCCTTCCTCATCAAATTGAGGCATCAACGAATTAGTTTGAGGCAAACCATTTTCAAACACCAATTTATTACCAAAAGGATGTATATGGTAAATGTGGTCGTTAGAGAACTTATCATTTTCTGCTACCTTATTCACGTTCATGATGAGTGTAGCCTTCGCTGAGTAATTTACTGCAAGTGATCTAATTTGCGGAGCGAAAGGTTCATTAGGCAGGTCAATCTGTTTAGTTTCCTTTGAAAGTAA
>JBKEFO010000242.1:0-5226 GCA_046709585.1 Marivirga sp.
GAAGCATTACCGCGGTGGAACACTAGGACGTATTTGGATCATGGACCTTGCTACTTATGAGGTAACGGAAATTCCAAAGCCCGACGGCGGCAGCAATGAGGCTGACCCTGAATGGGTAGACAATAGAATTTATTTCAGGAGTGATAGGGACGGAGAATTCAATCTCTTCTCCTACGACATGATATCAAAGGCTATTACAAAGCATACAGACAACAACGATTTTGGTGTGCTAAGCTTAGATGCAAATAGTAGCGAACTCATATACGAATACGCAGGCTACCTGTATCAACACAATGCAACGGCTAATATGAACACAAAAATTACCGTAGGCATCGCTACCGATTTACTGGAATTACGCTCTCGCTTTGTATCTGGTGACCAATACATCCGCAGTGCCTCTGTATCACCATCAGCTGCTAGAGTAGCTATCGACTTTAGAGGTGAGATAGTGACTATTCCTGAGGAGAATGGGGATGTTATTAATCATACGCAAAGCTCCGACACCCACGAAAAGTACCCCTCCTGGTCTACTGACGGAAAGCAGCTTGCCTACTTCTCTGATGAATCTGGAGAATATGCACTGCATGTAAAATCCATCGCAGATGGCAGCGTGAAAAAAATTAAGCTTTCTGGAGCAGGGTTTTATGCATATATACATTGGTCTCCTGACAGTAAAAAAGTAGCTTTTGTAGATAACAGCAGAAGTCTTTATAGTACCACTATAGCAGATGGAAAAAGTATTAAAGTGGCTTCAGACAAGCTCTATCAACCAGGTGTTTTTCGTGAGCTCTTCGGCTCTTGGTCTAAGGATTCAAAATGGATCAGCTATACCATTATCACCGAAACAAACTTTGAACAGGCATTTGCTTACAGCATAGATCAAAAAAAATCTTTTAGCATCAGTGATGGGTTTTCAAATGTCACAGAGCCTATCTTCGATGCCAGCGGTAAGTATCTATATATGTTAGCTTCTACAGATGCTGGACCTGTTGTCAACTGGTTTGATCAGTCAAATAATGACATGGAAATGAGCAATGCTATTTATCTGGTCACCTTAAGAAAGGACATACTTTCTCCACTAGCAAAAAGAAATGATTTAGAAACAGCTAGTGCAACAGAGACAGAAAGTGAAGAAAAAGATATCGCCTTTAGAATAGATTGGGAAGGCATTTCCAGTCGAATAATAGACATCCCTATAGGTTCAGGCATGTATGCGAATCTAGCCAGTCCTGAAGAAGGAAAAGTCTATTACATTGCAAGAAAACCACATAGCAGTTTCAATAGTCCACAATCCTTGATGATGTACGACCTAAGCAAGCGCGAAGGCAAGGAAATAATGGCTGCCAATGCCTTTCAGATTGCTGCCAACGGCAAAAAAATGCTCTATCAGAAGGGAAGTGCTTGGGGCATTACTGAAGTAGGGACAGCTGGTGAGGCCATGCTGAATACCAGTGCAATAAAAATTAAAATAGATCCTACTAAAGAATGGGCTAATATCTTTAACGAAGCATGGCGCGTCAACCGCGACTACTTCTACGACCCTGGAATGCACGGCGTAGATTGGAATGCTATGAAAACAAAATACGGTGTTTTTCTCTCTGATATCTCATGTAGAAGTGACCTATACCGTATATCACAATGGATGTGCAGTGAATTGGCTGTGGGGCATCACCGCTTTGGAAGCCGTGGCGACCAGTTGAACAGTCCTGATCAAATTGCTGGAGGCTTGCTGGGTGCCGATTACAAAATACATAGCGATCGCTATCAGATCAGTAAAATATATGGTGGTCTCAATTGGAATCCTGGCTTGCGCTCACCACTTACTGAGCCTGGAATAAACGTAAATGTGGGCGATTATATCATTTCGGTAAATGGCCAAAATATGTCTTCTGATCAAAATTTATACTCATTCTTTGAGAACACAGCTAATACTATTGTTGAGCTGACAGTAAGTAGCAGTCCTTCAGGTACGAATGCTAGAAGCGTTAAAGTTGTTCCCGTCAGCGATGAGGGGGCACTTAGAAATCGTGATTGGATAGAGGGCAACATCAAAAAAGTGAATGAAGCAACCGATAACCAGGTGGCCTATGTATACGTGCCCAATACCGCTACCGCAGGGCATGAATATTTCAAGAGATATTTCTTCCCCCAAGCCAATAAGAAGGCGCTTATTATTGATGAGCGATTCAATGGAGGTGGGCAGTTAGCCGACTACTACATAGACAATCTAAGAAAGCCTTATCAATCATCATGGAATTTTAGATATGGGAATGAGCTACAAGCGCCATCAGGCTCCATACAGGGCCCTAAGGTGATGCTTATTGATGAAAATGCCGGATCAGGAGGAGACTACCTTCCTTACTTATTTAGAAGATTTGACCTAGGAAAAATGATTGGAAAACGAACATGGGGAGGTTTGGTAGGTATACTCGGCTATCCCGAATTTATTGATGGTGGAGTAGTAATGGCTCCGAATGTAGCCTTTTATAATGAAGATGGTTTTGGTATTGAGAACCAAGGCGTTGCTCCTGACATAGAAGTAGAACAATGGCCGAAGGAAGTGATGCAGGGTCGTGACCCACAGCTAGAAAAAGCAATAGAGGTTATTTTACAGGAACTAAAGAATAATCCTCCAAGCTATCCTAAACGCCCTGATTATCCCGTGAAAACTAAAAACTAAAAGAATACTTAAACAGTGTAAAACATAGGCTGCCATAGTAAAACAATTTTAGTAGCTGCAGGGAAAATAGTATATGAACAACAAAAAAAAACTGTACCTATCCACATGCTAGTCATAACAGGGAGTAGCATGAGAAAAGCAGCCACATTGATAATGCTGATGTTCATGACACATACTACTATTGCCCAATTTTCTATGAAAAAAATACGCTTAAAAGAAGGTTCCGATAGTAGTTTAAACTATGCCAATTTAAATATTAGTACGCTACTTCAAGTCTATGCCGAAAATGCTGCCCCGCATTTAATTGGTGATCTATACCTTAAAGTTGATAACAAAGGTACAACCGTAGCAGAATTTTATAAGGCGCATGATGGGTCGACAAAAGAATACAACACCAAAATATATAACAATTACTTGCTCACTTTTATGGTTGATAGGCAAGAGAAATATCTAATCATAGAAGAGGCGCTATTCGGAAAATCTTTTGCACTGTTAAATGACAAAATAGCTATAATAGGGAGTAAAGAGAATTTAATAGAAATTGAAGTCACAGATTATATCCATGAATGGGGATATGATGCACCTCCCGAAGTTGAAAGCAGGAGCTATTTTAGTGACGTAACGTATACCTTGGAGGTCAAAGTAAAAGATGTTGTAGAAAGTTTCAGCTTCAGTAGTTCGGAAATAAAAGATACTTTCACCATTGACTTGGAGGATTATAGCATCCTCATACTTTCAGATTTATACAAAGAATCGTCTTGCCTAATTGAGATGATAGTTAACAAAAAAGAAGACAAATAGAATGGGGAACCGAATATCGTGAAGCATGACAAGCGACTATTGAATTCTCCAAATCATGACCCATTCATCATAAATCCATTTTCAAAAACTTTCGCCAAGCCAAAAAAAAGGGAATGAATACCCAAATAAGTAATACAGTAAATGAAACACCCACACCTAGGGAGGTACCAAAGAACTGGGTGAACAATGCGCCCGACAAGCCCATTAAAGCAGATGCTTCTGTATTGATAATAATCAAAATACGTGCAATGTCAATTGGATTGAGAAATGAGGCTATTAACATTCATCTTACTAATATTAAATGCTTGGAATAACTCTTCATCATATGCATTCGCAGTGACCTTAATAAATGCAACGGGAGAGCTAATTTCCTCAGCAATAGCTTTAAGACTTATCCTCTCATCCTTCAAGGACTGCTAAGCCACATATATTCTTGCTCTTATACCATACTCACATGCTTTTGAAAACAATATAAATTATTTAACATAAGGGGAGCAGGATTTTTTTGTAGGATAAATTTATCCTGTATAAAATATTTCGTTTGCTTAACTCTCCTTTGGCTTATACATCACAATAATTTGGACTACGATGGCTAGAAAAATCAATATATAGATCTCGATATGTGTAAATAGCTCAACAGTGTCAATAGCATTCTTGCTAATGGAAACTTGCCTTCTCCCCTCAAATAACTGGATCTCTGATAAATCGTGAAGATTATCTTTCATTTCAGCCAAAGTATTCACCAGTTGCTTTTTGTTTGTAAAACTCGATTGAACGAAGTCTTTTTCAGCCTGCTCCAAAGCGGTAAAGTTTCTTTGTAAATCGTTAAATACTTTCCGCTCCAAGGCCGGCAAGGCCGTACGCTCAAAACTTTTTAATAAAACAACAAATCCCTCATTCAAGATCTCGTTGTTTTCTTCATAGGAAGTGGTATCGACTAAAATCACGGCTACCTTCTTTTCATAAAGCGTCTTAGACATGTCAAATATTAAATCATAGGCAATCAATCGATCTTCATAAATTGAGGCAACAGATTCTTTCACTCTAATAAAGTTATTTCTGTCTATCAAATTAGTGGTAAGAATCAATATAAAAACCATTATAATACCTAATACCCACTTTACTTTTTCGTAGAATCCCATAGTTAATTAACTTATATTTGACTTAGGTTAAAGATACTAAAAACGTCCTATAAAAGGCATAATCGGACAGCTTTGATACGAAAACTATCCCTATCCTATAAAAATTAAGTGTCAAAGAAGTTTTAGCTGTTGAGTAAAGGAAAGTTGTACAATTGCTGCTTCAAAGCAAATGTAACCTCATGTTAATACATATGGCTATGATGGGGCTCGAACATAAAGTCTGGACAAGTGTAGAACCGTTCCGTCAAGCAGAATTGATAGCATAACGGCGAAATCAGCTTTTACTTTTGCAGACTTTCATAAACTCACTGTGGCCTAGAATCTGACGCTCCAATAAATACTTTTAATTGTTACTTAGAATTTACACCTACGGAATACCATAAGTTGTTGTTAACACTTTCAAGGTCATAAATAACACCCTAAATTGACATTTATAATGTGGTATATGCACCGCAGAAAGATCAGATACAAGATACAGTGAAAGAGATAAGGTCAGAATCAAAATTGCAATCGATGATCCGACTATTTCGAAGCGCGCGATTTTTTCTTTGGCAAAAGAATTTCAGTATATGCCAGTTCAAGAGGTTATAAAATTACCTGAAG
>JBKEFO010000243.1:0-5201 GCA_046709585.1 Marivirga sp.
AGCGGAGTTTTTAGTAGATAAAAACTTAGAAATTAGAAAGGTATATTACTCAAAAAGTTTAACAGATAGATTAGATATTAAGTTAATTCAGAAGTTTGCTGATGACAGCAGCATTTTTGACGATGAGAAAAAATAAAATATTCAGCGGTACAAAAAAGAATAAAAACACGATTAAAAAAGGGAAGCTATGCTTCCCTTTTTTATGAATAACTATTTAAGTTTATCCGCGAATAGTCGTTTGAGCTTATCTACTTTCGGCTTAATCACAAAAGTACAGTACGGCATACCTTCATTGTTAGCATAAAAGTCTTGATGCTGAGATTCCGCTTCGTAAAAAGCTTCAAAGGGTTTAATCTCTGTGACTATAGGGTCTTTAAATATCTTCGATTGATCGAGTTTATTTCGCATGGCAAGCGCCACTTCTTCTTGCTCTTTACTGTGGGTTAAAATAATTGATCTATAGTGTGTTCCTACATCCGCACCTTGTCTGTTTAAGGTAGTTGGGTCGTGTACCTGCCAGAACACCTCCAATAGCTCCTGATAGCTTATTACTTGTGGATCAAACGCAATCTTTGCGACCTCCGCATGTCCTGTTCTGCCCTGAACAACTTCCCTATATGGTGGATTTTTAATGAAACCACCTGCAAAGCCTGAACTTACACTCTTTACTCCTTTAAGCTCTCTAAGTACCGTATCAATACACCAAAAACACCCTGCACCGAAAGTAGCTTGTTCTAAATTATTATTCTCTGCCATAAATTAAATCAAAAAGGTTACTATTATATAATAGTAACCTTTTAGGAATCCTAATGTTTTCTTATTGCTTAATTATCGGACTTTTCGCTTTTTACTTTAAGGGCATCAATCTTATCCAAGGTTTCAATTGCTTTATCGTCCATACCTAATTGCGAATAAACAATTTGAAGTGTTTCTAGGATAGCTAATTCTCCTGGTGCCATTTCCATTGCTTTTTCAAAATATGGTAAAGATTTGTTAAGATAAATCCGTGCCTCTTTCTCTATTTTTTTACCCTCTTTCTGGTATGTCTTCAAATCCATATCTTTAGTTTTTGAATACATGTCAGCTGCTATATTATAGTTAAATACTGCATAATTAAAGTTGGCATCTAAATATTCAGGGTCTAGCTCAATCGCCTTCAAATACGCTTTTTCAGCCTCTTCAGGTTGCTCTAATTCCTCAAACATATAACCCAAATTAAAATATAGGTTCGCATTATTTGGCTCTTTTGCAATGGCATCATTAATTCTATCTTTTGCCTCATCAACTCTTTCAGCAGCTATCAATAAGTTGATTTCTTGCTTTTCAAATGCATCGACATCAGGAAACATTTCTTTTGCCATGGCTACCATTTCTAGTGCCTTTTCTAAATCCTGGTTCTCATATCTTTCTATAGAAATAATACTACCATAAATATCCTCAGATTGATAATCTAAGTCTATCAGTCTGTAATAATATTTTAAAGCAGTTCCATTGTCTTTGGCTTGTTGAGAAGAAATGCCCGCATATAGAGTTGCTGTTGTATCATCTGGCAATACCAACAATGCCTTTCTAAAAGCACTTACAGCCTCCTCATAGCTTGAAGCACCGTATGCTTCGGATCCTTTATTGATATAACCACCCCATATCTCTTGAATCTTAAGATCAGATAAAGTGTGATAATTAGACCCTTCTTTCTCTAATTCTTGCACCTTCTTAAAACTTGCTACTGCTTCTTTAAGAAAATTATCTTGATAATTTTCTTTCGTTGCAGCTTGATACACTGTTCCTCTAACATACCAAGTTTTCCCATCATCAAAAGTCTTTTCATGTTTTGATGCCTCATCTATTAATTTCATTGCCTCCTGAAGCGCACCTGTTTCCAAAGCAGACTCCGCCTTTCTTACATTTGCGTTCTGGGCATAGGTTAATACTGAAGACAGTACCAACGCAATAAATAAAGTAATTCTTTTCATTGTTCTATTTTAGTTTAAACTCCTAATTTAATTATATATTCTGTTTGCAATTATCTTGCCTATTCTTCAAGGTCGTCAATTGGTTCTTCCGAATCGTCCTCATTTGTTTCTTCTACATCGTCACCATTTTTTTCTTCCGAAGCAATATTATCGCTATTATCAACTTCTTCTATCTGAGCTCCTTCTTCTCCTTCTTCACCTTCAAATTGCTCAATTTTTTCTACAGAAGAGATACTATCATTTTCACCCACTTTAATTAACCGTACACCTTGGGTAGCTCTACCCATGACTCTCAAGCTTTCCACTGCCAGCCTAATGGTGATACCAGATTTATTAATAATCATTAGATCATCAGTATCTATCACTTCTTTTATTGAGACTAGCTCCCCTGTTTTCTCAGTAACATTCAGGGTTTTCACCCCTTTACCGCCACGCTTGGTAATTCGGTAATCATCTATATCGGAGCGTTTGCCATAACCTTTCTCAGATACTACTAATAGATTAGGATTTTCTCTTGTAATAGTGACCATTTCTACTACGTAGTCTTCTTGACTTTTTAAGGTAATACCTCTTACACCAGCTGCCGTTCTGCCCATTGGTCTAACGTTGCTTTCATGGAACCTAATTGCTCTACCTGACCTCGCACCAATAATAATATCATTGTCACCGTTGGTCATTTTAACATTTAACAACCTATCTCCTTCATTAATGGTAATTGCATTAATGCCATTCGTTCTTGGTCTAGAGTACGCTTCTAGGGTAGTTTTCTTAATCGTACCTTTTTTCGTACACATCACCAAGAAATTATTATTTATGTAGTCCTCGTCTGTTAAATTATCGACATTAATAACTGCTCTTACTGAATCTTCAGGCTCGATATTAATTAGGTTTTGAATAGCTCTTCCTTTTGCCGTTTTCAATCCCTCAGGAAGTCTGTATACTTTAATCCAGAACACCTTACCCAATTCCGTGAAAATCAGTAGGTAATTATGTGTTTTCGCAACAAATAACAGCTCCGTAAAGTCATCATTCTTAGAACCTGCACCTTTTGATCCTACTCCACCTCGACCTTGGGTCTTATATTCTGTCAATAGGGTACGTTTAATATAACCTTGATGAGAGATAGTAATAATCACATCCTCGTTAGGGATCATGTCTTCATCTGTAAACTCTTCGGCACTATGAACGATTTCAGTTCTTCTTTCATCGCCATATCTATCTTTCATCTCCTGCATTTCATCTTTGATGATTTGCATTCTTATTTCTTCATTGGCAAGAATTTCTTCTAATCGTCCAATCAATTCCTTAATCTCTTCGAATTCAGCAATAATCTTGTCTCTTTCCAGACCCGTTAGTCGCTGCAGTCTCATGTCTAGAATTGCTTTTGCTTGAATCTCCGACAATTCAAAATTCTCCATCAGCCCACTCTTGGCAGTTTCAGGATCTCTTGACTCTCTAATTAACTTAATAACGGCGTCAAGATTATCTAGCGCAATTAAATAACCTTCTAAGATATGAGCCCTTTTCTGCGCCTCATCTAATTCGTATTGCGTTCTTCTTACAATTACCTCGTGTCTATGATTAACATAATGTTTAATCATATCCTTAAGGTTTAGTGTTTCAGGTCTACCTTTTACCAAGGCAACATTATTTACACTAAAAGATGTTTGTAACTGCGTCTGCTTAAACAAATTGTTAAGCACAACATTTGGAATGGCATCTTTTTTAATATCGTATACGATCCTTAAGCCATCTCTATCTGATTCGTCTCGAATATCAGAAATACCTTCAATTTTTTTCTCATTAACTAAGCCTGCTGTTTTTTCAATCATAGCAGCTTTATTTACCATATAGGGAATTTCCGAAATGATGATTTGCTCTCTACCGGACTGAAGCACTTCAATCTCCGCCTTAGCACGCATCACAATTCTACCGCGACCTGTCTCAAAAGCAGCTCTAACGCCTTGGTATCCATAAATTATGCCGCCTGTAGGGAAATCAGGAGCAGAGATATGCTCCATTAATTCACTTATTTCAATATCATTATTATCAATATATGCGGCAATACCATTGACCACTTCCGTTAGATTGTGTGGGGCCATGTTAGTGGCCATACCTACAGCAATTCCAGATGCCCCGTTTAACAATAAGTTAGGTACTTTGGCAGGGAGTACCGATGGCTCTTTGAGGGAATCATCAAAGTTCGGTTGGAAATCCACAGTATTCTTATTGATATCTCCCAGCATCTCCTCAGCAATACGCTTTAGTCTAGCTTCAGTATAACGCATGGCTGCTGGTGAATCACCATCAATAGAACCAAAGTTTCCTTGGCCATCCACCATCATATAACGCAGTGACCACGGCTGCGCCATTCTCACCATGGTATCGTATACTGCAGAATCACCATGTGGGTGATACTTACCTAGCACTTCTCCGACAATTCTAGCAGATTTTTTATAGGGTCTGTTATAAGCGAGGCCCAAGTCTTGCATACCATAAAGAATACGTCTGTGAACTGGCTTAAGGCCATCTCTTACGTCCGGTAAGGCCCTGGAAACAATCACAGACATTGAATAATCAATGTAGGCAACTTTCATTTCCTCCTCGATATAAATCGGGGTTATATTTTCATTCTCTCCTACTGCCATATATTATTTATTGTACTTATTCTTATTAATTTGCAATTTAACTATTTTTGCCAACCAGTGACAAAAATATGCATATCATTTTCTTTTAAAAATGCGAAAAACGCTTCTTTTTTGCGTCTCCAAATAAGGATCATTCTCCCCTACTTTAGGATTCTGCTTTTTATGCAGTGGTTGTCCTCTGAATTTCTTATTAACATGAATGTGTTCTTTTTGCACTTCGCAATTGCTAATAGGACACTTAGGGTAAAGAGGAAAACTCATCCTGAGCCCTACTTGTACTTGAGTATTCCACAATTTAGTTCTCACTGGCGCCAGCGGTTCAAGAGCAGTTTGTACGGATTTGAAGTCTATAGAAGGCCTTAGTACGAAATGAAAATATTCTGAAAAATTCTTTTCTATTGGGAAACTTAGATTCCAATATTTACTAAGCGTGACGTTGCCGGCAGAAAACACAGCAGGACTTAACTTGAATTTCCCATATTCTAATTCCGCATAGTATGAAAAATCTCGGAAATCATAGTAGCGAAAACCTGCTGAGAAGTGGTATTTTTGTGTGAAAAATCTTTTGTAATCACTTGTA
>JBKEFO010000244.1:0-5170 GCA_046709585.1 Marivirga sp.
CTCCGTTCAGCCTGACTTTGAAAATGGCTGCTATCAATACCAGTGGTATAGCGAAGAGAGCACAATAAAAAATGACGATGGCCAGATTAAGTATTTTGTTGATTCATTGTCTGCCAGTCAAGAGACAGCCAACAGCTATCAAAGAACCGTTGCTTCGACAAAAAATTTGGGCCAATATTATGTAAATGAGTGTGGCCCTGCTTTTATGGCAATAGGCATATTAGGACAGTTCATCTATGTTGATCCGGAGCAAGAACTAGTGATGGTACGCTTCGGTAAAAAGAATGATTCTTCTTACCCCTATCTATTTAAACGAATCGGTGAACTACTTAAAGAGGTAGATGCGCTTTAAGCATGCGAATGATATCGCGCGCATCCAGTGAAACATCACGATGAAATATTATCTTTGACTTATGAAAAGTATAGTCGTTTTTTGCGGTTCTAGCGAAGGAACTGATAAGCAATTTAAAGAGCAAGCAACCCTAATGGGGGAAACCTTAGCTTTAAAGGATATACGTGTGATTTATGGCGGTTCAAAAGCTGGCATGATGGGTGCCGTGGCAGATGGTGCCTTAAGTAAAGGAGGCACTGTAGTCGGCGTTATTCCAGGTTTTTTGAAGCGCAAAGAAATAGCCCATACCGAACTAAGTGAGCTTATTGTGGTAGAGAGCATGCACCAACGTAAAACCATCATGCATGAACTTTGCGATGGGATAATTGCCCTACCTGGTGGATTTGGGACTTTTGAGGAACTCTTCGAAGTACTTACCTGGTCCCAACTAGGACATCATCAAAAACCAATGGGGCTATTGAATGTAAATGGTTACTATGAAGACCTGCTCGAAATGATTCAGAAGATGGTAGACAAAGGTTTCTCGAATCAGGTAAACCAGCAAATGCTTTTAGTGGCCGATACAGTTGATTCCCTGCTTGAAAAAATGGATAACTACCAAGCCCCAAAGGTGCATAAGTGGATAGCCAACGATGACGGTTTATAACAGTAGAGATGCATTTTAATTTTGCTTTTATTGATTATTCCTGCTAAATTATTGCAAACAATAGGCGCATGAAAAACATATTATTAGCACTGGAATTAAAGGAAAATGATACGCCATTGGTGAAACAAGCAGTAACGATGGCCACTAAATTCAGCTCCAAAGTATGGCTTATCCACATAGCAGCACCTGACCCCGACTTTGTGGGATATGGCGTGGGTCCAAAATACATAAGAGATGCTAGGGCCGACACCTTAAAAACTGAACACAAACAACTGCAGCAACATATGCTGCATTTTGAAAAAGAAGGCATCGCTTGTGAAGCATTGCTAATCGCTGGGCCAACAGTAAATACCCTTGCACAGGAAGTGAAAAAATTAGCTGTCGACTTGCTCATTATTGGTAACAAAAAGCATGGCTTTTTATACGAAACATTTGTCGGCAACACCACCAAACAAATAATAGAAGAACTAGCTATTCCATTGTTACTAGTACCTATCCAAAAAGGCTGAATTTAAGCTCTTTTCAATAAGGTTTTGACCTTTCCAAAAACACATGATTTTAAAAGTAAACTTGTATAATAAACTATTGCCACTATTTTTCGTCTTTGTGTTTTTACTTTCCTCCTGTGAGGAAGCAAGTAAATCTGGTCAGGAAAATATGGTACCCCTACCGGACCCACTTGCTGCTGGCTGGCAAGGAGCCTCTGTTTGTGAGCTAATAGAAGAAAATGAAGCTGTGCGTGTGCTGAAATGCACCTTCCCTCCTGGTGTAGGGCATGAGCGCCATTACCACCCAAAACACTTCGGGTACACTTTAAAAGGCGGTAAATTCCGTATTACAGATACCACAGGCACCAGAGAGGTAAACATACCCACTGGATTTGATTTCTTTAACGAAGTGATAGCATGGCATGAGGTACTGAACATAGGTATAGATACTGCCGTTTTTTTAATCATGGAGCCTAAGTAGGCTACTTCATTAGAAAACCATAAATTGAGTCCTATGAAAGTAAAAGTATGCTTGGTACAAGACAGCCCAGTATTTTTTGATCTCGCTGCCACGCTTGATAAGATGGAACAGCTTATCAGAGCACATGCTGCAAGCGGATGCCAACTCATTGTATTTCCAGAATCTTTCATTCCTGGCTACCCCAGAGGATTTAATTTTGGTGCCACCATAGGCAGAAGGACTGATGTAGGAAGAAAGCTCTATAAAACCTACCATAATAATAGCCTCGACCTTGAAGGTGCTGAACTGAAAAGACTCGAAAAGCTGGCGAAGGAATTACACGTCTTTCTGGTGGTGGGTGCAACAGAGAAACAAGCTAAAAATGGTAGTCTGTACTGCTCGATGCTGTACATCTGTCCTGATAGAGGACTATTGGGCGTCCATAGAAAAATTAAGCCTACAGGTACAGAACGGCTTATCTGGGCCGAAGGTAGTGGCAAAGATTTAGTGACTTTCGCTACAGCTATAGGTAAGCTAGGAGGTCTTATTTGTTGGGAGAACTATATGCCACTCGCGAGAATGGCCATGTACCAAGAGGGTGTGGAATTATACATTGCCCCTACTGCAGATGCACGTGAGGAATGGACTGCTAGCATGCAGCACATTGCACTAGAAGGTCGCTGCTTTGTATTGGCTTGTAATCAGTATATCACCAAATCGATGTACCCTGAAGCCTACCAAGAATTTGTAACGGAGGAAGAGGAGAATTTCTGCAACGGCGGTAGTGTCATTGTCTCTCCTTTGGGTAAAATAATTGCTGGTCCACTTAATGATACTGCAGGTGCCTTGATCGCCGAGATTGAGCTAGATGAGATTGTTGAAGCCAAACTAGACTTTGATACAAACGGCCATTATGCGCGGCCTGATATTTTTGACTATAAGATTAGAAGATAGAGGCGGTAAAATAGAGCGTAGAGAGACGAGGTTAGATACTTAGACAGATTACCCAAAGATAACAGATGATAGACATTCAAAGCAGAGCAGATATTGAAACCTTAGTGGCTGCTTTTTATAAAAACGCCATTGATGATAAGCTGATTGGCCATTTCTTCACTGAAGTTGTACAGCTAAACTTTGATCAGCATTTGCCCTTGATTTGTGACTTCTGGGAGACCACCCTACTCGGCAATATTGTTTACCATGGCAACCCAATGCTAAAGCATCTTTCACTAGCAGAGAAATCACCCATGAATGGCCAACACTTCGATCGCTGGTTATTCCTTTGGGAACAGACCATCCACCAACACTTTGATGGAGCAATAGCAAAAGAAGCCATTAATAGGGCTACCCAAATTGCTAGATTGATGCAGCATAAGATCAGTATGCAGTAGAAAAATAATAAGTACTCCCCTTTTAATATTTACTTTTGTATTGTTATGTTACTTTTAATGTATAAAAAACATAATTCGTAACAAAACGTATAATTAGTAACCCCTTTCCATTTACAATGACCAAGAGTGAGCAAGCAATACTCAAAAGTGCTAAAGCGCTGTTCTGGAAATTTGGCTTCAAAAAAGTCACTGTAGAAGAGATATGCGAGCAAGCGGGTATAAGCAAAATGACTTTCTATCGCAAATACTCTAATAAAGAGCATGCTGCCGAACTTCTGCTGCAAGAGATTCTTGAAAGCAACCTTCGTCAATACGAGGAAATCATGTCGACAGAAAAGCCCTTCCCTGATAAGGTCAATCAACTGCTATTATTAAAGCATCAAGAATCTAAAAGCATTAGTCCCCTATTTATCCAAGAAATAATGGCCGAGGATGATTCTTCCCTCCATCAAATGATCAAGGCCTTTACTGAGAAGTCTTACCTCGCTATTTTGACAGATATTGACAAAGCCAAAAAAGACGGCTGGATTAGGGAGGAGATAAAATCGGAATTTATCTTAGGTATGCTTTCCACCTTTCGGAATAAGATGAACGACGAGCAATTTGTCGCCTTGTACAGCACTCCCGAGGCAGCCATTATGGAACTAAGCAACTTCTTTTTTTACGGACTCTTTAAAAAACGATGAGATGAAGGCTCGGCTAATCATAGGACTTTTTCTATTGTGCTTTACTGCAAAGGCACAATTAAGCTGGGACGGCCAAGTGTCAGGCATAAGCAGCTACAGCCCTGACAATGCCTATTCGCTATTTCTTGGTGCTAGGTATATTCCAGCGCTTAACTATACCCATGCGCTTGATTCTGGTCGCAGATTTGATTTTTTAGCATCGGCCAACTTGAGCGCCTCTACTTTTATCGACCCTTTCGACAGCACATCAAGCAATGCGCAATTGAACCCCTACCGCCTATGGGCGCGCTACGCTGGTAAACGCTTTCAGCTAAGGCTTGGCCTACAAAAGATAGATTTTGGCGTCGCCACCCTGCTTCGCCCCTTGCAGTGGTTTAACCAAATAGACCCGCGCGACCCGCTGGCACTCACCAATGGTGTATATGGATTAATGGGGCGATACTTCTTTCAAAACAATGCCAATATTTGGCTTTGGGGGCTTTACGGAAATGAAAAAAGACGCGGCTTCGATTTACTGAATACCAATAAAGACATTCCCGAATGGGGTGGTCGCCTACAGCTACCTATCAAGAGTGGAGAGATAGGTTTTACTTACCACCATCGCAATGCAAGTGCCAATGCCTTGCTCGACACAGATTCGTTAGACAAGATTCCCGAAAGCAGATACGCCATAGACATAAAAGTAGATCAGATTATTGGACTTAGCCTTGAAGCCACCTACATCCAGAAAGCTGAATCAGCCGAAAACCTTAACGATATAAACCATCAGCAGCTTATCAACATAGGAATAGACTATACCTTTGGGCTAGGGAATGGTTTGACCTTATTAACAGAACATTTGATAATTAACAGCAATGAGACGGCCTTCGAGACAGGCAATACCAGCCATATAACTGCCTTGAGTTTGAGCTATCCGCTGAGTTTTTTCGACAATATTTCTACTCTAGCTTATTATAGCTGGACCAACGAAACTGCCACCGTATTTATTAACTACCAACATCAGTTTAGTAATTTCCTAGCCTACGTAATGGCCTATTATAATCCATCACAGCTTATAGGCATACAACAAAATGACTTCGTCAACAACTTTTCAGGCCCTGGCATCAGGCTCTTAGTCGTTTTTAACCATTAAACATAAAAATTATGG
>JBKEFO010000245.1:0-5153 GCA_046709585.1 Marivirga sp.
TAGCTCCTTATTATAATATTGATAGTCATTAAGTTTCTGCCAGTCGGAGCTATTGAGGATGTTGATGTAGCTAAGCTTCGCTGATTTCATTAACTGACCCGCTCGCACATCAAAAGGCAATGTGGCTGTTTTATCTTTCAGCTTTGTATTCTCGTTGGCCCTAAAAACCAAGGTCCCTTTACCTTCCGTTACCGCTTTAAGCACTTCCTTTTGTTTCGAATAAGTCAAGTCATTCCATGCCTGTTCATCCGTTATTATTAAGTCGTACTTATCGAGACTCGCCTTCATCACCGTTGACCTCATACTATCTGGCCAATTGGTGGTCTGTTCTTTGAATTTGTCTGTTGAGACTTTGGTCTTCCATAAAATACTATGGCCTCTGCTTCCTAAAAAATCATTCAAAAATTTCCATTCAAAATCTGGCGTGCCAGCTAGCAGGTAAACTAATAAAGCTTCATCTTCTTCTACCAGTGTGTTTATATTATATGCAATTGTATCATTTAATGCAATCCTACTCTGGTAGTTACCTACCACTTTTGGTGTGTTTTCTACAAAAAGACTTCTTTCAGGTAGCAGCAGTTTATCTTTTGGAGTCTCAGAAGCCACAGCAATTGTCACATTAATGGCTCTTGTAGATTGATTTGCGATACCTACTTTTAGGGTATCACCTAGTTTGATGTTTCTATTATAGCTTAACGTATAAGGGATGAAACTAGTCAACTGCTTCCAGTGATTATAGTCTAGAGGTCGATGGGGAATATAGCCTACGCTAAATATAGTATCGGGCTGCTTTTCCCAGTCCGAAAGTTCAATTGCTTGTTTACTAGTTTGTAATACAAAGGTGCTAATTCCTGATACCGTATCAGTACTTTGCTTAAAAACAGGATATTTGCGCTGGCTACTGAGTGAATCTGCCAACTGACTTTTCCCCTCACCTATTAAAAAAATCGACTGTAAAGGCTTTAGCACTTGAATAGCTGGGCGTAAGTAAATTAATAGCAAACAAAGCGTTAGTAAGGTGACAACTACATGATTTACCCAAGACTTACCTTTCTTATACTCCCAATATAACAGCACGGCAGTGATTAATAGGTACACTATCACATTCCAAGTGGATAAATTATGGGTAAAATGAAGTCCGCTCAATTGCGTTCAGTTTGTTGGAACATTTCATTAATTTTTAAGTCAGCATTATTTACTGCTTTCGTATTTGCCTTCACTGTAGGAAGTATCTGGGCTAGCAGATAATTAATCTCTTCAAATAGTGCTACACTTGGCTTGTCATTAAATTGAGAAATGATCGCTAACAGTTTGCCGTAACCCAATGGATTCCGGTCAATCTCTGCCGCTAATAGCTGCCCCAGATCATATATGGCTGGTTTTGCTTCACTAAGGTTGATGCGCACATTTGCATTGAGTGTTTGCGCTATAGTGCGCATTTGTTCCTCGAAACTGCTATAAACCTCCTTATCGTTTGCTGTTTTCAAGGGTACTATTGCCGAAAGCTCGCCAGTTAATCGTCTTTTCACTGGTTCTAGTGGTGGTGGCTCAAAACCAATACGCTCCACATAAATCCGAGAAGCTTGTTGCACTTCTTTTATTAGTCTTAAGGCTTCATACTCATACGGCAAAGCCTGTTCAGGCTTATACGTTCTTAAGTAAAGCTCTGCTTCCCACATATTGGCTAAAGCTTCTTTTAATAATTGTTTCGTTTTCGAATCAAAAAAGGTGGCTATTTCTGAATCATCATGAGCATGGACATATGCCGCCATTTCTGCCGTATTGTAGATGTCACTTGAGAAGTTACCTTCACTAGCTGCTTGTTGTTCGTGATCGTGCCCTGCATGGCTATCCTCTGTTTTTTCAGACTCTCCAGATTCCGTCGAATGGTCATGTCCGCTATGGTCTATATCACCTAGGCCTCCAGTGGTAGAAAATTCTTCGCCCAAAAACACCCCATAGCGCAATCGAAGGATTTTCTGGTCGTCACCTATCAGGTTACTCTGACTTTTAAAAGCTTGGGACTTCTTATCTTTGTTTGCGGCAAGAAGCTTCTCTGTATCAATAATTATTTGCCGCTGACTTTTAAAATACTCTGCTTCTACTGATAGGGCAATTCCTTCATAATTAGTACTCTTACTGACAATTGTATCCGCTATGCTTAGGAAATACACATCCGACTTTGCTTTTTGCGGCTTTGGATATTTATTGTCAAACACCTCGAAATAGAAATACAATTCATCGCCAGGCCTCATTGATAAGGTATCTATTTTTAGCTCATATAGAATCTCTTGGTACTTCGCCCCAGCTCTGATTGAGCTAATATTCCATTTTAACTCCCTGAATTTGACAGCCTCCCCTTCTCCTTTACTTAAAGTAGCCACTACATTGGCCTGACTGACACCATAGTCATCCCTTAAAACTATGGGTAATTCAAAATCACCCATCTCGTCCCATTCCCGATTGATCCTATTCTCATTTAAGGATATGGCTATTGTCGGGAGTTCATCTGTTTTAATCGCTACAATGGATACGCTGTCCATCATTATAGTATCCTTAAAAGTAGCCATAGGCTGAAAAGAGAATGCACTCCTAAGGTCACGCTTAAACAATTCTTTCCCTTGTTTTGCTTCAAAATTTATAGTGTCGACGGCATTCCAGATAATAAAATCCTCTGTATTTCCACCTGCAACTTTAAACTTGACTTGACTACCTTCTTCAATTATATTTTCATTGCCGCTTAAGAGGTATGGCATCATAGCTGTATATGCTGGAGGACTTATAATGATTGATAATAGGCCTCTTACTGGATGAGCAGCATTTATTATCCGCTCGGCGCTAACTTCTATGTCTTCTTCACTCCCATCATTTACTAAGTCAGCAGTAGATGCATTCATGAGAGGAGTAGAATACAATATGAAACAAGCTATTAAGGCACTAAAGAAAAAGAGGCTGTTTACTCTCCAATTATAGAATCTTTCAATAGTACGTATTGCAGGGAGTTGCGACAATATCCTTGCTCTTTGAATGCTTTCTACTGGACTTAAGTTAGTCTTAAAAAACAAGTGAAGACTATATTCCAAAGGCGCAAACTCTAAGTGTAGCTTCTTGGTCAAAAAACTATCTGAAATAAGCCAAATAGGAGAATAAATAGTAAATACTAAACCCACTAAGAGACTAGTGACCACCATAAACTCAAATGGTACGGCCATACTCAGGCCGAATAAAATAGACAATATAAGTACTTCGGTAGCAACAGTCCTTAGCAATATGCTTAGTACCAGTTCTAGGTAAACATAGCCTTTCAGCTTTTGCCAATATTTATCAAAGGCACTATTCACGAACTGTGTTTTTATGATAGACCATATACCGTTCGATTAATAAAAGCAATAAGATGATACCGATTAACACCTCATCTGAAAATGGCCACTTAGCCAACGGATTAGTAGTACTCAGCTTTTGATTTACAAAGCCTTCATCCACCATACTAAGCTTCATTTCAAAGGAGGGGATGACATATTGAGTGATATTTTCTGCTATTATGATTAATAATTCTTGGTGTTTTCGCTCGTCTCTCAGAAAATCCTTAGAAAGCATAACCACCTTTTCACCTCCTACATAATTAACCTCAAAGGCATTTGAGAGGCTATCTGATACGATAAATTCTATTCCATAGCCGCCTTTTGTATGTCCATCTAAACTAAAACCAATAGGCGCATCCTCTTCTGAT
Source organism: Marivirga sp. (assembly GCA_046709585.1). Taxonomy (GTDB): domain Bacteria; phylum Bacteroidota; class Bacteroidia; order Cytophagales; family Cyclobacteriaceae; genus Marivirga. The sequence continues at coordinate 3,731 of JBKEFO010000245.1, forward strand.
TTAATTAAGGCAATAGGCTTAGCAACATAATTTTCTATCGTTTTCAGGAAACGCGCTATCAAAATCGAATCCTTTCTATTGATCCCCTCAATCCAATAGTGAAGTGTATCTACCTCAGCTAATAACTGAACGCTATTATTGATTCCGTTCTTGTCTACTATGCTTATATGAAAAGGTAAATCAGGAATGGCACCGAGGAATTTTATGTCTTCAAATTCATCAACCCACACTATAGAGTCTATTTGAGGATTGCTACGGGCTATTTTATTCAAAAAAGACCATCCATCATTAATCTCCGCATTATTTATCAAGCTTCCTAAAGAGACCTTCTGATAATTACTGGCGATAAAATCTTCAGGCAGCTCTACTTTGTTGCCTACGATAAGCCAATTTTCACTACTTTTTTCATATTTGAAAAACAAGCCCGCTAAAAAAAGAACGGTGGCCGCTAGGAAGCATATCCGTATCAAAAACAACCAAAATTCCTTGAAACGAATTCTTTTCGATTTGCTGCTTGTGCTTTCTGTCAAAAACCTAATACTACCAAAAGGCATCACCCTCATTTGCTGCTTATTCCAAAAATGGATAAACAAGGGTATGAGCAAAGCGAATAAGCCCCAAAGCCATATGGTGTTTACAATAGTCAAATCGATTGATTTATAGCATGCACTAGGTTGAACATAAAGCCACTTAATGATTTTTGACCATCATACTGATGATACAAAACTTGATGCTTGACACAACAAGTTTTTACTTCATATAACCAAGTAGTTATTTGCCGTTGGTAATTCGCTAGCTGTTCTTTTGTATTTACTTCTATCATTACATCAGTCTCCAAATCTTGAAAACGGTAGTGTTGTTTATTAAAGGAAAGGCTAATCTCAGCATCAAATAAAAGATGAATTAGGATTACCTGTTCGGCAGCATAATTCCACTTTTTTAGGGTAGTGTCAAGTTCTTCAGTAGTAGCATAACCATCGGTGAATAGGAAGACTGTTGATTTTTTACGTCTTTCATACCGTGGTGACATGTCTTCCATGGTAAAATTAGCGCTGGCTTTTTCTTCCAATGTTTGGTAAACAAATTCCGTATAATCAGCTGCCTCCTTACTACTGTTAAAAAGCGTATAAACATCATGCTGTCTATCCGCTATATAAGCTAGTGATGCAATCATCGCTTTTGCATAGTTGAATTTACTAACACCATTATTTTCAAGTTTCATAGAAAAACTCTTATCCAGCACAAAGAGGGACTCCTGCTGGCGTTCCACTTCTGCTTCTTTGATCATATAATGGTCTGTCCGCGCAAAGTATTTCCAATCAAGCTGCTTTAGACTGTCGCCAACAGTATAATTTTTATACTCTTTAAATTCTATCCCACTGCCTCTTTTAGCACTTTGATGGCTTCCCACATGCATCGTATT
>JBKEFO010000246.1:0-5129 GCA_046709585.1 Marivirga sp.
AACCACTGGCTCAATCACTGTAGAAGTTGACGGTGAAACAGCAGCAGCGAGTGCATCCGACTTTACTGTAACAGCACCATCATTAGAAATAACGAATGAATCTTTTCCCACAACCTATAACAAAGGTGCTACACTAGCGGCAAGTATTATTGTAAATGATGTCAGCAGCATTAGTGAGGTAAACTTTAAAACCAGAGGGATAAGTGAAGGAGATAATGCACTTAGTTCATCCGTTGTAGCTGGAGACGGAAATACCTATCAGGTTATTTTAAACTCCTCTGAACTTAAGGATGAAATAGGACAATATTATTATTTTGAAGTTCTTGATAAAAGTACCCCCGCAGAAATTGTTAATAGTTCAACGGCTACGGCATATGTCACTTTCCCTGAAGGAGCAACTAGCCAAGCGATCCCAAGTCTTAGTTTCGGTGCCTTGGTATCAAATTATCAAATTATAGCCGTTCCAATTGACCTTAATGATAAGAAAGTAATTTCCGTTTTTTCTGCACTTATGCCTTATGACAAAACCATATGGCGTTTGTTTGATTTTGCCAATGGAGACAATAGGGAGTATAGTGGCTTTACAAATATAGCTACCGGGAAAGGTTATTGGTTTATTGCTCGAAATTCAAAAACTATCAATCCGGGAAGCGGTACATCAGTAAGGGTAAGTGATACCAATCCGTTTCAATTGACGCTTGCTCCAGGTTGGAATCTGATCGGCAACCCTTATAACTTTAGAATTTCGTGGGATGATGTGCTCAATGCCAATGGCAACCCTGCAGATATCGGTGAGTTGAATACGTTTAGCGGAGGCACGCTCTCAACAAGTACTACATTGGATAGATATAGAGGTGGTTTTGTATTTAATGGTGGTAGCTCCACTACTATCGATATACCTGTTACCAGAAATACTTCTTTGGGAGGCAGAAAATGGAGCAAGCAACAAAATTCAAAGCTGGGTGATCCACAGTGGGAGCTGACCCTTAATTTAACAAATGGTGAATTGAACAACCTGCTGGGGGGCATAGGAATGCACCCTAATGCAACTATCCTTGGTAAGGATGACTATGATCAAGTAAGTGTACCCATGATCGAAGGTATGGGGTTCTTTGAAGTAGCGTTTGACCATCCTGAGTATAAGGCCAAGTTCAATAGAGAAATAGTGCCTACCCAGGACCAATATAAATGGGATATGGAGATCCTTCGTGATATTACTGATCAAACCTTGACACTTACTTGGGATAATCAAACATTAGGAGATAGTGAATATCAAATGTATTTGATGGATATGAGTACGCTGCAGAGCATAAATATGCGAACAGAAAATAAAATGACCATAGGGAAGGAAACCAAAAAGATAAGAATTTTTTATGGCAAATCAGATTATGTAGACGAGCAGATTAATAGCCTATTTCCTTCTTTTGGTGAGCCTTACCCTAATCCAGCATTTGATTATGTGACGATACCATTTAAAGTGCCCGCTAGTGGTACTCGCACTCCTGTATCATTTACCATTTATGATAACACTGGAAAATTAGTAGGCCGCCATAGTGAAATGTACCAACAAGGAACCCATCAATTAGACTGGAAATTTGATCGTCAGGGTATGTATATCATCCAACTCAAAATGGGTGATGTTATTAAGAACAATAAAATCATAATTCGATAAGTGTTTTGAACGAAACGGTAGAATCATGGAATTAAAGAGAATAACAGTATTTATATGCTTATTACTTTGGATCTCATTTCCGGCCTTCTCTCAAGTAGCTGAAGGAGTAAGTGATAAGGTAAAAGTAAATCTTACTCAATCTACAACAGGACAGAAGGTCGTTGAAGCGAACAATGCTCCGAAGCATAAGTATTATGCTCTTATTATGGGTGTAAACGATTACGAAGATATTAACATCGGATCTCTTAATGAGCCCATCAGTGATGCTACAAAACTTAGAGATGTTTTGGTCAATGATTACACTTTCGAGGAAGAAAATATTAGATTTTTAAAAAACCCCACGAATGAAGATATTATTATTGCCTTTGAAAAACTCACACGTGAAATAAATGAGAAAGACTTTCTCTTAATCTTTTATGCTGGTCATGGCTATTATAACTTAAACACGAATATTGGCTACTGGTTACCTTCAAATGCCAGAAAAGAGAATACAGTAAATTGGTTTAGAAATAGTTCTCTTGTTGAGAATCTGGGAGCTATAAAATCAAAGCATACTTTATTAATCTCAGATGCCTGTTTCAGCGGTGGAATTTTTGCAACGCGAGCTCCATTTAACAATGCCAATATGAGTATAGCGAATATGATTAGCCGCCCCAGTAGAAAGGCAATGACTAGCGGGGCATTAACCACAGTACCAGATGTAAGTATATTTATGAAATACTTACTTAAAGTATTGGAGGAAAATAACAATCTGTACTTGCCAGCAGAAGATCTTTTCTATGACCTCGCATTGCGGATGAAAAGCAATTCAGATACCCGTCCTCTTTATGGTGAGATCAAAAATGTTGGCGATGAGGGCGGAAATTTTGTCTTTACGAAGAGAAAATAGCAGAAAACCATTCGTTGAGCAAATGAAGCGTTTCGCCTTTAATGACGTAAGAGACTTTACGCAATTGTTGGTATCTTGTATTGTTTACAGCTGAATTTTGTTTTCACTTCCCGGCATCTTCTATAAAAGTGGGTCTTAATTTAAGATCATATTTTTTACTCAAAGTCGTTCGCTTATGCTAATAATGAATAATTTAAGAGGGCTTTAAGATAGCATGCGAATTTATTTGCAAAAAGAACATTTTAGAAAATATTGCTTTATCAAAAGGGCAAGCCCTTGCTGAACTATTCCTAGTTTTATACTGCAAATCAAATTAAACAACCACCAATCCTTTATTATAACTTCCTATCTCATGTTTCAGGGTAGCTTTAGCTCAAAACTATTAGCTTTATGAGATTCTTATTAAATATATAATCTGAAAATATATGAAAAGCATAAAGTAGTTAATTCTAGTCAGTTTATTGTTGATCGGCATAGCTGCATCAGCACAAAACCGAAAAATAGCAGTAGATACTACGGTGGTGACTTCGTACAGCACCACCATTGAAGGGCAAAAAGTCTCCTATACCGCTCCACAGGTACTCAACCCGTATGGAACGAGTTAGGGGAGCCGGACGCTGCACTCTTTTATACCTATTACAAAAGAACCGATGTGATAGTGGACCTACTTAAAAGAGCTTACAAAATTGGATCGCCATTGGCTTTTGGGACCGATATTGTTATTTACCTACCAGGATTAAACCGTGTACAATCAAGTTTTAAAGTATTAGAAACTTGGAAAGCAGCAGAAATACTAGCTTCATATATTTCACAAACAATGACGTTATATGCCGCTGAATTATTAGGAATTGAAAAAGAGAGAGGTCTTTTAATACCATCTTATTACGCAAACATTGTTGCATTTAAAAACAACCCACTTGTTGAGATAGAAAATATTAAGTCTGTGCATTTTGTAATGAAGGAAGGCGAAATTATTAAGAACGATTGAAACAACTACCCAAAACAACTAAGCATTCGTGCGGTCGGTACGACCTAACATGAATGCTAGGTTGAGCGATTCAGAGGCCAGCAAGACCTATAAGTAATAGTGCCATGCGGGCCACTACTGATTATAGCTAAACCTTAAAGCTCCAATAACTCCTTCCGCTTCTCCACTAGAGCCTTAAAAAGAGTAAGAGGCTGTCCTTTCTTTAAGGATGTAAAACACCAAATACTTACTATGGTTCTTTGTACTACGCTAATTCTTAGCATTCCCTATCTAAAATAAATGCTTTACTAGCTTTTATCAGCAGCTTTATAAACGCTTAGCGGAGGCACCTAAATGAGGTTAACATTATTACAAACTAGCATGAGAAGCCGACATTCCTTTGTTTATACTTTTGATTAAATAATTCTGCATACGATTTAATTTGAGCAATAATTCATTATTTTTAATTATTGTCTCTTAAACCTGCAAAGCACCTACAGATGTGTAATTTCTAGTTTTAGGGTGTTTAATTTGTAAACGCATTTGAGATCAAAATAATTAATAGCAATAGGTTTAGCAATTTGATTTGTAGCAGATCATAAATCAGGTTAAAAGGGTTTTGAAAAAAATAACTAAATTAATCGAATGAAAAAACTAGAAAAAGAAGCTGTTAATCAGGAAGTTTTTGATTTATATGATGATTATGCTCATAATAAAATAGATAGAAAGCTATTCCTTAAAAAATTAGCATTGTATGCAGTAGGAGGTATTACTGTTTCATCACTACTCAGCTTTATAATGCCTAATTATGAAGATTCCATTTTAATAAAACAAGACGACCTAAGAATAGATACGGAATTTATTAACTATAAATCTCCAAAAGGAGGAGGAAATATTCGTGGTCTACTTTCTAAACCGAAAAAAGTAAAAAAGAAGTTGCCAGGAATTATTGTTGTTCATGAAAATAGAGGACTTAATCCCTACATTGAAGATGTGGCAAGAAGAGCCGCAGTAGACGGATTTATTACATTAGCGCCTGATGCACTTACCCCGCTTGGTGGCTATCCTGGTAATGACGATGACGGAAGAACATTACAAAGAAAACTTGACCGAAATGCGATGCTCGAGGACTTTATTGCTGCATATGAATATCTTGTCTCTCATGAAGATTGCAATGGTAAAGTAGGTGTTGTAGGGTTTTGTTTTGGAGGCTGGATATCAAATATGATGGCAGTGAAAATACCGACCCTATCGGCTGCTGTTCCTTATTATGGAAGCCAACCTACTCAAGAAGAAACAGCTCAGATAAATGCTCCACTGATGCTTCATTTTGCAGGCTTAGATAAAAGAGTGAATGAAGGTTGGCCAGCTTATGAAAAAGCGCTTATAGAATATGACAAAGAATATGAAGCTTTTGTTTATCCAGAAGTGAATCATGGATTTCACAACAACACAACGCCTAGATATGATGAAGCAGCAGCTGTTCTTTCGTGGAAACGTACGATAGCTTTTTTCAAAGACAAACTCAATTAACTTAAAACTGAGCATAATATTCTATAAAAGTAATTGCAGAGAAAGGGGTAAATATAAAGGTTTATAGC
>JBKEFO010000247.1:0-5121 GCA_046709585.1 Marivirga sp.
TAAGTATAAAACGGTTATTCTATCCGCCGATTCAAGACAATTTTATAGAGAATTGGAAATCGGAACGGCTAAACCGACTCAGAAAGAATTAGAAGAAACAAAGCATTATTTCATAAATAATTTAAGCATTCATGACAACTATAATGTGGGCCACTTTGAAAAAGATGCTTTAAATCTTTTAGAGGAGCTTTTTTTACTGCATGATGTAGTGATTGTTACTGGTGGGTCGGGACTGTACGTTAAAGCTTTATGCAATGGTTTAGATGCTATGCCTAGCGTTCCAGATAGTATACGCGATAGATGGAATGCAGTTTTTAAAGAAAGAGGACTTGGCTATTTGCAAGAAGAACTGAAAAGGGTTGATATAGACTATTTTCAAGAGGTAGACATCAATAACCCTATGCGATTGATCAGAGGCCTGGAAGTTTTTGAAGCGAGTGGAAAAAACATGTCCTACTGGCGATCTACAAATAATGAAATAGAAAGACCTTTTAAGGTTATTAAGGTTGGTTTAAATAGAGACAGAGAAGAATTATATAGTAGAATTGATGACCGTATGACTCAAATGATTTCAGAGGGCTTGTTTGACGAGGCAAAGAAATTTTATCCTCTTAGAAGCCTCAATGCGCTTCAGACGGTAGGGTATTCCGAGATATTTGGTTACCTAGATGGGGAATATGATAAGGTTGAAGCGATACGCTTGCTTGCACGAAATAGTAGGAGATATGCGAAGAGGCAAATAACTTGGTTCAATAAAGATGAAACCTTTCAATGGTTTCATCCTAATTCTGAGCATGGAATTCAGGAATACATAGAACAGCAGATTGGTTCATGATTTACGATAATACTAGGGCACTTGTATTCGTGATTAGGGTTCTCATTGCACCAAATGCTAATGCACAAAATACGTCTCCAAAATTTAATGAAAGCTTTGAGAAGGTAGGTTACATTCCACATGATCCGGATCGTGATGATGCAAAATTCAATGTATGCAATGAGCAATTGATTCAGGAATACTACCAAGTAAACCCGAAATTTAAAGAGGGATTATATAGTATTAGAAAGGATTTAGAAGGTGCTGAGATGTTTTTAAATGCTTTATGCCAGTCCGATGGAATTGTAGTAATTAGGTTTGTTATTAATTGTTATGGTGAAATAGGGAGGATTCGTAGTGCATATTTTGATTTGAATTACGATCAGATAGCGTCTGTAAACGATGACTTGGAGAAAGGATTAGTAGAATATATAAAGAATATGGGAAGTTGGACCCCAGGGAGCTATCAAGGTAAATCCTATGATAGCTATCAACAACTGAAATTCAGAGTTAGCGGCAATAAAATCAGCAATATTTTTTTCTAAAATGAGATATGTAGTAGCGATAATAATTATTCAATGCTGTATTTGCTGTGGTGATGCTAAAGAAAAAATAATCAAGGCTTCGGTAAATGACTCTGAAGCTAATTTTGGGCAAGGAACTACAGAAAATGATAGTTATTATGAAAGTATACTGCAAATTTACCCTGAAAATGATGTCGCTTGGCGGTCTAGATCAGTTGCGTATAACAAGCGGGGTAAATTAGAGGAAGGTATACATATGTTAAATGCGGCGGTGAGGCTAAAGCCCCATGCCCATATAGGCTATAGAGGATATGTGAAGCTTTATATGATGCATGATTATAAGGGTGCTTTAAATGATTTTTATACACTTCTAGATATCTCTAATGAGGAAAACCCTGTAGCATGGGGAGAAAATGCATGCAAAATGATAGGTTTGATCCACTTATATGAAGCGAATTATGATTCAGCAGACATTTATTTAGATAGGTCGATATTGCTGACAACTGAAGAATTTGGTATCGATTATGTAGATTCTAGGTGTTTTTTGTACAAAGCGTATGCACTACTAGGGCAAAATCGAATAGAAGAAGCCACTGAAATACTTGAAACTACTTTAACAATAGAAAACAGATTTCCAGAAGCACATTAGCTGAAAGCAAAACTCTACCATATGTCAGGAAATAATGAGCAGGCTCTTATATCAATCCAGCGAGCGGAAGATATTTTTAAAAAGTACGGAGGAGCAACTAACGCCTATTTTGAAATGCCTTACCAGTTATACGCTTCACAAATCGAGAGTCTGAAAAAGACATTAAAGGAAAGTTTAAATAGCCTGTAACTCTTTACGCTCGCAATTATAACAATAGCAGCTTACGGTATTTTTCAATAAACCAGACTTGATAATTGATTTTCCAAGCAAGGCCCGAACACTTTCTTGAATACCCTCAGTAATGCTAGGGTGGGGGTGTACGCACTCTGCTAATTCTTCAATTCCTTTATTCATGCTAATTAACAAAGCCACTGCTTGGATAGCTGATGAAGCTTGTTCACCTATAACACGCATACCTAACACTTTCATTTCCTCATCGTCTGTTACTAATAGTTTGATGAAGCCTTCAGTATTTCTTTTCGCAATTGCCCTAGTGATACAAGAATAATCTACACTTACTACTTTGTAATTAATACCTTGTGCTTGCGCCATTTTCTCATTTAACCCCACTCCAGCCACTTCTGGATTTAAAAACATAATTGTACTTATGTTCTCGTAGACTAATTTTTTGCTGGGTATACTAAATATTTTTTCTACTGCGTATCGCCCTTCCAATTCACCTACATTAACTAAATTAATATCGGCAGTGATGTCACCGACGGCAAAAATATTTTTTATCGAGGTCTTTGTATCATGATCTTCAATACCGCGTTTACCCATCTTTATGGGTACTGCATCATTCCATAATTTTTCATAATTAGGCACTCTTCCTACTGATATTAACGCTTTTTCTACCTCAAAATGTTCTTTGATTCCATCAGGACGTATAAGTTCGTAGTGCACGCGGCCATCTTTTATTTCCATTTTACTTAATGAGGAATTTCTATGAATATGCACCCCTTCCGCTTCCAGATTTCTTTCAATCACTTCTACCACATCACTGTCTTCGAAGGGTAATATTGTTTCACCTTTGTCAATCAAATAGACTTTTGTTTTCCCGAAGCCAGCAAAGATGGTTGCATATTCGCAACCAATAACCCCAGCACCAACTATTACGAGGCTCTCAGGAAAATCATCCATTTGCTCTATGCCATCACTAGTGAAAACATGCTTTTCATCAATAGGTAATTCTGGAACCTTTCTCGGACGGCTGCCTGTAGCGATGATAATATTTTCAGCGCCATATTTTATGTTTCCCTCATTATTAGTGACAGATACAATATTTTCTGACTCGATTTTCGCTTCCCCCACTTGAAAGTCAAGCAGCCCACTGTAATTCGCATCAGCTTTCAGGTGGTCTAAGTGGTCCTGTAATAAATTAACACGTTCTGCCACTGCCTTATTCACTTCAGACTGAACCTCTTTCCAGATTGTGGCTGGCGGGTCCATCTTAAACCTTTTTAAGTTCTTTCTAAAGGCAAGCATATCTCTAGATAGTTCCCACCATGTTTTTGATGATAACGCGCCATTGGTAATACCTGCTCCACCTAAGTTGTTTTTCTCGATCAAGAGGGTTTTCTTCTTGAAATCTACAGCTCGCATAGCAGCCGCGTAGCCAGACGGTCCCGCACCTATTATTATTAAATCGTATTGTTCCATAGATGTGAGTAGGTTCGTTTAGGAGATATAGAATTTATGCCTCACCAATATATAAAATATCAAAGGCATAAAAAATGGCCAGTAGAATAATATACTGGCCTTTGGATGTATTGTTTGTTGATTTAGCCTTTGTAGATCACTCTGTATATCAATCCAGCTTGATCATCACTGATAAGCATAGCACCATCGGCCGCTATTATAACATCAACAGGTCGGCCCCACGCTTCTTGCTCAGCATCATCTAGCCATCCTTCAATGAATGAATCGTAGCTAGGCTTGCCATCTGTGGTATTAGAGACCATTTGTATGCGATAACCAATTTTCTCTGCTCTATTCCAGCTGCCGTGCTCCGCAATAAATATTTGGTTTTTATAGCTTTCAGGGAACATAGTACCTGTATAAAACTTTAGGCCTAAAGGAGCAACATGAGGGCCAAGGTTTCTATAAGGTGCAGTGAATTCTTCACAACCTCTTAGCGTTCCAAATTCAGGATCTGCAATAGTTCCACCATGACAAAATGGATAGCCAAAGTGCTGGCCTTTTTCAGTAACCATATTTAATTCACATGGAGGGATATTATCTGCTAATCTGTCTCTTCCATTATCCGTAAAAAACATTTTCTTTGTCTCTGGATGCCATGTAAAACCTACTGAATTTCTTACACCTTCAGCATAAATTTCCATGTTACTGCCATCTGCATTCATTCTTGTAATAGATGCGTAAATAGGTTTGTCAGGATTATTGCAAATATTACACGGTGCACCTACGGGAACATATAATTTACCATCAGGACCAAAGGCAATATACTTCCAGCCGTGGTGCTCATCAGTAGGGTATTTATCATAAACTACCTCGTAAGCTGGCGGATTGGCTAAATTGCGCTCTATGTCAGTATACTTTATTATCCTACTTATCTCTGCTACGTATAGGTCGCCATCCTTGAAAGCTACTCCATTAGGCGAATTAAGTCCTTCTGCAATAATGAACTTTTTGTCAGCGATACCATCTTTATCGGTGTCTTGTACGGCATATACTTTATCACCGCTTCGGTTCCCAACAAATAAAGTGCCTTCAGGCGACAAGGTCATCGATCTTGCGTTATCCACTTCTGCGAATACAGATATATGAAATCCTTTGGGTAGTTTCAGCGATGCCAGCCTTTCGTCGCCACTATATTGTTTATTGGCGGCAAGTGAATCTGCTTGCTCCCTCAGTATCTCTTTTGAGGTTTTTGTTGCCCTTTCTGATTTTTGTCCTTCAGAATTTGAAGAACATCCTGCACTTAAAAGAAGTGCAATAAGGATAAAATAATAGCTATTTCTCATGATAATAATTTTTGTGGTGTTTTAACAGATGCTAGTATCGTATAGTTACAAATATGACACATCTGAAATCAATTTAATTATTCTTCGTTTATAAGTTGATGGAGTATTTCACTTGCGGCTTTGGCTATATTAGTTCCAGGCCAAAAGATA
>JBKEFO010000248.1:0-5062 GCA_046709585.1 Marivirga sp.
TGAAAAATAGTGGGCTTGGAAGGGAAGGGGGTGTTGAAGTACTAAGATTCTTTACGGAACCTAAGAATGTATGCTTGTCTTATATTTAAATAACTTTTGGAATTATAAAAGATTAGACATAAAAAAAAGGCGTTCCCAACGGAGCGCCTTTTTTTTATGTCTAATCTTTTAACTTATGAAGCTGCTTGATCTACATCAACGTTTTCCTTCAGTCTTGCTATGTGGAAAGTTTTTCTTGCTTTATGACCACAATAAGAACATTTGAAATATTTCATCAACTCACCTTCTTCTGTAATTGTCGGCGATTTGATTATCTCTTCTTTAACAACCTTTAATGTCTGGTAATTACATTCAGAACACTGCAATGCATGTAAATGGCCGGAATACTTTTCTATTTTTGTATAACCAGTTTCTTCGTCAACCCATACATCATAATCTACTGAGAAAATATCTTCTTCAGCTTGCATGCCTTCATCTAAGTATACATCCTCTTCTTCTTCAGTCAAAAGCTTCATTGCTTTGCCAGTTTTAGGAGAAACACGTGGTGCATATCTTAACTTTTTCAATCTCTTTTCAACATAGAAAGGAAAGTAGAATCGTAATACATTTTGTATTATCACCCCAACGATAAGTGCTAACATTCCGGAAACAAATATCTTTACAGCTAACCATAAGAATTCTGTTTCACCAAAAAGCGCATTAGCAGCGACTACCGCTCCTATTAGCAAAACTACTGTACCGCGCCATAAAGTGTCGATTTCATTCTTATTGATGTAATCATACTTTTGTTTGAAGTCTTTTAAGCTACCTAATCGAATGTAATATAAGATTACAATCAAAACGGCTAAACCAATAATACCCAAGCCCAAAAACGGACCATATTGGTGTATCATGTCAAAGATGCTCTGGTTATTCTCTGCCATAATTCAATTTTCTTTAGTGATGGTTAATTTGTTAAAGTTTTATTTATGCAAACGAGATATAAATGTAATTAAAAACTCTTCATATAAGTACGCAATTTAAAATTTATTAAGATAATATCTATTAATAAATATACATAATTCACATTCTCTGTCAAGATCTATTCTTAATCATAGTAAGTAACAATTAGATCAACAGACTTTTTAATACTTTATACATTCATTCACAATGTAATATTATCAATCTGAAATACATAAAAAATCACAAAAAAAAAGCACTCAGCAAGTAACTTTTATTAATTATCGCAGTTATACAAGGGATAATGTGACGGGTTATTAATACTTCCTAACATTGGCAAACTAAAACTAAAAACATGAAAACACTATTTAAAAATGCTTTATTACTTGGAGTAGCAATCTCCACTTTATTCTTCACAGCTTGTGATAGCGAAACTGAGATGCCTTTAGGAGGTCCTTCAATTTCCGTAACTACCACGCCATCAGATGCTACTGTAGAAGTTAATGAAGCGTTCTCGTTCGTTGCCACAGTAAACGCAGCAGCTGGCTTTAATACGCTGCGTATTGAGTCTTTCACGGAAGCTGGTGGTGGAACAATAGATTTAACAGGTTACAAAAGCGAATACACTAGAAATGATTTAGGTTTGGATGCAGGTGCTACATCAGCAACTGTTGAATTTACACCACTATCACTCCCTATTGCTGGAGAGTTTACAATTAGACTACTTGCTGTAGATGAAGCTGGTGAAACAGGCTCACTTGATATTGCTTTATCAATAACATCAGCACCAATAAGTAATTATACTGCGGTTTTATTAGGTGCGCAAGGAAATGCGGAGGCTGGTTTTTTTGATGCTTTAAAAGGAGAGAGATATGGCTACGCTGCTGCTAGAGATGCCTCAGGAACAGCGGGATCAGTGATTGATTTTGCATACTACTATGGGAATACAAACAAAAATACGATTGCAGCTATTGATGATGCTGGACTAAACTCGGTATATTCATCGGTTAATTTGCCAATCAGTGGTGTATTTGGAACGCGAAACGCAACTAGATTTAGGGTAACTAATTTGAGTCCTGGAGATTTCGATGCTATCAATAATAGTGCTGGTCTAGTGGAAGCGGCAGATTCAGAGTTGAATGTGAACACGTCTTCAACCCAATTATCAGTTGGAAGTGTAATAGCCTTTGAGTTAGACGCTGATAGAGGTGGATATGTAGGTCTAGTGAAAGTTACTCAGATTAATGACACAAATGGTAATGGTACAATTACTGTTGAAGTTAAGTCGGAGCAAGAAGTAAGTAATTAAACCAAGACTATATTTAAGGGCATAAAAAAAGGCTTCAGTTTACTGAAGCCTTTTTTTATGCTTGCTTTTATACCTTATAAAGACTTCAGTGCTTTATCATAATCTGGTTCGCTTCCGATTTCTGGCACTAGCTCAGTATACGTGACGATACCCTCTGCATTTATTATAACAACAGCTCTTGCATTTAGGTCAGCAAAGGCACCGCTTTCAATTTTAACACCATAGTTAGTGGCGAAATCAGGTGATTTAAAGTTAGATACAGGGATTGCATTTTCGATTCCTTCAGCACCACAAAATCTTGCTTGTGCAAATGGTAGGTCTTTGGAGACGCATAAAACAACTGTGTTCTCTAAGTTTGCTACCTCTTCATTAAATTTCCTTACAGATGCTGCGCAAACACCAGTGTCTACACTTGGAAAGATGTTTAGGATCACCTTTTTGCCTTTGTAAGTTTCTAAAGTTACTTCAGAGAAGTCGGTTTTTGTTAATTTAAAATTAGGAGCTGCTGAATTAACTGCTGGTAACTCTCCATTTGTAGTGGTTGCTGCCCCACCTAGTGTTATATTAGCCATAGATAATAATGTTTTTGATTTAAGACGTCTTATAATTTTCTAACTACTTATGTGGCGAATGGTTGTGTTAATTTCCTTTCACTTGTTTTCTCTTAACTTTTTGGGTTAAATATTGGAGGAGTTTGTCATAGTCTGTATTCTCTTTGTTTGATAGCTTGACTACGCTTTTATTGCTATAAAGAATCTTTATTTCTCTAAAATCCCCATTTTTAGTCTTTACCACTTCTTCTTGCCATCCTCTAATTTGATCTAAGGGTAATAAAATTCTTTTCCTGCTTATCGGGTGAAAAATGTTCAATTGGTTATTTCCTGCTTCTATGATTTTCACGCCGGAGATTAGCTTGTTTAGAATTAATAAGCCTATTACAAGTATGAGAGGTGTCAAAATGAGTTTTATTATAAAATAGGAAGCGTCATTCAGTAAACTGTGTAATAACAGGAAAAAAGAGCCGAAAAGTAAGATCAGGAACACACTTAAAGCGAATACAGTTTGATATTTTGGGGTCGATTTAATCATAGAATGTTAATGCTATCTGTGATAGTAATTTTAACTTACCTGCTGAATATAATGCAGGTATTTGTCTTAATTCAGTTCCTCTGTCAGCCTCGTAATTCTCGTAATCTTGAAAAATTACGCCGTTAATAGCTCTTGAGTTATAGGCTTTCCGAAAGCGTATGCCACCCCCATCGGTATTATATTTGTAAGCAAAATAATCCATTGAAAAGTCTTTTTTATCAACCCAATAGATAAATTCATCGTCGAAATCCTTGCCGCCATTAGACTTTGAGAAATATACTTTTATGGCATAGTAATCTTTTCCGGCGATATTTTGTACCGGTAATAGTTCAGACTTTACTGCGGGCTGTTGAAGCCCATGGGGGAGTAATGCGAAATATTGCACAGAGTTTAGCGCATTTGCATAGGCTGATGAATCTTTTGCGCTTATGGAAACCTTGCGGTCATTAATTTCCCTAGAGAATCCGTTATTAGTAAGGATGTCTATGATTCTGTTGCCCAGGGTATCGTTAAAAATACGGCTGTAAGAATAAGACCCTTCTTTTAGTTGGATCTTATATGCTATGTCACGAAACTGTAAATGAACAGCTAAAGTGTCGTAAGCTATGCCACCGTGATACATGATGGACTTTTTAATAACCATATCAGAACTCAAAGGCTTTTCTCCGCAGGATACAATTCCTAGTAAAAAAATAAAAAGGACGCTGAGATATTTCATTAGCTTCATATTTTTAAAAAAGTTTAGCATGCATATTAACCCATCGTTCAGGAATTTCACCAGCCATAGCCTGTTCATAGTCTGAGTAACTACAAGGGACGATGTAATTTCTTTTATAGGTTTTGTTGTTGTCCTTATTGGGAATTTCTATCCACCACTTCTCACTTACTAGACTCTTATAAAAAACAATTGTTTCGTCTTCATCTTCTGGTATTGTCACCACGTATTTAGCGTAATCATTTGACCTAAAATCGGTAGTCCCCTTTCTATTATAATAGCCTTCAATGAAATACCACATCATAACTGCAAATACATTGGCAGATTTACCCGATTGGTCGTCTAGCTCAGGATTAAATTCATAGAAACCTACAGCACTTAACTTATCATTAATGCCAGCATACCAGCAAAGCTGGCAAGCTTCTTCGCCAGTTAGGCCAAATGGTTGTGCCTTGTCTGTAGCGGGGAAATCAGCAGATTTGATAGAGGATAAATCGAAACTCATCATATCTGCCTGTCTTATAACGGGTTCCATCTCTTTAAGGTCATGTCTTAGTGCACCTATTCGATGCGCTTCAAAGTGGAGACGTTCTAAAATACTGATTGCTTGCTGGTTTACTAAATAACTTTGATAGGCTAAGTGGCTATAGTTAAACAGATAATTAGGTTGGTGCATTAAGACCTTTTGTACAAAGTTACTGTTGGCTTCAGCATTTTGATCGTCCATATCTAAGAAAGCGTCAATATTAATGATACTGATGAGCTTATCCATCTCCTCATAGGCTTGATACTGTTGATATGTCATGTCATGTGTACCACCAATAAGTATGGGTAAGGTATTTGCCTCTATGCATGCACGACATACTTCTTGTACTCTGCCATAGGTCTGATCAATATCAATAGTTTCGGATATGTTGCCTAGGTCAACAATTTTGTAGGCACCACTTCCTTTACTCAAGCGATAAAGTTTTTCTCTCAATGCATCGGCTCCATGGGCAACGCCCTTCTCA
>JBKEFO010000249.1:0-5058 GCA_046709585.1 Marivirga sp.
TGCTAGATGAACCATTTAGCAATTTAGATGCTGTTTTAAAAGACCAGGTAAGAGAAGAAGTGAGAAATATTATTAAAAGAGCAGGTGCTACCGCACTATTTGTTACTCATGACATGCGAGATGCACTTTCCTCCGCAGATAGAATTGCTATTCTTAAAGATGGTAAAATCCAGCAAGTCGGCTCCCCAAGAGACCTCTACGAACAGCCTAAAAATTTATATGTTGCTAATTTCTTCGGGAAAATAAATGCGATGAATGCCACGGCCACGGAGAGCTGCTACAAATTGAAATCTGGTACCATTCCTGCCATAGACAGCAAACGTACAGGCGAAATACTGATTGCCATAAGACCAGAAAATATTGAAATCGAGTTGAAACCTTCAGAAAATAGCTTTGCCGCTGAGGTGGTCTTAGCTCAGTATTTTGGTGACCACCAACAGGTGCATGCAGATATTGGTGCGGAAACACATATTGTAATACATGCACACGAGAAAATTCTATTTCACAAAGGAGATAAAATACACCTAACTTTTAACCCCGAAAAAATTCATGTGCTAGATACCTGCTGGTACCCTGGCTTGGTGAGTTAAAATTTATTTTTTTAAAATAGGTAATTAAAAAGCAAATATTTACAAATATATGCCAGTAAAAAAAGAGATAATACAGCGTGCAAAGCACATTATGGAGCAATACCTGAACGACCAAAGCCTCAGGAAAACTACCGAGCGCTATGCCGTGCTAGAAGAAATATACAATCTACCACAAGATGAGCACATAGATGTTGAGACATTATTTGTGAAAATGAGAAATAAAGAATACACCATTAGTAGGGCGACTGTATATAATTCAATTGATCTACTAGTGGATTGTGGACTTGTTGTTAAACATAATTTCAAAGATGAAAATGCGCTTTACGAACCCGCATTGACCTATGAGCATCATGACCATCTTGTTTGCAACAATTGCCATAAAATAAAAGAATTTTTAGACCCTGATATTGAAAACATTAAAAAGCGTGTGGGAAAATCCCTGGAATCTAAAATCAGCTTACACGCTTTAGTTTTTTATGGTGACTGTAGTATTCCTAATTGCGAAAATTTAGAACCCAAAAAAGCGACTACTGAAGCTTAGAAAGCTAATTTCCAATAAGGTGATGTAAAACAGCAATTTACCAAGTCTTTAGTCCACTTATTTTTATTTATCGCAACATTTATAGGCTCCAATCTGTTATATAAAGAGGTAACTATGGGGGTGGGAATTCCATACTTAAACAGCTTAATCGGAAATATAATGAAGATTAATTCTCATATTGATGAAGGGAGTTTCTGATAACCCACTGAAAGTGCGCTCAACAAACTCGTAGTTTATCCTTTACTAAAAGAAACAGAACTAGCTGCCAATGCGCGCTCCAGCAGCTCTAAGTAAACCCAAAGTATCTACATATTACCTTTGGTGGCATGCTGGATTGAATGCGTCTATCAAAAATATGGGACATGGTATAAAAAAGCATGTGAGATACTTGCTGAACTAAAAACAGCGCTAGGAAATAAACAAAGCTGATATACACATAAAAAGTAGCAATATGACAATTACCGTAAACCCCGTGAATTTTAATGTTAGTAAAGATTTAATAGAAAGAATAGAAGCCATTTTTGGAGAAGTAGATAAGTATAATGATCAATTAGTTGGGCTTGATATTTATCTAAAGTCCTTGACGGAAACTGACACAGGTGAGAAGATGGTGGAAGTAAAAATATTCTTACCTGGCAAGAACTTATTTGTTGCTGAAAAAGCTGACGATTTTGTGTCTGCTGCTCAACAATCCTTCGATGTGGTTAAAAGAGTAGTCAGAAAAGAAAAGGAAAAGGTAAAGGACAGACACGAGCCACGACCAGATAAAATTGCTTAAAAAAGAAGAATAAGTTCTCTCTTTTTTATCTTTTCCTATAGCCACCTTTTTTCAAACTACAATCACTATGTACTGCCATTTAATTAATTGTGAATTTGTGGTAAATATCCTCACTCTATGCTTAGAAGACCCAGAAGAAACAGAAAATCAGCAGCCATCAGAAATATGGTTGCGGAGACATCCTTAGCTACCAAAAATTTTATCTTTCCTCTTTTTCTTTTGGAAGGCTCTAAAAAAAAGATAGCCGTTGAAAGTATGCCTGGAATTTTCAGACTATCATTAGATTATATGCTGCAGGAGATAGAAGAGTGCATGAAATTAGGAATTTACTCCTTTGACATATTCCCGGTGGTTGATGAAAAACATAAGGATAAAATGGCTACAAAAAGCAGTAATGACAGCTTCTTTTATTTGAAAGCATTACGCGAAATAAAAGCTAATTTTCCTGAAGCTTGTATCATGACAGATGTAGCCATGGACCCCTATAGTAGTGACGGACATGATGGTATTGTAGATGAATTTGGTAATATATTAAATGATGAAACATTGGATGTATTGGCCGACATGGCACTAGCACAGGCCGAAACAGGGATAGATATTATTGGCCCATCAGACATGATGGACGGCAGAGTAGAATACATTCGAGAAACCTTAGATGACAACGGCTTTGAAAATGTATCTATTATGAGCTATTCAGCGAAATATGCAAGTGCATTCTACGGTCCTTTCAGAGATGCACTAGATTCTGCTCCTAAGTCTGGAGATAAAAAGACCTATCAGATGGACCCTGCCAACAAGCATGAAGCATTAATTGAAGCTGAACTAGATGCTGATGAAGGGGCTGATTTTTTAATGGTTAAACCTGCTCTAGCTTATCTAGATATAATTCATTTGTTAAAAGAAAATCATGAATTACCTATTGCCGCTTATAATGTAAGCGGAGAGTATAGCATGATTAAAGCTGCAGCTGAGAAAGGATGGTTAGACGGCGAGAGCGCGATGATGGAAAGTTTGTTAAGCATCAAAAGAGCTGGTGCTGACATTATCCTAACCTACTTTGCGAAAGAAGCGGCACAGGTACTAAAAAGATAATATAATCATAAAGTCTTCGGGCAGACCTTCCGTTAAAGCATCACTTACTACTTTTGGAGATGAATAAGTACGTATTAATTATCACCTATTCGCTATATGCTTTTATAACAGGTTGCATTGGTGTTGATATTGTGGACAAGCTCGAGTCATCAGCACCTCAAATAATGATTAGCACTTCCATCGACACATTGAAGATAGGAGATGAATATCAAATAAATGCCACTGTAATCGATGAACAAGGTCGTCCACTTATCAATCCTTCTTTTGCTTGGAACGCCATAACGCCAAACACTGTCTCCATAAATACCAACGGCTCAGTAATAGGCCTATCACGAGGAGAGGCTGTCATTACTGTTCAGTTTGAACAATTACTCGATTCACTCTCCTTTCATGTTGGCGAAACCACTAGCATACAATCAAGCAGAAAGATTGATTTCAGTGGGAAAAACGGTTATGATGTAGATGGAACGGGGGAAATAAGCGCCCGCGATAGTGAGATCATTTTAGAATTTAATGCTGATTTCTCTGCAGATAATGGACCTGGTTTGGTAGTTTACCTAAGCAATAACCCATCATCCGTTCAAGGCGGAGTAGAATTGACGCCCCTAATGGCTAATAGCGGCGCTCAGTCCTACAACATAAGCCAAATCTTAAATCAAAATGGTAATAATATGGCCGTAGGCTTAAGTTCTTATGATTATGTAATCATTTACTGCAAGCCTTTTGGGGTGACATTTGGGGTAGGGGCAATTCAGAAATAAGTTATTAATTATGAAAAAGATAGTAATAATCACCTTCTTACTTTTCAGTATTGTCGCTCCATTATATGCTGGTGGTGGTTGGACCCAAAAGAAAGGAAAGGGTTTTATTAAGCTAAATCAATGGTGGGTTCGTTCTAGTAAATATTACAACAGAGAATCAAATATTATTGACATAACTACCACCGGTGTTTATGTTAGCAGTTTATATATGGAGTACGGCATCACTGATAGATTCACTGCCATCGCATATACTCCATTTTTTGTCAGGAGTACCCTGAATAAAAGAGAGGATGCAAGCGGCAACCAACTATCCGACGGAGATCAACTTAATGGTTTTGGCGACCTAGACCTTGCTATAAAATATGGCCTTCTTCAGAATAAGAAAATAGTATTATCCGTAGGCCTGCAAGTTGGCATTCCCAGTGGTAACCCTTCGGGAGGTAATTCAAAGCTACTACAAACGGGGGATGGCGAATTCAACCAAATGCTTACCCTTGATGCCAGTCACTCATTTTATCCGATTCCACTATATGTAAGTACTCAGGTCGCACTGAATAACAGAACCAATAATTTTTCTGATGAATTTAGATATGGAATAGAAACTGGCTACACGATTAAGCAACTAACAGTCATCATTAGATTGAATGGTGTAAAATCATTTTTCAATGGTGATGACAGTGCTGTTAGTGGTAATGGAATATTCAATAACAATGTAGAGTTTATTGCTTACTCGGGCGAGCTTATTTACGCACCAAATGAGAAATTTGGAATTTCTGTCGGTGCAGCTAGCGCCTTGCAAGGCAGGCAAATATTAGCGAATCGCACTTACAATGCGGGAGTATTTATAAAAATATAAAAATATTTTTTTACAACCTATATACTTTTTTTTATCCACTTCGTATAGCTTCATATTCTCACAAGAGAAACGATGGAAACACAACCTATACCTCATCATAAGGCTGGTGGCCTTAAGGATGAACCAGAGACAAATTGGCCAGTTCTTCTTACTTTACTGGCTAGTATGACAGCATTTTTAATCTGTTTTTACTTATTATTCTAAACGAAAAAAGCTTGAGATACCTCAAGCTTTTTTCTATCTATTACAACGGCATTTGTCCTTAAATAAAACTGTCCCCTTTCTTTACTTTAACGGCATTCACTATCTCTTTAATTTCCTTCTCAGCATTCTTCTTGCAAATTAATAGGACACCATCCCGCTCTGCAATCAAACAATCCTTTAAACCATCCACCACCACAAGTTTCGATTGGTCGGTAGTTACAATATTTCCTGACGAA
>JBKEFO010000250.1:0-5046 GCA_046709585.1 Marivirga sp.
AATAAACATTTAAAGGGGGTCTTGAGGAAAACCGTCCGCCATGTTTAAACAAGTCTAATTGACCAGTAAGTGAAAGTTCCAAAATATCATTCCTAAAAGAAAGATTTCTTAAATATCGATTAGCATTTTCGGCGTTAAAATTATCAACACCTACTGTTTCAACATCACTAGCTTGTAGACGTCCCCACATAAAGTTAGCTCTCCAAGAGTACCGATCGCCAAACTTCTGCTTAATAAAAAAATTTATCCCCGGTCTAGTAAACGAAACATCTGTGCTAAAGGTATTAGGCCTAGGTGCTATGTCGCCAAAGTAATTTAAAGCATTCACACCTCCACCTACAGCATAATAAGATATCTCCGAATTAAAAGATCTGCTCGTACCTGAGAAAGAACCAATTTTTCGGCTGCTCTTCCTCTGTTTTTTCTTTGCACCACCAAATAGCTGCGCATCTGCACTTTCCGGCATCACTATTAAGGCAGACATAAGAACGCAAAAAAGCAATAATACTTTTTTCATTATCCGTAGTATTAATTATTAAAGTTTAAAAGTAAGACAAATATTTCAAATAAATGAATATCAATTCCTTAAATCAAGTCCCCAATTCAATTTTTGTCTTAAAGTATCAAAGTAATTTGAGTAACTAAACGTAACAAGTTTTGCTCGAAAATCCTCTTTTCTTACCGCTAATTTCACATCATTATCGACGGACTCCGATTTAGAATCGAGGGAAACTAAGAATTTATTGCTTCTACTTTCAATTTTAAATGTTATTTCACTTTGATCGGAAACAATAAGAGGCCGGACATTTAGATTATGAGCACTCACTGGAGTAATTACAAAATTATTTGAATGAGGCAATACTATTGGCCCTCCGCAACTAAGGGAGTATCCTGTAGAGCCTGTTGGTGTGGATACAATTAGACCATCGGCCCAATAAGAATTTAAATAATCACCATCAACGTAGGTGTGCACAGTTATCATTGATGACGAGTCTGTCTTCAGAATAGCAAATTCATTTAAGGCGAAGTCAACATTCTGAAAAATTGGTTTACTGCACTCCATTTTAATTAAAGAACGCGCATCAATTTTATAGTTCATAGCAAACAAATCACTAAGGGCTTGCTCTATTTGCTCTTTTGGTGAGGTGGCTAGAAATCCTAACCGGCCCGTATTTATCCCTAATATGGGGGTTTCAGCCTCCCCTACCATAGAAACTGCCTCTAACAAAGTGCCATCACCACCTAAACTAATCACAAAATCGATGTCCCCTTTGGAGATCTTATTAAACCTTGAAAGGCGCTTACATTCAGGAAATACTTCTATAAAGCTATCAATGGACTGATTAGAGATACTTATTTCTGCATCCGCTTTATACAATAAGTCCAAAACCTTTCTAATGTAGGGCTCAACTTCTTTGTTAAATACTTTTCCGTGAAGTGCAATTTTCATAAACTATGAATCGAGGTAACGAAGTAAAAGATCGAGTCTTTCTTTTTCGTTTGTTACAGTAGTAGCTTCATGATATTTCGCTACAACCTTATAATCAAACCTTTCTAAGGTAGCTATTATGTGCGTAACGTCTTCCCTATTAATTTTTAGAGTCAACCGAAATTTCGCAGGATCACTTGGATCAATATTAATACTAGATCCTAAAATTTGCGCGTCATTTGTTTCGATCAATCGGCTAATTTCACTTAATGAATAATCTATTTGATTTAAGGATAGGACTATTATTCCTCCAGGACTTTGGATAAAAGCAGATTGAGAAAATACAGACAGCAAGTCAGTAAGTAATAGCACTCCTTTGTAGGTACCATCATCATTTAATACTGCAACCATTTTAAAATCATAGTCAGTTGCTTTTTTTACTGCATCGTAGATATGTTGGTATTGATAAATGAAACAGTTAGCACCATCTATGAAATACTCCCCTACGTCTTTTGAGTTGTCATTTTCATCAATAATGTTGTCCTCTGAAAGAAATCCCTGAAACTTCTGATTTTCCACCACTGGTAAATAATCCAAACGTAATTCGTCCATCCAAATCAACGCTTTTGACGCCTCGTCTGTGATTTTTAAAGGGGGGATCATATCGTTTATTAAATCAAGCATCTAGGCCTTCTTCTGCTGTAGATAATTCTCCTTTTAAATAAGACTCCAAAATTTCATTAAACTCCTCAGGCTGTTCCATCATTGGCGCGTGGCAGCACTTATCAATAAAACGTAAAGTAGTATTTGGTATTAATTTATCGAATTCATGTGCAACTATTGGAGGCGTAATCGTATCATTTAGCCCCCACACTAATAATGTTGGTGCTGTGATTTTCGTGATTTCCGTTGCCATATTATGCCGCTGTGCTGATTTAGCAATAGCCACAATTCTCATGCATTTAGGTATACTCTTAGTTGTCTCAAAAACCTCATCCACTAACTCCTTTGTAGCTTTTTTAGGATCATAAAAAGTATAAGCAACTCTTTCTTTTATGTAATCATAGCTTCCTCTTTTAGGAAAAGAACCGCCCATAGTATTCTCAAATAAGCCCGAACTACCTGTTAAAACTAATCTATCAATTTGCTCAGGATGCCTCAAAATATAAATCAATGCAACATGTCCTCCTAAAGAATTCCCAATCAAGGTCATTTTATTGATCTCCATCATATTTACAAAACCTTCTACAAAATCAGTAAGCGCTCCTAAACCTGCCTTTTTGATAGGCATCTCATAAATAGGCAGTAATGGAATTATAACCCTATAATTAGTAGAGAATCTATTTACGACCCACTCCCAATTACTTAAAGCACCAAATAATCCGTGTAACAATACTAGTGGTTCACCATTGCCTTCGTCAATAAAACTATAATCTCCTTCTTTATGGATTTTCATTTTTTGTTATTTTAAAAACAGCCCTTTAAAGTTAAGCATTCTTAACCTTAACTTAAGAAACGCATTGCAAATACAAATGTTAAAGATATTTAAATTACTTTATTCTTTGAGAATTAAACTATTCAATTTCCCTTTTCTTCTAATGATTTCAAGCCAGTTTTCTAGAATTTCTATCCCAAATTTCGTCAGAATTGCTTCTGGATGGTATTGCAAGCCATAAATTAATTTTTCTTTATGTCGTAGGATCATCAACTCTGCATATTCTGTTTGTGCCAAGTTAATCAACAACGGGGCATCACTAATTGAGGCTATCAAACTATGATACCTCACTACCTCAAATACTTTGGGTATGTTTCTGCAAAGTTCATCCCCACATTGCTGAAAAACATAAGAAAGCTTGCCATGCATTGGTTTAACAGCCTTTTTCACACTTCCCCCATAATATAATGCGATGGCTTGATGGCCAAGACAGATTCCAATAATAGGCATCTGACGCTCAAAAAATCGTATATACTCCATCAAAAAACCCGCATCCTCTGGACGGCCGGGCCCGGGTGATAAAACCAACCCCATATAAATATCAGGATCCTTGATTTCACTTGGATGTAAATCATTTTTCACCACCTCACATTCAACACCTAGCTGGTTAAAATAATCCACCAAATTATAGGTGAATGAATCGTAATTATCCACTAGCAATAGCATGTGTCTAAAATTGACTCTGGGTGAAAGTGGTCTTTACCATGTCGTAAATCTCCTGAATAAAAGGCATATAAACTGAAATTGCATCAAACACAAAAGGAGCAACGGAAGCTAGCACAGGATAAACATACGTGTTATCTGTTAAATCGTTCGACAGATTCATATCTACAGAAGTAGCGAGCCACAAAACTAAACTTACGCCAAAAGCCCATTTCAACAATCCCAGTACAGCTCCTGCAAAATTATCAAGCCCCCCCAATAAAGTCATATCAAGGATTTTCTTCGCTATTTTACCTACTAAGTTTACCAGTAATAATATTCCCACGAATAATAAAACAAATGATATTATAGGCAAGGCCTTTTCCCAATTTTGAAAATAAGGACTCAGTAATTCTTGTCCAAAATCAACTAATTTAAAAGCGCCAACAACAGCTAGAAAAAAAGCTAACAAAGAAACAATCTCAAGCAGCAAGCCTTTTTTAAAACCCAAGTAGGCTCCAAAAACTAGGGGAATTAATAGAATAATATCTAATGTTTTCAAGAACTCAATAAGCTTTTTACAGTGATAGAAATAGCTTTTCCATCCGCTTTTCCTGCTAATTCTTTAGTGGCCATCCCCATAACCTTACCCATGTCTGAAGGTCCTGAAGCACCAACCTTAGTAATAATTTCTTTCAACTTTAGCGCTAACTCTTCCTGAGACATTTGTGCTGGAAGGTATTTATCTATTACTGCCAATTCTACTAATTCATTATCAGCTAGCTCTTGACGCCCGTTAGCAGCATAAGTTTCCGCAGATTCTTTTCTTTGCTTCGCCGCCTTAACAAGTAACTTCATTTCGGTATCCTCACTTAATTCTTCTTTGACACCTTTCTCTGTTTCTGCAAGCAAAATTAAAGACTTTATAGAACGAAGTGCTGTTAACTGCGCTTTGTTCTTTGCTTTCATTGCTTCCTTTATATCCGAATCAATTTGTTGTTTTAAACTCATGGTCTTTTTTAATATTGATTAACTTGCGTGCAAAGTTATCATATAAATACAAAATTATGACAAGACTCAGTGTCAATATCAACAAGATAGCTACTTTAAGAAATGCAAGGGGTGGAGACAACCCTAGTGTAGTAACTGTCGCAAAAGACTGTGAACGTTTTGGTGCCCAAGGTGTTACAGTACATCCTCGGCCTGATGAAAGACATATCACAACCCAAGATGCATATGATCTTAAAGAAGCAGTAAAAACTGAATACAACATTGAAGGTTATCCTGACGAGAGGTTTATGCAACTAATTAAGGATATTAAGCCTACGCAAGCCACTCTTGTGCCTGATCCTCCGAACGTATTAACTTCGAATGCCGGCTGGGACACTGTTAAACAGTATGATTTTCTAAAGGGTGTTTGTCAAGAAATTACATCTTTAGGTGTAAGAGTATCGATATTTATTGAACCTGATAATAATCT
>JBKEFO010000251.1:0-5026 GCA_046709585.1 Marivirga sp.
TATAATCAAACGCAGAATCATTATCAGAAGTGGTGGCGCTTGGAGGATAATTTATCCTTGCATTATGGTATTTGGGATACTACTACAAAAGATTTCAATGCAGCATTGGCAAATACAAATACGCTTATGCACCAATATGCTGGGTCGCCCAAAGCAGTCAAGGTTTTAGATGCTGGCTGTGGCGTGGGAGGTGCGGCTATTTATTTGGCCCAAAACCATCAATGCACCATAGATGGCCTTTCTCTAAGTGAAAAGCAGCTCAGCTTAGGGCAACAGAAAGTAATTGAAGCACAGCTGGACGAGCAGGTATTCTTTCATTTAATGGACTTCACACAAACAACCTTTGAATCCGCATCGTATGACTTAATATGGGCATGTGAAAGTGTTTGCCACACTAGCCATAAGAATGACTTTATTAAAGAAGCGTATCGTCTATTAAAGCCTGGCGGTAAAGTAGTGATGACAGACTTCTTCTTAGCTTCAGAAAAACTCGCAGATCCTCACAAATGGATTCAAAATTGGGCGCAAACTTGGGGAGTACCACATTTCAGCACCCTCAATAAATTCACAACCCAACTTGAGGAAGCAGGGTTCGATGCTATTCAGAGCACCAATTATACTGAAGGAATTAGAAAGAGTGCAAAAAAAATGCACCAGGCTGCCCTACTTGGTGCATTGCCTTCGGAGCTCTACAATTTATTTAATCCGCAGGTATCTACCTTTGCAAAAACACATTATAAGAGCGGCCTATACCAGTATAAAGCATTGCAAGCAAAATTGTGGGGGTATGAGATGGTTTTAGCAACAAAAAGCCTTACCAAGACAGAGATATAGCTTCTTCAGCTGAGAAAAATCCGATTCGCACAAGCCATTTCGAATAGTGCTATGTATATTAGCCCCAAACTATTGAAATGCCATATTTTAAGCTGCCACAACTTCCCACAGAGTTATTAACCCATAAGAAAGTGAAAACTGCCTACGAAAAACTCGCACTACTGATTGAATCCATCGCCTTAAAACCTATACCTGATGAAGTGCAGCCAATGATACAGGCCTGTTTAACAACAATTGAAGAGACTTCAGACGAGAAGAAAGTGCTAATAAAAGCATTAAGGAAGGAAACGGATACCATTTTAAAACTATTACAGAAGCACTTAAACCTTGTACCGAAAAATTACTATATGGTACTTTGGTTGAGTCTAGGGCTTGCTGCATTTGGTATTCCAATAGGAATTGCTATTGGAATGGCTTTAGGTAACATTGCCTTCTTAGGGATAGGGTTTCCATTTGGCGTAGGCATTGGCATTGCTGTTGGTATTGCCATGGACAAGAAAGCTGCTGCAGAAGGCCGACAATTGCCTGTGGACTTATGATACAAATTTCATGCAAAGCATTTTCACATACACCTACTTCCTCGGTACTAAAGCCATCCATTAATTTCTTAACTTTAGCAATATGAAAGTAATTATCACAGGAGCTACTGGCATGGTTGGCAAAGGACTATTATTAGAATGCCTTGATGACCCTCAGATTACCCAAGTGCTGACGGTAGGTAGGACTACCCTAAGCCTAGCGCACCCAAAATTAAAAGAACTGATCAAGAAAGATTTCTTAGACTATTCTGATGTCACCGACGAGTTGAGAGGATACGACGCCTGCTATCTATGCATGGGCGTTAGTGCAGCAGGCCTGAGCGAAGCGCAGTACAGAAAGCTAACCTATGACTATACCATTTCTCTAGCGACTAGTTTATACAACTTAAATCCAGATATGGTATGTTGCTATGTATCGGGACAGGGAACGGACAGCAGCGAGAAAGGAAAAAGTACGTGGGCTCGTATAAAAGGAAAAACAGAAAATGACCTCCTATCCATGGGGTTCAAAGCTGCTTATATGTTTAGACCTGGCGCCATCATCCCATTGAAGGGGATTAAATCAAAAACCAAGGTTTACCAATTTATCTACTCGTATTTTGGCTTAGTGCTAAAAATAATGAAAGGCTTATTCCCCAATAGCATTGTAAATACTACCCAAATAGGCCTAGCCATGATTAACATTGCCATTAAAGGGTATCACAAAGAAATAATTGATCCTCAAGATATTCTTAAGCTGAGTAAAATATGAGCAGTAACCATACAATAATGATAAAGCAAGAAGCATTATTACCAACAGGTTTCAAGATTTTTGGTAGCATGATGATATGTATGGGTGGAACTTTGAGTTTTATCCAGTTCAATCTATTGCTTGAGAATTTCGCGTTTTCGGGTATATTATTCATTTTAACTGGTCTAGTTTTAATTGCTGGTGGGCTTGTACTAATTACAGCACATTATCGCTTGACTATTGACCCGATGAATAAAACTTACCACATTTATCCTTGGCTTTTAGGATACATTCCGGGTAAACCCACCTCCTTCAAGCTTATAGAAAAGTTCTATATAAATGGAGTAAAGCAGTCACAAAATTACCACCGACGCTCAGGAAATGTAAGCAGCGTTCACTCCTATACCCATAAAGCATTTATGCTGTTAGATAATGGAGAGAAGATCCACTTAGATACAGATGATAACCTAGAAAAACTAGAGGCCAGAGTGGTCGGCTACCGGCAACAGTTAAAAGCATCTTTGACAGTATCTTTGAGAGCAGATAGCACACACGAATAAAAACCACCCGTAACTCTCTTTAAACTAAATAGGTTCGTTATCTTGAGCCATCAATTATATCTATGATTTCTAATCAAGAAGACAAAGCGATTAAGGCGACATATTTTAGCCTCATTAGCAATACCGTCTTGGCTATTATTAAAGGGCTAGCGGGGGTATTTGGTCATAGTTATGCTTTAATAGCTGATGCTATAGAATCTACCACAGATATTTTTGCTTCCCTATTCGTTTTATTTGGCTTAACCTATGCCAAAAGGCCTGCTGACGAGAATCATCCCTATGGACATGGTAAGATAGAGCCTTTGATAACTTTTGTCGTAGTAGTATTTTTAGTCATTTCCGCTGCTTTTATTGCTTATGAAAGCATTCAGAACATCCAAATACCACATAAAGCTCCAAAAGCATGGACCCTATTGGTATTGGGAGTAATCATTCTATGGAAGGAAATCTCCTACCGTATTATTATCAAGAGAAGCAGAGAAACAAATAGCAGCTCCTTAAAGGCCGACGCATGGCATCATCGCAGCGATGCCATCACTTCTATTATGGCCTTTTTGGGAATTTCTATCTCGTTGTTCTTCGGCAAAGGATATGAGGCAGCTGATGATTGGGCCGCTTTATTGGCATCTGGTTTTATTCTGTATAATAGTTACCTAATCTTTAGGCCCGCTTTAGGAGAAATAATGGATGAACACCTCTATGGTGACATAATTACAGACATCAAGAAAAAATCATTGGAGGTGAAAGGCATACTGGATACTGAGAAGTGCTTTGTCCGAAAAACAGGCATGTATTATCATGTAGACTTGCACGCTATCATAAACGGAAAGATAAGTGTGGAAGAGGGTCACGACATATCGCATGCCTTGAAGGATCATATTAGGGCTGAAATACCAAGTATTACAGAAGTACTAATTCATATCGAACCATATAGGTCAATTGATGAATCCTAAAGAGGCCTGCTTTTTCGCATACTTCTTTGCATACCAAAGAAAGCACCTTTCTAAACGTAGGCTACCCGATTTTTCCATCCCCGTCAACATCTTGGCCTGTATGCGCTTCCAGTACCTTTAAAGTTTCAACTAATAAATCCTGTGTCCTTCTTAATTCATTTTCTAAATAGCGAACGCGCTGCTCTAAAGATTGAGAAGAGTTCTTTTGCTCCTCAATTTGACTCTGCTGTATTAAATTCCAGAATAATCCCATAAGATAAATATTTAATTGAAAATAGATTTTAGTAAATATGTAAAAGAAATAGCATTTAAGAAATATTAAGAAGAGACATTCCAGCCAACGAAGTATTAAAAGTGCTGATTTAACCAGTCTTCCATTTTTCTAACTAATAAAGTCATAGTGAGCTCATTTTTAACTTAATTGCAAACTTATTAAACAGCTTATCATGGAATTACCGCTCATCGATGCACTCATTTTAGTAGTCGTTGGCTTCGTAGCAGGCTTCATCAATGTTGTTGCTGGGGGTGGTTCACTTATCAGCTTGCCTGTATTGATTTTCTTAGGGTTGCCAACCACTGTTGCTAATGCCTCTAATAGATTAGCTATTATCGCTCAAAATTCAACTGCTGTAGTGGGCTTTCAGTCAAAAGGCATAAATGCATTCCCCTACAGCATATATCTAGCTATTTCAGCCTTCTTTGGAGCAATATTGGGTGCAAGAATATCTGTTAACCTTGATGATGCCTTATTTAACAAGATTATTGCTGTGGTTATGGTCTCTGTCATACTCATTACCATTTTTAAGCCAAAAGCAAAAATACAGCAAGCCGAAAAACTCGACAAAAAATCGATTGCCATTGGCTGCATAACCTTCTTCTTTATCGGTATATATGGAGGATTTATTCAGGCCGGAGTGGGTTTTCTGATTATTGGAGCCTTAACAACTATCAATGGCTTCAATCTGGTAAAAACAAATAGCGCCAAGGTTTTTGTAGCACTTATCTATACATTATCTGCAGTGGGCGTGTTCATTTATGAAGATTTAATCAACTGGGAATACGGCTTGGTTTTAGCAGTAGGGAATGCAAGTGGCGGATGGGTAGCTAGTCGATGGTCTGTAAAACAAGGAGATAAGTGGATTAAACGCTTTCTTATTGTTACCGTAATAGGTTTAGCCATTAAACTTTGGTTCTTTTGAGTAAGCTATCATTCGCATACTACGTGGCTGAGGGTCGCATTACTACGATGCATGGTTTAAAACCTCGACACAACTAGTTTAAAGAGCCCCCAAGTACCTGCACAGTATTATTCCAGAAACAACCTTAGAAGCTTGACAAAATTGATTCAACAAAAAGACTTGTCTTTGCAATTAAATCCTAAAAATGTCGATTGTCCCTTTATCTCAACCT
>JBKEFO010000252.1:0-5011 GCA_046709585.1 Marivirga sp.
TCGTATTTCTTAACTTTTTCCCACCAGTTTCTTGGGCATAAGAATTTTGACCTATTATTAAAAGTAAGCCCGCAAGTAAAACAGCTATGTATTTTATTCTATTCTTAATCTGTCAAAATCATTAAAAATTAAGCAAGGCCATTATCTTAGCCCTAATTCTTTCTTTAGGTAAAAAGTTTTTCTCTAGCTCGCTATTAAAAGGGACAGGGGTATCCAAACTTCCTTCACGCATCACAGGAGCATCTAAATATGCAAAGCAATTCTCGCCTACCCATGCAGCAATCTCACCACTAATACTTCCAGTAATACAATCTTCATGGAAGATAAAAACTTTACCGGTTTTCTTAACACTTTTTGCTACAGCTTCTTTATCCCAAGGTAACAATGTTCTTAAATCAATTAGTTCAATTGAGGCCTCAGCAAAATCATTCTCAATAATTTCTTTTGCCCAGAGTACACCCATACCATAAGTAACTAAGGTAATATCATTTCCTGAAACAACTACTTTAGCCTTACCAATTTCTGTCGTATAATAACTATCTGCTACCTCCTCGGAAATGGATCTGTAGAGTACTTTATGTTCAAAGTACATTACGGGGTTTGGATCTGCTATTGCTGCATTTAATAACCCTTTCGCTTCTGATGGATTGGAAGGGTAAACAACTCTCAAACCCGGCGTATGGAAAAACCATGCTTCATTTGACTGGGAGTGAAAAGGGCCTGCTCCAACTCCTGCACCTGTAGGCATGCGGATTACTACATCTGCATTCTGTGACCACCTATAATGTGATTTAGCTAAATTATTTACTATTTGATTAAATCCACAGGTAACAAAATCAGCAAACTGCATTTCAACTAATGCTTTTTGCTTTTTAATGCTCAGCCCTAGTCCTACACCAACTATAGCAGACTCACATAAAGGTGTATTACGAATTCGTTCTTTACCGAATTTCTCTACAAACCCCTCTGTAATTTTAAATACCCCACCATATTCTGCCACATCTTGGCCCATGATAATAAGCTCTGGATATTTTTCCAAAGATTGTTTCAAGCCGTCGGAGATGGCATCTACAAACCTTTTAGTAGTCGTTTTGCCTGCAGGTTCTATTACTTCTTGTTGGTACGGCTTAAATAGATCTGCTTCCTGCTCTTCCGTATTTACTAAAGGGTATGTATCTTGAGCAGCAAGAGCGAGACCTTCATTTATTTCTTCTTTTATTCGTGCTCTAAAGTCTGAAACTTGAGCCGCTGTTACTACAGATTCTTTCAACAAATATTCCTCATAATTTACCAGTGGATCTTTTTTGGCCCATTCGTCAAATAATTCTTGCGGCACGTATTTAGTGCCTGAAGCCTCTTCATGACCTCTCATTCTAAATGTCATCGCCTCCATTAAAATAGGGTGCGGCTTCTTGTTGATTTGTTTCTTTGCCTCCGCTACAGCATGGTAAACTTCTAGCACATTATTTCCATCAATATTTACAGCCTTCATTCCGTAACCAGGGCCTTTATCAATGAAATTCTTGAACTTATATTGCTCATTACTTGGCGTAGACAAACCATAGCCGTTGTTTTCAATCATAAAAATAACGGGTAAGTCCCACACCGCAGCTACATTTAATGACTCATGAAAATCTCCCTCAGAGCTTCCCCCATCACCACTAAAAACTAATGTGGACTTACCATTATTTGCCAACTTATTTGCTAAGGCAATACCATCGGCGACTCCAAGCTGGGGTCCCAAGTGAGAAATCATTCCTACAATATGATAGTCATTGGTGCCAAAGTGAAATGAACGGTCTCTACCCTTAGTAAAACCATCCATTTTTCCTTGAAATTGGGAGAATAAGCGGTTCAACGGGATCTGACGTGAGGTAAACACTCCCAAATTACGATGCATGGGTAAAATGTATTCATCATCATCAAGCGCTAATGTGGCACCCACAGAGATCGCTTCTTGACCAATACCTGAAAACCACTTACTGATTTTATTCTGTCGTAATAAGATGAGCATCTTCTCCTCTATCAATCGAGGTCTTAATAAATGCTTGTAGATATCGATTAACTTATCGTCCGTTAATTGCTTCCTGTTAAATTGCATAAAAATGGTCCAACACTGCCTGTAGCACTGTTATTTTTGGTTAATAGTATTTTAATAGCTACCTATGACGCTTAGTAGTTAAAAGCGATTTCAAATGTAAGCTAATTTATTGAGCAAAATTAAAGTAATGCTGCAATCTGCAAAAGGTCGTTATATTTTTTATTTTTGAGTCTCAATTAAAATTATGATAAAATTCAATTCATTTACCTTAGAGAATGGGCTAAAAGTATTTGTTCACGAAGATGCAAATACGCCATTGGCTGTTGTTAATATTTTATACGATGTAGGTTCACGAGATGAATCATCAGATAAAACAGGCTTTGCGCATTTATTTGAACACTTGATGTTTGGAGGTTCTGCTAATATCCCAAATTACGATGAACCTTTACAGCAGGTAGGTGGCGAAAATAATGCCTTCACTAGTCCTGATATAACTAATTATTATGTTACTATTCCCGCAAAAAACATTGAGACTGCTTTTTGGCTCGAGTCAGATAGAATGCAATCATTATCGTTCGATCCAAAAGTCCTAGAAGTGCAGCAGAAAGTAGTAATTGAAGAGTTCAATCAGCGTTACCTCAATCAGCCCTATGGTGATTTATGGTTAAAATTACGTCCATTGGCCTATGAACAACACCCTTATAGGTGGGCTACTATAGGTAAAGAAATTGAACACATCACGAATGCAACTATGGAAGATGTGAAAGATTTTTTCTACACCCATTATAGGCCCAATAATGCTTACATGGTGGTTGCAGGTAATGTGACAACAGATGAAATAAAAAAGCTCAGTGAAAAATGGTTCGCCCCCATTCCTGCTGGACCTAAAAAAGAAAGAGCGCTAACTATGGAGCCTGTCCAAAAACTGGCTAAGATGCTCACAATAGAAGCTGATGTTCCGGTGAATGCACTATATAAGGCCTATCATATGCCTGGAAAAGCTTCCGCACAGTTTTACGCAGCGGATTTAGCAAGTGATATTTTAGGGCGAGGTAAATCATCTATACTTTATAAAAAGCTCGTTAAAGAAGAAGGTATCTTCACTAATCTAAACGCATATATCACAGGCTCTGTAGACCCCGGATTATTAATGATAAGCGGGCAAGTAGTAGACGGCATTACGCTAGAACAGGCAAACCTAGCAGTAGAAAAAGTGGTAGAAGACTTTTTGAAGGACGAATTACCAGACAAAGAGATACAAAAGGTGAAAAATCAAGCTATATCTACCACTATTTATGGCGAGATTGAATTGTTAAATAGAGCCATGGCTATCGCTTTTGGAGCAGCTATGGGTAACCCTAATTTAGTAAATGAGGAACCTGAAAAGGTAAAAAGTGTTACCAAACAAGAAATAATGAGTGCGGCAACGTCAATCCTAAACAAGGATAACTGCAGTACTGTTTTTTACCAATCCAAATCTGCTTGAAATGACAAATATGAATTTTAGAATTGGCTATGGTTACGATGTTCACCAGCTTGCTGAAGGAGAAGAGTTCTGGTTAGGTGGTATTCTATTAGATTACCATAAAGGTGCTGTTGGACATTCCGATGCTGATGTATTAATACATGTGATTTGCGATGCATTATTGGGTGCAGCTAATTTGAGAGATATAGGTTACCATTTTGCAGATACTGACCCGCAGTTCAAAGGCATTGATAGTAAAATATTATTGGCAGACACATTGAAGCTAATGCGTGACAAAGGCTATGAAGTAGGCAATATTGACGCTACGATAGGTCTTCAAAAACCTAAAATAAACCCTCATATACCTGAAATGGTAAGTTGTCTAGCAAAAGTAATGAACGTAGATCCAGATCAGGTCTCTATAAAAGCGACCACAACTGAGAAATTAGGTTTTGTTGGCAGGGAAGAAGGCGTTGATGCCCATGCCGTTGCTTTAATCTACCAAGTAAAAAAATAATCCACTATGGCTGAAATTAAAATTATAACTACGGAAGATGGCAGCCATTCTTTATACCATGAGGGGCTAAAGGAGACTTATCACTCCTTTCATGGGGCACTTCGTGAATCTTTACATGTTTTTATCGATAAAGGATTGCGGTTTTGGAGGACGAAAGAAGGATTACCTGATGCGGTGAAAATATTTGAGGTAGGTTTTGGCACTGGGCTTAATGCTTTATTGGCGGCGCAATTCGCGATGGAACATGGTATTAAAGTTTATTACCATACCATAGAGCCCTTCCCCCTATCTGAAGAGATTATTGCTCAATTAAATTATAGCAAACAAATAAATAATGGAGCGTATGATGAGTTATACAAGGAAATTCACGCTTCACCATGGGAAACTGAAAATGCCTTAAATGCTTATTTCACAATATTTAAGGAAAAGACAACGCTGCAAGAAATAGACTTGCAAACTGGCACCTCCTTTAACCTTATATTTTTTGATGCTTTTGCGCCAAGTAAACAAGCTGAGATGTGGGGCATTGAACTTATTGAAAAGTGTTTTAATTCACTCCAAAATAAGGGTGTATTTGTTACCTACAGTGCAAAAGGTCAACTAAAAAGAGACCTAAAAAGTGTAGGTTTCGAATTAGAAACTGTGGCCGGCCCCCCTGGAAAGAAAGAAATGGTTAGAGGTATAAAAAATTAATATGATGGATCTTAGACTTTTTTTTAATCCAGTATCTGAATCGATATACGAAAATATCACTAAACAATCATCTTTCTATAAGAGCATTAAAGTATACCAAGAGTCTTTTCCCGACTATAAGGAAGCAGATATTGCTATCATTGGCATTGCATGTAAACACCAAGCTGATGAGAAGGGCGTTGCCCATGGAGCCGATGCATTGAGAGAAAAACTTTATCGCTTGAGTAAAGGAAGTGGTGCCTACAAAATTGTTGACCTAGGCAACATATCCGAAACTATTGATATTGATCAGACC
>JBKEFO010000253.1:0-5004 GCA_046709585.1 Marivirga sp.
ACTTTTTAAACACCTATAAATTAAAAATCAAATTCAAACTATTTTGCTGATAAAAGCATTTTGCCTAAATGATTGATACTTTCTTGGTAAAAATTTGTATTTATGTGGTAGTAAAATTTTCAATTCAACCGACCACGATATAAATGAGCCATCCAAATTTACTCACCCAAACTAGAAAAGCATTAGACATAGAATTAGCGGTGAAAGAAGGAGAAATCCCTAGTGACCTATCAGGTTATGTATATATAAACTCAGGTGCAGGTAGTGTTAATTCTGGAGGTTTACCTTACCAAAAGAAGCTAGCGAATGGTGAAATGAATCAAGAGTTTGGGTCGCCAGTTATCAATGGAGACGGTTATATGTACCGCTTTGATTTAACAGAATCAGGGAAGGTGACTTTGAAGACAAGTATTCTTAAAACACCGTGCTTTTACGCCGACAGGGCTTCCAGCCCTCAGCTTAGTGGAGCTAATAATCCTTGGGCGAAAATAGCATTTAAAAACAAGGGTCTGGCAAGGATGTCTATGAAGCTAGGTACTAGGAACCAGTTGAATACAGCTATAACACCCTTTAGGACCCCTGGAGACAATCAAAGTAGATTATTAGCAACCTTCGACGCAGGAAGACCATTCGAGTTCGATCCTAAAACCTTGGAGTTATTAACGCCTATAGGGGAGAATAAATTCTGGAGAGCAGGGACACCTCCATTTTTAGTCAACCCATTTCCAATGATCTTAACCTCGGCTCACCCTGTTTATGATCCCGAAACGCAAGACCTGTTCAGCGTTAATTTCACAAAAACTACCAAAGCACTGCTTAGTGCCACAGAGATTTTTCACCACATTTTCGATGATGAAGAAGAAATAGAGAGAAGGTTAGAAGAAAGAATAGACCGGTGGAAGGAAATTGATGACAAGAAAAAGGTAGTGCAAGAGGTAAATGATTTCTTCTATTCCTATAAGGCAGTACCTAAAAAGAATACTTTCTGGACTTGGCTGAAAAATGTTTATTGGAAAGTAATAGGCTCAAAATTCTCAAATGAAAATGCGGTCTACTTGGTTAATTGGAAGGGAGAAAAAACGCCAAAGACTTATAAAATAGTGAATGAAGATGGCTCAGGAATTGAAATTGAGCATAACATGCATCAAATTGGCTTCAGCAGGGATTATGTGATACTTGCAGACACTAATTTTAAATTTACTTTAGATGTGATGCAAAATAATCCATTCCCTAATAATGAAAAGATTGATGCTTTTATTAGAGAATTATTGGACGGAGAACAAAATGATTATTCCTCACTTTATATTATTAACAGAAAAGATTTAG
Source organism: Marivirga sp. (assembly GCA_046709585.1). GTDB lineage: Bacteria > Bacteroidota > Bacteroidia > Cytophagales > Cyclobacteriaceae > Marivirga. Next base: position 1,327 of record JBKEFO010000253.1, read on the forward strand.
TGGATACTAGTCAGGAAGTGAAGGCTCATAAAGTAGTGCTACCGATGGAAACAGTGCATTTCTCTGCCAATTATGATAATCCAAATGGTATTTTAACTATCCATACGGCTCATAATTGCAGTGCTTGTCCAGCAGAATGGATTCGATATTATGATACCTGTAAAAGTAATAACGAACCCATTGACCCAGAAAAAGTTGGCCTTATAGCTGTTGGTGAAATGGATATTAGTAAGATCGGAAAGGTAATCATTGATGTACCAAACAGGGATTGCCTTGAAAGCGAATCTAAGTTCCTTCATTTAACGGGTGATTTAGATGATCCTAGCGATCCTGGACCTCATACTTGGGGCATAGGGCTGTATACCTATAAAGACATGCTTTCACCCGATAGGAATGTAGGCAAAATAGACCATATTTTTTGGCAGGCATATGGTCTGTCTGATAAAATGTTAACAAACTTTATGTATGGTCTTTACAAGAACCCCAAAAGAAATAGAACATACCAAGCGGAAGAGGTGTTGACCTATACTAAAAAAGGAGCGCCGTTCATTTTACAAACGGTTGCCACCGATTCGATGAATGTCATTGATTATTATTCCTTTCCTAGGGAAACCTTTATGTGGTCGCTGCAATTCGTGCCTTCGAGCGCTGTCAATAGTGATGTGCCTGAGTCATTGAATGGCTACATTTTGTGTACTGTAATCGGTCAAGTAGATCAACGTAATCAGTCAAGTGGTTATTTTTCAGAGATTTGGATATTCGATGCTGCTAATCTAAAGAAAGGTCCTGTGGCAAAATTAGCGCATGATGAACTTAAGTTTGCTTTTACAATACATTCTGTTTGGGTGGCAGAGGCTGCTGAGGTATCAAATCCTTCGTATAAGATTAATATTAGAAACGATTATAATGAGCAAATTAAACACATTAAGAGTAGAAGATTACGGAGAAAAGTACAATCTTTAATGGATCAGAATGTGTACCCACACTTTCGATAAAAAGTTTTAAATTGAGTAAAATTATTGTAGAAAAGCATCTTTAGAGTGTTTTAGTAGTACCTATGAAATTAAACCTGACTGATAGTTTTGGATTAAATTTAAAAGATGCTTGGAAGCAAGAGTATATCCGTATAGGTTCAATCTATGCTAGGTGGGGAGCACTATTGGTGATATTCCTTTTTCCCTTAAGTGTAATTCCGGAGCTCTCGATGGATAAACCAGATTTGACTACCTGGTATATTTTCAGATTTGGTCCTTCAGTTGTTATGGCTATTGTTTTTCTGATACATCAAAAATGGAAATTCAGTCATGAGATACTTTTTGAGATTATTGCATTATGCTTATTTACCTCCGGAGCATATATGGTACATTGCGATGACTGGGTAAGCTATGTAGTTTCTTTGTCTACGATCTTTTTTACAAGTGCGGTACTAGTTATTTTAAGACCATTTTACTTTATCATTAATTTTGTAGCTGTAATGGCTATTCAGGTGCTTGTACATATGTATTTCTGTAATACTACCGCATCTGATTATTTCTTCATGAAAGGTGTAAATATCCTTATAGTAATAGGTATTGCTTCATTTTCGATTGCTGCCTTCAGGTACTTTATATTAAAAAATAATTTTATGCACAGAGTGGCCTTACAAGAAGCCCATTTTGAGCTACAAGAACGCAATCAGAGTTTAATTAAAGCCCAACAGGATTTACGTTTTAAGAGCAACCAAATTACAGAGCAAAACGAGGAGTTGTTAATGCAGAAGGAAGAAATTCTATCCCAGCGTGATGCAATGGAAACTCAAAAAGATTTCATAGAAAAACAGAATAGAGATATTATAGGAAGTATTAGGTATGCAAAGCGAATTCAAAATGCGATGCTGCCAACAGAAAAATTCTTTAAGTCATTATTGCCAAATTCGTTTATTTATTTCGAGCCACGAGATATAGTTTCAGGAGATTTTTATTGGATTACTGAAGTAAATGAAAAGATTATTGTTGCTGCCGTTGACTGTACTGGCCATGGTGTTCCTGGTGCCTTTATGTCGTTAGTTGGAGAAACTAATTTAAGTGAGATTGTAGAAGGGAATCAGATAACATCTCCTGAGTATATACTAGAAGCGCTGCACGAAGGAGTTAATCAGATGCTGAAGCAGTCAGAAAATGAAAACCAAGATGGCATGGATGCAGCTATAGTTGTGTTGGATTATAAGACTAGAACACTGGAGTTTGCTGGCGCTAAAAATCCTTTAATTACCGTTGACAAAGTGGGACAAATTAATACTTATAAAGGCGACAGAGTGACCATCGGAGGCCAACGCTTAAATGGTAAAATTTTAGCCTTTAGTAAAGTGAAATTACCAATTGAAGAGGGGTCGAATTACTTCCTATTCTCAGATGGGTATGCTGATCAGTTTGGCGGATCAAGAGATAAGAAATTCATGATGAGTAGGTTTAAAGATTTATTAGTGGAAGTAAGTCCATTAGCTGTAAATGAACAACTTGCTCAATTAAAGAAGTCATTTAATGATTGGAAAAATGATGCTTCTCAAACGGACGATGTGATGGTGATAGGGTTTAAGGGTTAAAATTGTTTCCATTAAAAACATAAGTCTATAACAGTGTCACACAATTGATTTTAATTATATTGCACCATGGAAGATTATAAGTATCTCATATATTTAGCCTTATCTATTATTTACTTTATTTTTAAAGGAATAGGTAAAAAAAATAAGAAGGCCCAACCCAAGGAGAACGAAAAAACTTCGGCGGCACCATCGAAATCATTTGAGCAGATTCTAGCGGAGTTAACGGGTACTGCCAATGAAGAAGAAGAGCTTGTTGTTCCTCCTAGACAAACTACAGCGTCTATATCGCCTGATAGAGGTGAGGAAAAGGATAGACCTTATTATGATTCTGCTGACTACGCGAATGCAGATGACACTTTAAAGGAATTATATAAAAAGGGAGAAAAATTAAAAACCATAAATGAAATGGTGGAGATTAAGCCCATTGAAACTAGCGGTCATTTTAAAGCCTACTCTATTGAGGAAGACGAAGATAACTTAGCGGAGGAGATTAGAGAGGATTTTAGCAATCCTAGGTCTGTTAAGAAAGCATTTATTTATAGCGAAATATTCAATCGGAAATACTAACCTATTTTGAATAGGTAGTTCTGTGTTTACCAAGAGTTACATTCCGTCGTTAATGTCGCCAATACCGTTGCCAATACCTGTATTTGCTGCTTATCACCTAATAGTAATTGGGCATTTTCACGGGTAAAATTTATAGTACCACCATCCTTATCAATTGTTAATTGATTTAGTCTAACAAATATGTTAAAATTATTCCCCTCAATCTTGTAAATTTTTACTCCTAGTATGCTTCTTTTATTGATGTGGAAATGCTTACTTCCGTACGGTATTTGCAGAATTAAACAGGACTATTTTCTTTGGTTCACTAGTGGTGAAGCACGTCGTTGTGGCAAAATACTATTTCCCCTCTTGTAAACTTAGTACCTCTCGCATGGTATTGGCGGCATTAGCATCTGTTGAAGCAAGATACGTGAGGATAGATATAAAAAAAGAAAGCATTTTAGAAATAATTCACATGAGGTAATTATTTCTAAAATGCTTTCTCAATAATAAGTGCGCTATAATAAGAATAGACTGCTATAGTTTAAACC
>JBKEFO010000254.1:0-4978 GCA_046709585.1 Marivirga sp.
TACTTGATAGGAGAAATTTTTATATTTTTTTTCAGCAGAATAATGGTCTACTAAATCACTTATTCTTTCAGCATTAGGTGGAATTATAGCTTGATGGGTGATCCCTATTTCCTCTAATATGGGGTGTACAACTGTAATAAGCCATTCTACATCGACCTTTCTGATAAGTTCGACCTCTGTTGAATCTGAAACAATTAACACCTTGCTAGTAGTCGTGTTGTTGAATTTCGGTAATTCTTCCTTATAGCTTTTAATTGATTTGTAGACTAAATCTCGAAATACAACCGTATTGAAGATTCCTTTCCAAATCAATTTAAAATATTTGGTACCGTTTATTTCTTTAATATCTAAGATTAATTTGGGGTGCGTAAATATTCTCATAAATTGAATTTTATTGTCAGCCTCCCACTAACTGTAACTTTACAGAATAGTTTTGTAGTCCTAAACTGATGGAAAGATCCTTCAAAAACATGCATAACCTTAAAAATCATGGATACCACTTTAAAAGGTTCAATACTGTTTTCTTTTAATAATATGTATGGCAGTAGATTTTAGTATAGGCATAGTAAATGGTTTACTCCTTTTTAAGGCTGTTGATGAACCACTTAATGCCGTCACCTTCATTCTTAAATACCTTAGTTACAAAGGGTTGGTTGTCAATACGAGAATTGTAAGGATCTACAATTTCGGAAGCTAACTCTGTCACTGGCGCAATTACGGCTTGATGCGTAAAGCCTAAAGTTTCATAACGTGGATTTACTATTTCACTGAGCCACGTAATATCTTCTTCTCTAATGAGTTCAAGTTCTCGTACATCAGCAAATAGTAAGAACTTTTCATTAGGATCCGTTTTAATTTTTGACAATTCCTCTTCATAAATTGTTAAAGAGTTATTTACTAGATCTCTAAAGACAATAGTGTTGAAGACACCTCGCCAAACCTCTTTTACGTAATTTATACCATTTAATTCTTCTACAGTAATTCTCAGCTTGGGATGCGTGTATAACCTCATACCTTCTTTTTTATTTGTGTCACTTATACAATGTAGTGAAAAGGATAGGAAAGCAAAGAATAGGGGAGCTGAAAATTGATAAATGGTTACTTTCTATGATAGTATCTAGACTTCGGTGGCAATAGGCGGAATTTCAACCAGCAAGCATAAAAAAAGTCGGATAGTTATACCCGACTTTCTCATTAATTGTAAGAAATGTTATTTCTTCTTGTCTTTTTTCTTTTCTTCACTCGCCTTCATTGCTTCCTGTAATCTCTGTTGGAATTTAGAAGTCTTTTTGTTGACGTTCTTCTTTTTATTCTCTTCTAAAATATCCTTTATCTTGTCCTCATTAATCATTTTTCTGATCAAAGTCTGCTGACCGAATGTGATTAGGTTGGCTATTAAATAGTAGAAACTTAGTGCAGCAGCAAAGCTGTTTAATACAAACATAAAGATGACCGGCATTAAGTACTGTACATTCTTCATAGGACCCTGAACTGTACTCACTTGACCCTGAGACCAGGTGATTAAGAGTGTTGAAAGGGTCATCAGTATAGTAAATAAACTTACATGATTTCCATAAAATGGTATGGTAAATGGTAAGGTGGCGATGCTATCGTAAGTTGATAAATCCGTAGCCCACAAGAATGACTCCCCTCTTAGCTCTATACTACTAGGGAAGAAATAGAACATGGCAAAAAGGATAGGCATCTGCAGTAAGAGGGGCACACACCCTGATAATGGGTTGACGCCTACTTTTGAGTACAGCTTCATTTGCTCTGCCTGTGCCTTTTGTGCATCACCTCCATGCTTCTCCTTTATCTCATCTAGCTGAGGCTTCAAGACCTTCGTTTTGGCCATTGATACATATGACTTATAAGAAAGTGGAGAAAGCGCCAACTTGATTAAGAATACCAAGATGATAATGATGATACCGTAATTACTGATGTATTTCTCTAAGAAATGAAATACATTAATTATCACATACTTATTTACTAAACTGATTGGAAACCAACCCAAATCTAAGTTGTCTTCAAAATCTGGTGCAGTTTTCTGCAGTATTTTGTAGTTGTTAGGGCCAAAGTAGTACTTAAATTCAGCCGTATTGTCTTTTGCTGCTGACAGCGGAATTTCTAGTTTTACTGTACCATATTTAACAAAGCCCTCTTCTATGCCTTCAGGGTTTGTGCTAATCTGCGCTCTTGTCATCGGAATGTCCGTAATTAAAGCTGCAGTAAAGAAGTTCTGTCTGTATGCCACCCAATTTATTGGAAAAGCGATGTCTTCTGTTTCAAGGTCCGTACCGCCCTCAGAAAGGCCGTCCATACCTTCTTCAGTATTATAATAATTTATTGTCGCCTTGCGCTGGCTTTGCTCCAAATCCAGTTCATACTTACGCATTCTTTTATTCCATACATAAGTCAGTTGGTCTCCCAACAGCTCATTCTGGAAGCCTTTGAAGGAAAGGCTATAACCTACTTCATAAGTATCACCGGAGAAGGTATAGCTCTGAACTACTGATCTACCGCCACCGATGGTAGCTACAAAGTTGAAGCTTGTGGTGTCACCTCCTGTTAGTGTTTTTGATCCACCGTTTTGTAACTCAAAATAGAGTTCGTTGATGTTAACTGCGCCAACAACTGTATTAACCAATAGCTCTCTTTGCTCCCAGTCTTTATTGACTAAAATTAAGGGCTCTTTATCATGCGTTTTAAAGTCTATCAGCTCCAAACTAGCAATGGTGGCGCCTTTGCTGTCGATCGTTACATTTAGTAAGTCAGTTCTGAAAGAGTAAGTTTTATCCTCACCATTAGCAGCGCTTGCAAAAATGCCATACCGCGCTTGCATCTGTTGGCTTACTGCTGAGTCGCTAGCTTCTTCAGCAGGCGCTTGGTAACTATTTAAAGCTTCTTTACTTGAGGCCATATCTACTACTTCAGTAGTGTTGGCATTTTCAGTAGGTTCAGGGATTTCCGTGGGGCTCCCAAAAAACCAGAAATAGCCAATTAATAAAATTGACATAAGGATTAATCCTGTTGCTTGATTTTTTTCCATTTAACTAATAATTCTATTCTGATAATATTTTGTGTTCTAAACTAGCTTTTACAAAGCGCACAAAAAGTGGATGTGGATTTAGTACTGTACTTTTTAATTCAGGGTGAAATTGAGCACCCACGAACCATGGATGTTCAGGTATTTCAACAATCTCTACCAACTTCGTTTCTGGGTTGACGCCGCTTGCAATCATACCCGCTTTTTCGAACTGCTGCAAATATGAGTTATTAAACTCATATCTGTGGCGATGTCGCTCATTTATTTTTATTTTTCCGTATGCCTGATAGGCTTTTGTATGCTTTTTAAGCTCACAAGCATAGGATCCTAACCTCATGGTGCCACCTTTCTTCGTGATCCCTTGCTGGTCTTCCATCAGATCTATTACGGGATGTTTTGTTTTAGGGTTTATCTCAGTAGAAATGGCGCCTTTTAATTTCAATACATTCTGAGCAAACTCCGCTACGGCACATTGCATGCCCAAACAAATACCAAAGAAAGGCACTTTGTTTTCTCTCGCATATTGTATGGCTTTTATTTTGCCATCTATGCCTCGTTCACCAAAACCTGGTGCCACTAAGATACCATGTACATTCTTGAAAATGTCATCAATATGCTCTTTATTGACGTCCTCTGAATGTACCCATTTAATGTTAACCTTAGTTTCATTTTGGGCGCCAGCATGTACAAAGGACTCGATAATTGATTTATAAGCATCAGGGAGTTCAATATATTTTCCTACCAAGGCAATGGTTATCTCCGAGATAGGGTTCTTTAATCTGCCTAAAAATTCTTTCCACTGGCTTAACTCAGGGTCTACCTTATGCGATAGCTTAAGCTTGGCTAATACTCGTTCATCTAGTTTCTCCTTACGCATTAGCAGAGGCACATCATAGATAGATTCAGCATCCATGGCCTCAATAACTGAATTGATGTTTACATTACAAAACTGCGCCAATTTCACACGGATTTCTTGCGGTAGTTTATGCTCAGTTCTACAAACTAAAATGTCAGGCTGAATACCAGCTTCTAATAGCTGCTTTACAGCATGCTGAGTAGGCTTAGTTTTTAGTTCTTTTGCAGCTTTTAAATAGGGTATTAAGGTAAGGTGAACTACTAAGAAATTATTTGTCCCTACATCCCATCTTACTTGTCTCACCGCTTCAATAAAAGGCAATGACTCAATATCACCTACACAACCACCTATTTCTGTAATAACAATATCATACTCGTCATTCTCCGCTACAGCGTAGATATTACGTTTAATCTCATCCGTGATATGAGGAATAACCTGAACAGTTTTACCCAAGTAAGCACCTTCGCGTTCTTTGGTAATTACATTATTGTAAATACGACCCGTAGTAACATTGTTAGCCTGTGAAGTATTTATGTTGAGAAAGCGCTCGTAATGGCCTAAATCCAGATCAGTTTCAGCACCATCTTCAGTCACAAAACATTCGCCATGTTCATAAGGATTTAAGGTACCCGGGTCGATATTGATGTAAGGGTCTAATTTTTGGATGGTTACGGAGAATCCTCTGGCCTGCAATAGCTTAGCTAGTGATGCCGCAATAATGCCCTTACCGAGTGATGAAGTAACTCCTCCGGTGACGAAGATGAATTTTGTTAATTTTTGAGATGCCATAAGATTGTTTAAAGTCGCTGTTGCACTTATGGGATACAAAGGTAAAAGAACGAATTGAAAATGCGTAGCTTAATTGATATTTAAATTTCGAATGCAATAAATCATTAAGAGAATGCAATTCAAATCTACTGTTAGTGAAAAGCAGCTCTATAATAATAAGCTTTTTCATTATAGACTAAATCTTAAGCCTATTGAAAGGCCCAAATTATTTAGTTGCTGCCCGCTTAATTGCTTAAACGACTTCGTTTGCTGCGTAATAAAAGTGTTTTTTCTAATGAATCCATCCT
>JBKEFO010000255.1:0-4954 GCA_046709585.1 Marivirga sp.
GAGCATTTTAAACGAAACTATTTACTGGCCTATCCAGTGGTGTTAAGTCAGCTTGGACATGTTTTGGTCGGTGCAGTAGATTCTATGATGGTTGGTCGGGTAGGAACCAATGAGTTGGCAGCGGCCTCGATTGCAAATGCCGTTTTTAGCGTTATGATGATGTTTGGTATCGGGGTTTCCTTTGGATTAACTCCCCTAGTAGCTATATCAGATGGCAGGGATGAGACACGTAGAGGCACGAAATTATTGAAGCATAGCTTGGTCACCAACTTATTCTTTGGTGTACTACTGTCTTGTATACTCCTCTTTGGGGGCTATATTTTAGATTTATTGGATCAGCCTAAAGCTGTTGTGATTTTAGCGAAGCCTTATTTGCAAGTAATAGGCTTTTCGTTAATTCCGTTCATGTTTTTTCAAACCTTTAAACAATTTGCGGAAGGACTTTCATTCACAAAACAGGCAATGTACATATCCATTGCCGCAAATATTATTAACGTAATTTTGAATTATATATTAATTTTTGGAGCTTTTGGAATTGCTCCAATGGGATTATTTGGAGCTGGAATTGCGACTTTGGTCGCGCGTATTTTAATGGCTGTAGTCTATTTCATATTCGTTTATAAGGCGGTCATCTTTAAGAAATATTGGCATTATTACAGGTCTGTTGCTATGGAATGGCCTACGGTTAAAGAGTTGTTGAATCTAGGTGTACCCACAGGTCTTCAGTATATTTTTGAAGTTGGTGCTTTTGCAAGTGCAGCCATCATGATTGGCTGGATGGGCACCATACCATTGGCAGCACATCAAGTAGCCATAAATTTAGCGTCAATAAGTTATATGATGTCTACGGGGATATCTGCAGCGGCAACTGTTAGAGTAGGCAATCAATTAGGGAGACATGATTATTCAACGATGAAAATAGCAGGTTATACCTGCTTTATCATGGCTGCTATTTTCATGATTTTCACTGGCATAGCGTTTACTGTTTTCAGTACTTGGCTCCCTTCACTGTATACAATAGACCAAGATGTTATTACAATGGCAGCTTCTTTATTGATAATTGCAGCGATTTTCCAGTTGTCGGATGGTATTCAGGTTGTGGGGCTAGGAGCATTAAGGGGCTTGGGGGATGTTAAAATTCCAACGCTTGTTACCTTTACAGCATACTGGATAATAGGCTTACCGGCAGGCTATTTACTAGCCTTTGAATTTAATATGGCTGAAAAAGGAGTGTGGTATGGCTTGTTAATAGGTCTGTCTGTAACAGCGGTTATTCTATTTTATAGGTTTAATAAAAAGTCAAATGCGCTGATCTCTAGCAAATCAAATGAAGTTGAGGTTCGCTAATGCAATTCCAACAATTTAGGCTATTTTTAAATTTAGATAATTTACTTTTTTAAGTTGCAATGAATAATTTTTTTAAGAAGCTCTATACGATATGGTGTGCATTAGTATTTGGTAGCATTTTCCTTGTATTGTATCCTTTTTTTTTAATTATTATTCCATTTCCTGCATGGCATAAGTATTCTTTTTATTTAAACAGATTGTGGTCTACTTTTGCACTATTACTGGTCGGGATAACTGTAGAAATCGCTGGAAGAGAAAAATTACACAGACACCAACAGTACGTGTATTGTGCTAATCATTTTTCTTTGATAGATATCTTAAGTTTTGGCTTTGCTCCTCAAGCGGTGCTGTTTGTTGGTAAATCATCCTTAGCAGAAATACCGCTGTTCGGATATATGTTTAGAAAAATACATATTGCAGTAGATCGAAGCAGTATTAAAAACAGCTATAATGCTCTGTTCCTGGCAATGAAAAAGATGGGAAAAGATAAAAGTTTAGTAATGTTTCCTGAAGGAGGGGTGTATACAACAGAACCTCCTAAAATGGTGAAATTTAAAGATGGTGCGTTCAGGGCAGCTATTGAAAAACAAATCCCTGTAGTCCCTGTGAGCCTTCCAGATAATTGGATAATTTTGCCAGACGATAAAGTCACTTTGGTAAAGAGGAGAAAGATGAGAATTAAATTTCTTGATCCGATCCCAACGAAAGGGCTTAATGTAACTAATATTGAAACATTGAAAATACAGGTATTCAATCGTATTCAAGAAGACTTGATTAAAGCGAATACAATATAATATGCAGATTGATAAAGAAACAGTAGAAAAAATAGCACACCTCGCTAGATTGCAATTTGACAAGGTAGCTGAAATACAAATGGTAAGGGATATGAATAATATGTTGTCATTTGTAGAGAAGTTACAGGAAGTAGATACGTTAGGTGTTCAGCCCTTACAGAGCATGTCTTTTGAAATTAATAACCTTAGGGAAGATGAGGTAGCTGAGCACCCAATAGCACATATAGAGGCCTTGAAAAATGCACCAGCGAAGGATGCTGACTTTTTTAGGGTACCTAAAGTAATAGGATAAGCCTTCAATTATTGATATGGACAGCTTGAAATTTTGGTCAACTTGGAAAAAAAATTACAAAGCAGTTTATCTGTCTTTGCTCATACTCTTAATAAGTTTCATCTGTATATCTGCATATTTTCAGATCTATGGATTGGATAATTATGCTCCTTTTGATGTCGCCAGAAAAACAGAAAGTATTAATGTAGCATTACAAAACGTTGAAGGCCTCTCAGCTGAATATACAACGTCCTTCAAAAGTTACATTATTTTTCAGACTTCTTTAGCCCTAAAAGTCGTTTCTGTAAGGAGTTTCACAATAGTATTTTTGTGTATTTTTATCATTTGTTTTGCTTTTTTAGCTGCGGCGACTACCTATCTGAGTAGGCTATGGTTCTTGATATCGCAAGCACTATTTGTGATTTGGATTATCACCTTAAAAATCCCTTACTTACAAGTACTAGGAATAGCAACAAACTACTTAGAATACGCCCTTATAATTGCCTTCTTAGGTCTAGGGTATATACTGCATGCTGTATACAGTGAAATATCCTTAGGAAGAAAATTCATCGCTTTTCTAAGTGTTTGTTTAGCTTTTTTGGCACTAATATTCTTTACAGGCAATCAAACTGACCCTATACTATTTGTGGCACACCATGCCATCATAGTGCCTATTATTGTCTCTTTTATCTTTATCGGTAATGTCGCATACGATATTATTTTGTCTTTATTGAGCCTTCTTTCAGCGAAGAAAAGTGCCGAGAATAGTTCTAACCTAATTCATTTTTTGATAATGGGTTTTCTGTATCTTTTCTACGTCTGTTTGACGTTTTTTAGAAACGATCTTAGTATTCAATGGGAAATTATATACTTAGATGAGTTTTTATTGCTTGCTGTTTCCACAATTATCGGGATTTGGGGTTTTAAGAAACGCAGCGAACTGATAAAAAAGCAATTAGATTTTACGCCTCTAGGTGCTTACGTATATCTAGTGATGGCAATGATTACTTTTGCTACAATTGCTTGGTTGTTTGCTACCGCTAATGATGCGCTAATTGAGACCTTTGAAGATGTTATCATTTTCTCGCATCTGGGCTTCGGAATCGGCTTCCTTATCTTTGTTGTTTTTAATTATTTTGAGTTTCTTAGAAAAGGCTTTGCGGTAAATAAGATCGTTTGGCAACCTAAGAGGCTTCCTACCGCTATTATACGCATAGTAGGCTTTGCTATTGTTATATTATTGGTGATGAGAGATAACTATACTCCTTATTTCCAATCGCTGTCAGGCTATTATAATAGTGTTGCAGCTTATTATAGCAGTGTGGGCAAAAGTGAATCTGCAAAAACGAGTTATCAGGTCGCGAAACAATATGCTTCTACCAGTCATCATAGCAATTTCCATTTAGGCTTAGCCTATTACAATACAAAAGATTGGACTAAGTCATCTTATTATTTTGGCAAAGCTATTTTTAAAAGGCCTAGCGTGCAAGCATTTATCAATCGAACGCAAGCGCAACTAAATGCAGGGGCGATTTTTGAAGCACTATTTACCTTAGAGGATGCCCAGAGAACTTTTCCTAAGGATCCTTTTATTTATAATATGAAGGGGCTTGTGTTTGAGAAGTTAAATCAAATTGACTCTGCTTATTTCTACTTTAATGGCGCCAACAAATATGCTAGCAAGGGACAGATTCTTGAGGTAAGTTTGTCTAATCAATTGGCACTGTTGGCTAAAAATAGGATTGATGAAACGGTTAATTTGAAAATGATTACTGAAGATTCCTCTATGCCACTGAAAGTGAATTTATTGGCCAATGCTAACGCGCGTAAAACCTTTATTGCGGATAAGATAAGCTATCAGTTGCCTAGTGATTCAATGTTAACCTACAATGACTTCTCTTTACTATTTAATTTACTCTCAAATGAGTCTATTAGTAGTATCTTATCTAAGATCGATATTAGCCCTCTACTCTTAATGAAAGCAAATGAGCCATTTGCAAAATCGTTGTTGTATGCGATGTCAGTGAACAATAACTATGCGTCTTTGCAAAAGAAGTCTTACAGTCAAATTTATGAACTTGAAAACGCTGAAATATCTGATGCAGGCTATTATTATTTAATTCATGGCTTTTGGTTAATGGATCAAGGCGCGTATAGCTTGGCAGTGGACCAATTCAACATGGCTAAGAAGCTAAAAGTAAAGGATGCTGGTTATTACAAGGCGATGGCTTTAATTAAGGATGCTAGGTTGTATGAAGCAGCTCTTTCATATGATGAATCTACGCTGGATGATGCTACAAATATTGATCAGTCGCTTAAAAGTCTTCTTGATAATTCAGTAGATGGACTTTCTTTAAAGTATAAGTACTTGTGGTATACAAGTAATGAAGCATTGTCTTTGAAAGAGAAGGAAGCATTAGAAAAGGAGTTTCGGGAAACCCGCTACGAAGATCTAATCTATTTGAAAAACATCTACAAAGGAATAAAGTCATCTGAAATAGACTATTACTTGGATCAGCTGATGAATATTAAAGCTACTAAT
>JBKEFO010000256.1:0-4941 GCA_046709585.1 Marivirga sp.
AGGTCATCACAGAAAATGAATTTGTAGTTAGTGAGGTGGTAGGAGGAGTAGAAAGCATCAATTCTGAGAAAAGTAATGTTTTTAATTATACAGAAGAAGTCGCGGCAATTTATGCTATTGTGAACGTGGAACTTGTTAAGGATTTGAAATTAAGTGCTGGCTTACGTATTGAGAATACCAATTCATTAGGCGTGCTGGAAAGTACACAACAAACAGCTAATGATAGGGTTCCCAGAAACTATATAAATTACTTTCCTAATATTAGTCTAGCATATAAAATGGGAAGGTCAGCTTTTAGTATCGGTTATGGTAACCGAATTGCAAGGCCGAATTATCAAGATCTTAATCCTTTCGAAGCAAAAACAAGTGAGTTAGTGATCTGGAAAGGTAATCCTTTCTTGAATCCTAATTTTATTACAAATTATCAATTCACCTATTCATGGAATGATGCCCTAGTCATTTCAAATACCTACAGTATTACAGAAGGTTACTTTGCAAGAATATTAGAGATTGTAGATGAAACAAGTACTTTTATTGTACCACAAAATATGCGAAAAACGACAACCAATGGTCTTTCCATTAGTTATCCATTCCAAATTGCCAAGTGGTGGGATGTATCAGCCTTTTTTGTTTACAATAGGTCAACCTTCGAGGGCGAATTTGATAATGCTACTATAGATATTACCACAGATATCTTTAATGTCCGTATGCAAAGTAGTATTACGCTACCTTGGGACATTGCTATGAGCTTGAGTGCATATTATAGTAGTCCCTACATTTGGAGAGGCTCCATTGAATTGGCTTCCTATTATGGAATAGAATACGGTCTGAGAAAGGACTTTTTCGACAATAAACTTCAGGTTCGTTTAACAGGAGCAGATATTTTTAATACATCAAGTGATTTTGGTTATGAGGGAGACTATGGTGGCATTCAAATATTAGGCGTTTATTCAGCCGATAACCAGCGATTTGGCTTTGGACTTACCTATAAGTTTGGTAATAACACAATTAAAAATAGAAGTAGAAAAGGTGGCTTAGAAGATCAGCTCGATAGAATTTCAAATTGATGTAAATTCATCAAGCTAAGAAGTTAATAAAGTGCCATAAACTTAATTCAAGTGCTTTTTCTGGTAGGCTCTCGGTGAGCAGCCTAAATGCTTCTCAAACTGCAGGGTGAAATAGGATGGGCTGGTATAGCCTAGTTGATAACCGATGTCGCTAATTGTGGCATTATTTTTACCCAGGAGCTGCTTGGCTTTTTGGATGCGCTCACCATGGATATATTCAAGTGGCGTTACTCCTAGGCTCTGCTTAAAGCGGCGGTAGAAAGTAGCAGGGCTCATACATGCTTTTTCTGCAAGCTTGTTTACATCAATATGGGTGGTATAATGTGACTTGATATAGGTAATTACTTCTGACAGCGGATTATCTAATAGGCGGTCATTGGAATAGCTGCCAATCAGGGTTTGGTACATATTTGTTTGCAGACAGCATATTATCAACTCTTCAATCTTAAGGTCTATCCACTGGTCTTTAAAGCGGGCGTCACTTTCAATTATCTGCTGCATGCTAATTAAGTTGTTCAATACAATCCCAGCCCTTGATCCTTGATAAATTTCGATGGGGGAAAGCGTTTCTGAACTTGCTGTAATTTTTTCCATCTCAGAAGATTCATACAGCTTATCTAATAAGGAATATACTTTTTCCTTAGATACCTCCAAGCAAAAGCAATGTGCAGGATTATCCTTATCCTCTACTGGTATATCTACATGGGCTTCAATAGCAGTAGCACCCATAATCACCATTTCTGGGGTGAGGCTAAAAGGCTTGAGTCCTGGGATGCTGATATTTTTTAGCCCTTTTGCTACATAAGCAAAAATGATATTATCGAATTCATAGTCACGCTCCACCTTGGCCACATCATAAGTAACCAATAGCTGGGTATTATCGGTGGTATAGGTGGCTTTCTGTGAAATATGATGGCTTAAATCTATCATTTCGCTGCATTTTTAGCTGTTTGATAATATCATTATAGTATTTGAGATTATCGTATGATTTATAAGACTGTATAATAGTTACATTGAAGATTATTATTTGCCTATTTATATTTTAGGCAATGCAATCGTTCTTTAAAAAGTGTCAATATACAAATTATGATTAATCTTTCGGTAATATTAGAAGATAGTGCCAGAAAGTATCCAGAGAAGGATGCTTTCATTTTTATGGACAACCATCTGTCTTACGCCCAAACCAATGGTGCTGCTAATCAGATAGCGAATGGCTTGGTGGCAGCAGGGATAAAAAAAGGAGATAGAGTAGCCCTCAGTTGCTTGAACTTGCCTTATTTCCCTATGGTTTATTTTGGAATTTTAAAGGCTGGCGCAATAGTGGTACCGCTATCTGTGCTTCTAAAAAGAGATGAGATCGCGTATCATCTAAAAGACTCAGGCGCCAAAGCTTATTTTTGCTTTCAGGGCACACCCGATCTTCCTATGGCTACAGAAGGCAAAGCAGGCTTTGACGCTGCTGGCATTTGTGAACAATTTTATGTGATTACTGCCAAGGCTACTGATGCATCACCAATTGAAAGAGCTAAAACTTTGGGGATGCTTATGGCCAATCAATCGCCTATTTTTGAAAACGTGCAAACGTTTGCAGATGATACAGCCCTTATTATTTATACCTCAGGCACCACAGGAAAGCCAAAAGGAGCGGAACTATCGCATTCAAATTTGGTACATAATGCGATGCTTTCTACAGGTATCACAGACCTAGCCGCCGCCGACAAGCAGCTGATAGTGCTGCCGCTCTTTCATATTTTCGCTATGACAGTGCTCATGAACGCGGGTCTTTATAAAGGTGCTACAAGCGTGCTCTTACCGCGTTTCGATGCGGAAGCCGTATTAGGACTGATGCAAAAGCATACGGTTACAGTATTTGCTGGCGTGCCTACCATGTACTGGGGCTTACTGCATTATGAGAACACTAAATTCGATTTAAAAGCTATCGCCAAAAACCTGAAGACTTGTGTGTCTGGTGGTGCAGCCTTACCCGTAAATGTTTTAGAGGAATTTGAGGAAAAATTCAACGTACCTATCCTAGAGGGATACGGCATGTCTGAAGGCTCGCCGGTAGTCACCTTCAACCAGAAGGCCTTTGGTAAGAAGCCGGGCTCTGTAGGGACACCAGTATGGGGAGTAGAAGTGAAGGTAGTAGATGAGAACGACCAAGAAGTGCCAACGGGTGAAAAAGGAGAGCTCATCTACCGTGGGCATAATGTAATGAAGGGATACTTCAATAGACCCGAAGAAAATGAAGTGACCTTGAAAAATGGCTGGCTCCACTCTGGAGATGTGGCTATTAAAGATGAGGATGGCTTTTTCTTTATAGTCGACAGGACCAAAGAAATGATTATCCGCAAGGGGTTGAACGTATATCCTCGGGAGATAGAGGAGGTGATGGTGAAGCATGAGGCAGTATCAATGGTGGCTGTAATTGGCGTGCCTGACGAGGAATGTGGAGAGGAAATAAAAGCGTGTGTGGTACTTCATAAAGGTAAAAAAATAAAGGCAGAGGAATTAATCGCTTATACCAAAGAGCATATTGCGGCCTATAAATACCCGCGTATTATTGAATTTATGGAAGCGCTACCGATGAGTGCTACCGGGAAGATATTAAAAAAAGAACTGAGTTAAACAGTGCCTGTTAGGCATTTATATGAGAAGCATAAGTAGTTTTTTGCAAGTTAGCATCAAATCAAGGGCTTTTTATGAAATTGAATCGCATAGCCTAGAGGGATATTAAGGATACATTAAATCATTAAACAACAGCAATTATGGAAGCAGTATTAGCAGCACCCGTGGAAGCCAAGCTTTCCGACATACAACGTATTTTTGACGCACAAAAAGCCAACCACATGAAGGTGGGCAATAGCACTGTAGCCGAGCGCAGAGCCAAACTGAAGAGATTTCATGAAGTAGTAGAAAAATACCGTCCGCAGATTAAAGAGGCGATGTACAAAGATTATGGCAAGCACCCTAGTGAGGTGGATCTGACAGAAGTATATCCTATTACGAGTGAAATAAAGCATGCGCGTAGGAAACTACGTAGCTGGATGGGTAAGCAGCATATTCCTACGCCTATCGCCTTGTTAGGCTCGACTTCTCATGTGCGCTATGAAGCCAAAGGTTTAGTGTTAATCATCTCTCCATGGAACTTCCCTTTTAACCTCACTTTTGGCCCTTTAGTATCGGCTATCGCAGCTGGCAATACGGTCATCATCAAGCCTTCGGAAATGACGCCACACTCTTCTGCCTTGATGGTGAAATTGCTAGGAGAAGTATTTGACGAAAATGAGGTAGCCGTGATAGAAGGAGCAAGAGATACGTCTACTGAGTTGTTGGCCTTGAAATTCAACCACATCTTCTTTACGGGCGCACCAAGCATCGGTAAGGTAGTGATGGCCGCCGCCGCTAAGCACCTTACCTCCGTAAC
The DNA here is from genome assembly GCA_046709585.1 of Marivirga sp. Taxonomy (GTDB): domain Bacteria; phylum Bacteroidota; class Bacteroidia; order Cytophagales; family Cyclobacteriaceae; genus Marivirga. The sequence goes on from JBKEFO010000256.1 coordinate 4,495, forward strand.
GCTAGAGTTAGGCGGAAAGTCGCCCACCATAGTGGATGAAACAGCTGATCTAAAAATGGCCGCTCGCAGAGTGGCTTGGGGTAAATGCCTGAACAATGGGCAGGTATGTGTGGCGCCTGATTATGTATTCGTACATGAAAGTAAGAAAGCGGAATTTATAGAGGAGGTGAACAGTGCCATCAAGCATTTCTATACTGAGAATGCAGCGGATGCAAGTTCTTATGCACGCATAGTGAACAAGCATCACTTTAATAGAATTAAAGGGTATGTAGAGGATGCAATAGAAAAAGGCGCTAAAGTAGAGTCTGGCGGACAGTTTAATGAAGCACAGAACTATATCTCACCTACAGTGATGACAGATGTTTCAAATGACTCTACGCTGATGACTAATGAAATATTTGGCCCGATTATGCCAGTATTCACCTTCAAGCATGTGGATGAGGCGAT
>JBKEFO010000257.1:0-4928 GCA_046709585.1 Marivirga sp.
TCAGCTGGCGATCAAGATTTTTCTCAATAGTTGCTAACGCTTTATCTAAAGCATCTTGGTTGATGTCTATTAGGTTTACAGAGAAACCATTTTGAGCAAAAACATGAGCAATACCATTTCCCATGGTGCCTGATCCTATTACAGAAATATTTTTCATTATTGATACGTTTTTTTGATTCTAAAATTTTAACAAATATAAAGAATTAACAGGGCATGCCTAACAGTTGTTTGGAAGATTAAGTGAAACTTTAGTCCAAGGAATTCTTTTTGGCCAAGAAGGGGTCATTGTTCACATAGCCTGATTGATAGCCTTTATCGATTGACAAGCTGAATTCATCATAAAAAAACTGATGCTAGCTATTTAATCAATAGCTTTAAGAAAAATGATAAAGATGGCATAGTTATGTCTCATTGAAAGTGTTCATGAAAATAGGTAAACTAACAGATTTTTTTATTCACTCTTCAAGGTTCAATAGAACGAATGACTTGAGAAGAGCACGTCTTTTAGTAAGAGGTTCATTATTAACGAGCATATTCTCAAATATCTACCTGTGGCTTAGCTTCTATTTTGAGTTCGACAAAGGAGTTTATTTTATGCTTGTGAATGTCATAGGTTTTCTATTGCTACCGTTTCTAGTGAAAACAAAATTACCAATTGGTTGGATAGGCAATCTTTACATATCCTTAGGAGCATTAGCTGTCGTATGTTTAGCCTACTATTCCGGAGGTATCTATTCGGCATTATATCCATGGATTATCAGTGTACCGGTTTTAGCCTTGTTAATTGTCAGTAGAAGTGCTGGTTATTTTTGGGGCACTATCAGTTTCATAATTATGATGACAATGGGTGTGGCCACGATACATGGTTTTGAGTTTCCTGTAGAATACAATGAAAGTTTAAGAGCTGAGTGGATCACTGCTATTATACCAGGGCTTTTAGTAATATCATTATTTATTGCTAATGTCTTCGAGTATGCGCAAAAAAGGGCGCTTCAACAATTAGCAAATAAAAATCAACAGCTAGTATTTCAGAATGACACCATCACAATACAATCAGAGGAGTTAGCTCACCTTGTTGAGGAGAAAGATTATATAATAAGAATCCTAGCACATGATCTTAGAAGTCCTTTAAAGAACATTTCCACCTTAATTAAACTCATGGATATAGAGCCAGAAGAAGGTAGAAGGCAAGAGGTATTAGATATTATTAATAGGACTGCCGGAGATGCTGAGAATCTTGTGAATAAAGTGTTGCAATTGGATAGGTCGCAGCATATTGATTTTCAACCGCAAAAAGATCGAATCAATATCTTTAGTTTTTTACAGCTTATGGCTGATAAAATGCAAGGACTTGCTAATAAAAAGATCATTAATATAGATTTAACTGTGTCTGGTGATCCCAGCGTGGTTAAAGCTGACAGTACCTATCTAAATCTAATATTTGAGAACTTAATTTCCAATGCCATAAAATTTTCCCCTATAGGATCAACAATTCTAATAAAGGCACTAACCGGCAATAAGCATGTGAAAATCACGATCCTTGACGAAGGTCCAGGAATAGCGATGAATGAAATTCCCCTGCTGTTTAAAAAGTTCGCAAAGCTCAGTCCCAGACCTACTGCTGGAGAAAGTTCCACCGGATTAGGTCTGGCCCTTGTTAAAAGGTACACTGAACTTGTAAATGGTGAAGTGTATTACGAACAAGTACCGGATAATCAAGGAGCTAGATTTGTGATAGTATTGCCGATTTTAACGTCTTGAGATAGGGGATACCAATTTAATTATTAGTCTTAGCTTCCACGAACACGAAGATTCTCGCACCTTTAATTACCTAATTCATCCCCTCATATTTAGTATATTAAATGTATAAAAAACATGAACTAATCAGGTGTTGCGTTTGTCTGAAAAGTATTTTGTTCATTATTATTGTTTGATATTCAGTTAATTATATATATTTACTTCATGTAATAGTTTAATTTTGGTTAAGGTAAGAATAGAATTAGACTGAAATCTTACAATTATGAAAGCTATATCTCTTATACCTGCTGTCTTGTTGAACCTACTTATTCTCAACAATTTGCGCAGTCAGGAAATAATTAAAACGAATCTATTGGATTCGGTAAATACATCTTTTGCTGAAACTAAACCAATGATTTCACCAGATGGCGAAGTCCTCTATTTTGCCCGTCAAAATTCTCCAGAAAATATAGGAGGAAGGTATGATGAGCAGGACATCTATAGATCAAACTATAGCTTTGAAGGTTGGAGTAAAGCCGTAAATTTAGGTGAGCCGCTAAATAATGAGCGACCAAATGGCGTAATTTCTATAGCGCAAAATGGTAAATCTTTAATTGTTTTGAATGCATATAGCAATACGGGTAAGCGAGAAGGTATAGCCATTTCACATTTATCAGATAGTGGCTGGACACTTCCAAAACCTATCGAAATCAGAGACTTCCATAACCATAGTGATTTCGTAGATTATTTCTTAAGTGGAAATGGTCAGGAAATGTTAATTGCTGTAGAACGCGATGATAGCAACGGAGATCAAGATTTGTATGTAAGTAAAAAAAATACAGATGACAGTTGGTCGTCACCTATAAATTTAGGAGGCTTGGTTAATTCTAAAAAAGCCGAATTTTCTCCTTTTTTGGCAGCAGATAACAAAACACTGTTCTTTGCATCATACGGTCATGATGGATACGGAGAGGCTGATATTTTTTATACAAAAAGACTTGATTCGACTTGGACAAATTGGAGCAAGCCAGAGAATTTGGGTGAAGATGTGAATACCGATGGTTTCGAAGCATATTATACCATACCCAATAATGGGACCATTGGCTATTATGTTAGTTCTCAAGATGGTATTGGGGATGGTAGGGATATTTTTTCTATCACCATACCATATAGGTTTAGACCAGATCCAGTTATCTTATTAAAAGGGGATTTACTTCATGCAGATGATTCTGAGGACACTTCTGAGTTCCGTGTGAATTTTCTTACTGATATGGCTAGCGAATCTGAAATATTTGTAGAATACAGTGGTGCTAATTTTGATGCTTTATTACCTACAGGAGGATCCTATTTTTTTTACACTGATAAAGAGGGTTATATAAGCGAAAGCCACTATATAGATTTACGTAACCAAAAGGCATACGTTGAAGAGTTAGCAAATATTCACAACGTGCCAATGGCTAAAGGCAGTAATTTTGTGAGCCACAACCTTCAGTTCAATAGTCAAACTGCTGAATTAGTCAACTATTCATATTTTGAGCTTATTAGGTTGTTTGAGATTTTCCAAAAAAATGAGGGGATGGTAGTTGAAATAATTGGGCATGCGTTTGATTATGACGAGGATAATTTGAACGATTCTATTTCCTTAGCAAGGATCCAGTTTATAAAGGATTTTTTAGTCAGTCAAGAAATGAACAGTGAGAGGTTTGTTCTAAAGGCAAAAGGTAACAGTCTTAAAGCTGAGGCCTCCTATAGGAAACACCTTAATTCAGAATACAACCGAAATAACAGGATCGAATTTAGTATTTTATCCATGGATACAGTATTTAAAGAGAGCGGGTTTGTGGCAGACAACAGCACTGCTTCAAACAGTAGCTTGACTCCTAATAATATGATGGCCTTAGGTAATGGGATGGCCTCAAATAATACAAGGGTTTCAGGAAATAATTTAACATCGAACGATGGCAATTCGTTGGTAAGAAAAGTGGAGAAAGCTAAGCAGAAGGCCGCTGTTGCTGTAAATGCTGAAGATAAATCTATCACTATCTATTTTGATTTTGATAGCTACCAAGTGGCGGCAAACAAAGAGTCCCTTGAAATGATTAAGCAGTTATTAAAAGTGAATAGCTTTGCTGCCATCGAATTGCTTGGCTATACATGCACTATTGGACAACCCGATTATAATAAACAACTGGCTTTGTTAAGAGCAGAGGCCATGAGGACGTGGATTGAAATGCATTTAGCAGATGAGTCTATTAATAATGGTTCACTTAATATAAAAGTTACAGCGGTAGGTGAGATAGGTGAGGACGATGGCTTTAAAAATGACTTAAATAAAAAGCATAACCGTAAAGTAGTATTAGTATTTAAAGCGCAAGGATAAACCTTTTCTCTGTTTATTGTTTGTCAATAGGGATTTGAATACTAAATGAAGCACCTTTAGCTTTTCTATTTGTTGCAGCTATTGTGAAACCTAAGGCTTCTATGTTTCTGCGAACAATTGCTAAGCCTAACCCACTGGATTTTTCATTATTAGTTGGCGACGCGCTTAAGATCTGATATTCGTCAAACATTTTACTTTGATCATCTTGATTTATTCCTGGGCCTTGATCTGAGATAGTGATTTCATGGTGAGTATCCTTGCTTACCAATCTCACTTCCACCTTTGATTTTATAGGAGAAAATTTGAGCGCATTTGAAATTAAATTTTCAATGACCTCTCTAAGTAAAACAGGGTCGGTTTCAAGTGTAATAGTAGCATTGTTATATCCGATAAGTTCAATGTCTTTTGATAAAGCACTAATTTTAAAAGTATCAATTATCGAGCCTAGTAGTTTGTCAAGACGGACAACAGTAGTAAGAACAAGTATTTTTTTGTTCTCAGCAGCACTAATATCCAGTATGCGGTCAATAAATTTAATTGATCTGTTCGCGGCATCTTCAATCACTTCCAAATTTGCTTCTACTGAGGTCTTCTCATATTTTTCCAACTTAATTATTGCAGCAATTCCTTGAATTTGATTGAGGGGATTTTTAAGATCATGAGCGACAATGCCAATGATGGTGTTCTTTTCCTTGTTAAGTTGCAATAAATGTTGATTAGAAGTTTTTATTTTTGCCCCTTGTTCTTCCAACAGCCGCGCCTTATTTTCCAACAAGCGACTTTGGTTCTTAATCTGTAAATTTTGATCACT
>JBKEFO010000258.1:0-4919 GCA_046709585.1 Marivirga sp.
TGTAAAGGTATATGACCTAGCAGAACTTATTGCAAAAAATCAAGGCTTATAATAGCCTTGATTTTTTGCAATATCTATAAATTTTAATTTACGAAAATTAACTTCAACAAGGAAACTAGGAGCATTACCATAGATGATAAGGCGCCACAGAACTCACAATTACTGCATTTCCTAATTAGTATGAATGCGCTAATTGCCATATTAAACATAGCAAGTAATGGATTTGATTATTTAAGCGTAATAGACTACTTCTTTGTAGCGCTTTTTATTTTCTCTTTAGGGGGTTTACTTTATTTAAACTTTAAGCGCAGCGCCCAGAAAAAAATACCTCTTGATAATATTGATTATCTGAAGAGCAGTACTTCTTTTAATATGGTGGACTATGAACTTATTCTAAAAAATGGAAAGAGGAGGAGACTATACTTTGGCGATGACTTTGAAAGTATTGATAAATTAAAATTGCTAATTGATGGAAAATAAATTCCAACTCAGTGACAATGATGAGTCAGTCCTTATTGACGACAGCTATAAAACAATAATAAGGTGGATGACTGCCTTATTAATAATGAATGTCATTACGTCTTTGCTTATTCTTTATGCAAGCCATTTTAACCTAAATGACGAATTGAACATTATCTATGTAGCAAGCGGAAGTATAAGCTTAATCACTGTTATGTGGTTTTGGATGGTCAGAGTCGTAGATAATAAAATCCCTTTAAATAGAATCCACCAACTTAAAATGAGAAATATTTTAGGCGGTCAACGTTTTACAATTGTGTTTAAAAATGGTAAACGTAGAGACATAAACCTCGATAAAAGAAATTATTTTCATGAACTAGAAAGTTTAAAGGAATTATTTAAACAGAAAAATATCCTTGTCGAGTAATAGACCTATCGAATAGCGTAACACTCCCAATTATTCTAATTTTTGTCTCAATTGGACTACTAATTTTTAACATAATTAACTTCAACTATGAAGAGTTCCGATGGATCTTACTAGCCGCTCCAACCAGCAATATTTTACTAATTATAGCCATGAGTGGCGTGATTTCAAGTCGAAAAAAGGTTAAAAATTACCATTACACTAAATTATAATGAACAATTTACCATTTGCGGCAGGTATTCTTCTTCACTAAAGCCTTGCCCTTGTTTGATCACCAATGCGTCAGGATAGTCCTTAACAATCTCATTCAATTGGCCCCTGCCCCATTTAGCAGAATTATATTTTTTCAATGCCTCTCCTTGAAAAACCCCTGATACGCCCTGCTCATTGATAGGCCACCATAAGCTCTCCGTTTCTCTGTCCCAAAGTATAAAACTCTCTAATTCATTTCCTAAATAATCTTCTTTATAGGTAAAACCAGAAACTGCAAACATGAGGTCGGTATCACAATAATTTCTATGGTACACTGAGACCAAATCAGCCAAAGGACAATAGACTACCATTATAGCCACATCCCCCACCTGTTCATTGATTACTTCATGGGTCAAAAGGGTGCCCAACGGAAAGACTAAAACACCCTTGTCTGCAAGTACAAAAACGGCTTCTTCATCCTCTTGAAACGATGACAGCTTATTACTTAAAAGCGCATAGTCTGGCAAGTATAAGGCTTCAAATGACTCACGGTTTAAACTAGCCCCTAAATTGCAAGCAGACAAACTCCAGTCAGTAACATCAAAATGTTTACTGCTATCTTCGTGGGCATTTAAAAACATCCTTTCACCCAATTGATAATATTTTCCTGAGGAAATGACATTATTAGTACACTCTTGGAGGCTATCATCTAAAGTAAACACTTCATCCACTCCTTCGCAAGACAAGCAAAAAAGCAAGGAAAAGTGGTACAGCATAAATTTTATTCTCTCTTGGTACATCCTAATTACCCCCTTTAATAAAAATACCAACTTCATATAAGTTATCGGCAAAATAGTACCGCCCAGCCAATGGTCGACTCAACTGAAATGAGAAATACAATTCATCATAAACCCTATAGGCAAATTGCAGATTCAACGTGACCATTTCTGCATTATTACCCACTATTCCTCCTCCATAAACCAAAACCTCATTGAACTCTCCATTAAAGAATGATTGTATGGTATAAAGCTCACTAACAACTAATACCCTATTCCAATTTGTACCCAGCTTAAAAGCTGCATGCCATTCATCACTAAAGCCGTTGGTTCTATTATTATAACCCACAAACAAAGATGAAAACGGATAAATTCCTCCTATAAGAAAAGAGCCAGCAACTCCAAGGTTCACTTGTTGGTTGAACTCACCATCACCTGTAGGGTTCTGTGTATCATTCAAATCATACTCTCCCGTCGGAATCCCTAATATTAGTGCGGCAGACAATATTATTTGATTGAGTTTGATAGCATACTGCAAGGATGTGGTGAGGTCTCCTAAACCCGTATTTTTCTCTCCTGCCTGTAAGAGCTGCCCGGAAAATGCATTTTGCCGTGCAAAAACAGTGGACTTCACAAAAAATGGCACATATGCTTTGAATGTTAGTCGATCAGTTAACCCATACTGACCATATATACTACTAATTCCAAAGCTTCTCGTACGGTCAACATTTACCTTCCGCCCATCTTCTTGAAAGAATTGATTGTAGATAGTCCAACTTTGAGAAGCCTTTAAGAAATAGCTTCCACTATCTTCTGGCCATCCCTGAGAAAATATTGCTGCAGGAAAAGCTAGAACTAACATTAAGCACATACTGGCCATCTGCTTCATAAAATAAAAATAAGGGTAAATTAATAGCTATTTGGCAAAGTAGCAGACAAATAACAGCATCAAATCACCTATTCCATCTCTGCTATCCATTCCTTTATCAGCGCCAAACCTTCTGCGTGCACCATCTTACGACCCAATTCTGGCATCATAATGCCTGGATCTGTCGCTGCCATTCTGTACCATAAGATAGATTGCTCTGCTTTGCCCGGAAGGATGTCATATTTTAAACCGCCAGACCCTTTTCCTGCTGCTACAGGAGTCTTCCCAATTCCCCACGCAGCAGGATTCTCTACACTACTTAAGAGCTCCAAGGCAGAGTTCTTAGCTGGTCCTTCTTTTCTGTGGCAATGACCACAGTTAATTTCTAAATAGGCCCTAGCACGTTGATCCAAACTGGCAAATGTATTTTTATAACTCACCAACTTAGGCCAATCTGCCGGCAATGGAAGCTGCTCTAAATAACCTGAGGCTTGCCAATGCGCCAATTGATTCGCATTTCCTTCCTTGTACTCATATGCTTTGTTTAGCTGTCTGGCTGTGGGACCAATTGGCTTTATTTTATTATTGAAGAGGTGGCAGCTTCTGCATTGATTCATATTAGGTACCGAGTAATCCAGTTTAATATTCTCTCCCTCCTCATTAACCCAACTTACCGATTTAGTTGCTCCTGTTATCTGAAGAATGGCATCTGTCTGCTCATCATTCCATACATAGGGTAAAGCCTTCCAGCCTTCTGTCTGATTGATTAGCAATCGCGTCTCAATTATCCTTTTAGCTCCCGAAGGAGCGTTAAAGTCTGTAGGGTAATAAAAGCTCTTTATCAAAATCGTTCCCACAGGGAAATCCATAACCTCGGTAGGATGATACCTAGCGCCAATTGCTTCCGGAAATTTTACAAAACGTGCTTTATGAGCATAGTCTGAAAATAAAGGCGAATTTAAGTCGTAGGGTATGACACCATTAGTAGGCTTTAGATTTGCTAACTTCCCTTCAAAAAAGCCATATTCTGAGAGCTTTTCTAAACCAACAAACACTTTGGATTTACTTTTTAATAATTGCACCGGGGCAGCCTTTGCAGTAACTGTAGTTTCTTCCACAGCAGGCTTGGGGCTACAGCCAATACTCAGTATGATACTGACAAGGAAAAGTACTCCCCAATTTTTCAATCCTACTACTCGCATAAATAAGGGCTTACATCTTCATTCATACCGGCTAAGTCGTGAGGTGCATCTAAGTATACAAATTTGGCATCTGGCTGGTTGATGCACAATACTTCAGTTGAACTGACTTCACTCTCTATAAAGCCATCAAAAATGATGTCTGGTGGACTAAAAGGAAATTTGTAATTAAACAATATGCCAAAGTCATGCGCAAAAGTAGCAAACCAATGGCTATTGTAAATCTCATTTTTATAAATTGAAATACCATTTGGAAAAGCATCATAAGCTGAGTCTAGGGCATAATTATTATTTACTATTTGGGCACTACCATCTTGCGTATCATTTACCTCCTTTTCGTCTTCTTCACTAATAGCCGCTACCAATTCATAGCTAATGACCGCTACTCCAACTGTTCTATTATCAAACACCCTATTTTCATATATCTCAACATCCGAAGTAGCTAATATCATCACGCCCGTTCCTGGAGGTACAACGCCAACAATATTTCCCGCCGGCGCAAAATTTGAATGATTATTTGACTGAACAAGGTTATCATATACCTTAATATCTTCACCATACTGCGTCAAACCAGGTAAATCGAAAACCAGTATCCCTCCCGTATTATTGGTAGCCTTATTTCCATATATCTCTACCATATTTGAATTCTCACTTTCTATGCCTGCGACATTTTGAGAAGCAATGTTATTCCTAATAATGACAGTATCTGACTGTCCTACGTAAATACCGGCATCTGAAGCCCCTATAGCTATGCAGTTCTCAATGAGCACATTCTTGCATAATACTGGGTAAAAGGCATAGGCGCCATTAGTCTCCGATACCTGCCCGGTCCACTGCGACTTCACATTCCTGAAAATAATCCCATCAGTGTCATTCACTTTAATGTTATCGCCTGCAGCATCTTCAATGGTAAAGTTTAGCAGCTGAATAGCACTGCAATTGCTGATTTTAAGCCCCTCTGCTCCTTCAGATTGGTCTTTGAATGATAAGAAGGTTTGGTC
>JBKEFO010000259.1:0-4900 GCA_046709585.1 Marivirga sp.
TTCAGAAAGTACTAACCCTTTATCTGTTAAAAAATTTACTAGGGTATCCGAAATCGGACTTCTGCTTTCAATTTCAACATCAGCACCCAATAAGTCCCTTGCTTCATCATTAATCTGATTCGTGAGGTTTTCGCCGAATGAATTAATAGCCACCAAGGCAGCAATGCCTAGCACTATGCTACTCATAAAAAGCAGCAGTCTCCCTCTATTTCTTCGGCTATCACGCCAAGCCATTTTAAAAAGCCATGAAATTTTCTGCATCACTCTATATTAAGCTAGTTTTGAAATAGAATTATTTGTCATCAAGTCTTCCTGGAGCTTTCCTCCTTTGAGTTTGATGATTCTGTCCGTCCTCTGCGCTAATTCATTGTCATGCGTTACTAGCACCAAGGTAGTACCTAGCTCCGCATTGAGCTCAAATAAGAGGTTTTCAATAGTGGCTCCTGTTTCTTCATCTAAATTACCTGTGGGTTCATCAGCAAATAATATTTTAGGGTCGTTGGAAAAGGCTCTTGCGATAGATACCCGTTGCTGCTCTCCTCCAGATAGCTGAGAAGCATAATGATCCATTCTATCCTCGAGCCCTACCTTTCCAAGTAATTCGCTTGCCACTTTCTTAGCGTCTGACCTACCCAATAACTCCAAAGGTACCATCACATTCTCTAAGGCCGTTAAAGTGGGCAGCAGGTTAAAACTTTGAAATACAAATCCTACTGAATGGTTACGAATAGCTGCTCGCTCATCTTCCGATAAACGATCTAGCGACTGACCATTTAAAATAATGTTACCTGTACTTGCGGCATCAAGTCCAGCACACAAACCTAGTAAGGTTGTTTTTCCGCTTCCAGAAGCACCAACAATAGCACAAGAACTACCTGGTGCTATTTCGAAACTTATATCGTCTAAAACAGTAAGTGATTTGGACCCGCTTGTATATTTCTTGCTGAGATGGTTAACTAATAATATAGAACTCATTATGGATGTTAAAATTCTTTAATGGTAATTTGTCTAAGCATTGCAAACGGTTTAGCTTTAAAACAGTTTAAAAAATATGATGACACGAAAAATAAGCCTTCTATTAATTTACTCAGTTGTATTGGCAGCTGTTGCTTGCACCTCCAAAACTGAGGAAAAAGCGGCAATTGAAACAAAAGTTGTTGAAAGCACCGTTCCAGCTGAAAAACCAACCGTTGGCACCATTGTATTTTTCGGCAATAGCCTGACAGCAGGATATGGCGTGGACCCGACAGAAGCCTTTGCTGGTTTAACACAACAAAAAATAGATTCATTGAATCTAAAATTCCAAGTGATTAATGCGGGCGTAAGTGGGGAAACTACTGCCAGTGGTCTCTCAAGAGTAGAGTGGGTGGTAAAACGTCAAAAGGTTGATATTTTCATTTTAGAGCTAGGTGGTAATGATGGCCTCAGGGGTATAAACCCAGTAGAAACCGATAAAAACCTGCGTGCTATTATTGACAAAGTGGAAAGTCTTCACCCCAATGTAGAAATTATACTAGCAGGTATGATGGTACCTCCGAATATGGGTGCTGACTATGGCAATCAATTTAAAGCATTATTCCCTTTAATTGCCAAGGAAAAGTCTGTTACGCTTATCCCCTTCCTACTAAAAGATGTTGGTGGCATAAAAGAGCTGAACCTGCCTGATGGGATTCATCCTACACCAGAGGGTCATAAAATAGTAGCTACTACTGTTTGGGAATACCTTATGCCAAAGCTTAAAGAATAAAACTGAGTCCCATAAAGTAATTCCTGCCCGGTGCTGGCTGATAATACCTGCCACCAAAGGCATTCAAATCATTCCCTAAGCTGTAGGTAATATCTGTCAGGTTCTCTACTCCAGCAGATAATTTCAGCGCTGATTGGTTGATGAAAAAAGTATAGTTCGCATTCAAGTTGAGTAGGTGATAGGGCGCGGCATACACTTCATTGTTATCTGTCAAGGGTGTTTCACTAACATACCTATAATGTACATTGAGGGCCAATACATTGAACAGTTCAATATGTATTATCTCATTCAATGTATGGGTCGGCACTCCTGTTAGCTGATTACCTGAGAAGTCGTTCTCTCTTTTCGAATATGCTTTAAATGTAAAGTCATAATACTGATAAGAAGTGCGAAATGTTAATTGATTCAGAACACCCTTTTTTTGGTTAAGAGCAATATAATTAGCTCCAACTTCTACTCCTTTTTGATCCGTCTCACCAGCATTTCTAAATAAAACCACCCCATCAGCATTGGTATAGGTGGTGATAGATTCCCTCAAGCTGGAATAAAAAAGGGTGGCGTCTAGCTGAAGCTTGTTTCTATATATTTTATGCCCAAGTTCATAGGTAGTACCTCTTTCTGCCTCTAAATCCTCATTGATACTCCCTTCATTGGTACGTACTTCGTCAAGCGTTGGAGAGGAAAAACCCTCACTCACAGAAAAATAAGTCATTTGTTCAGGCCTCCAACTATATTGAATGCTAAAACGTGGAATTAGCTGGTTGCTAAAATCGCGTTCAAAATTAAAAGTATCTGCAAAAGCATTTTCAGTTCTATTAACATTGTAGGTTAAAAGGTTACTACTTACGCCTAGTGAAGCCGACCATTTTTTGTACCCGAGTTTACTTTGAAGAAAAAAGGTAGCTCTGTTAATCGTCAATTCATCTTTAAACCTGACAGTATCAGCTTTAGCTGCTACATTTCCATAATTAGCCGCATCATTATTGGCATATTGCCATTCAAAACCAGCATCAAATCTCCAGTCTACAACTTGACTTTCTGGCGTATATGTCCACTGATGCCTTAATGCCAACTCTCTGTTCTCATCAATTTTATAGTCTAGATTAAATGGATTTTCAAAATCTGTGTACGTAATGCCAAGCTGAGTAGAATGGCTTAAAGTAGGATTGATAAAACCAACATAGTCTGCACCAAATATAGCTGTCAACTGGTCAATAGAAGCATTCTGACTTGCACTTCCTGCCCTAGCTTGCTGAGGATTAGCTTCAAACTGTTCGCGCGTCAATCCGCCAGGGATTTCATAATTTAAATCAGCAACAAGTCCATGCAAGGTAAGTTGATTGTCTTCATTGAATTGGATCTGATGAGAGAGTTGATATACCTGTCTGTCCAAGGCATTATGATCGCGGTAGCCATCCACTTGTTGTTGGTTAATGCTGTAAAAGGTTTTACCCCCCACTAATGCTAGCGTACCCTCAGCACTTAGCTGCCTCTGGTTATAACTCCCTACCGTTAATCCGATCTTTAGTGGTGATTGATTTTGCATTGGGAAATTACCAAGGTGAATGACCCCTCCTAATCCTGCGCCATACAGACTACCAGCAGGTCCTTTAATAACCTCCACACTTTGCATTTGGCTCATGCTTAATAAATTCAGTGCCGTTGACCCATTTGCCTCTGTAAAAGGAATGCCATTCCAATAGACTTTTACATCACGCACACCGAAAGGTGAGCGCAAAGAACTACCTCTGATATTTATTCTATAGCTGCCTATCGCCCTTTGCTCTAAAGTTACACCCGGCAAGGAGCTCCAAGCCATCACTGGATTGTTCGGTGACAGTTCTGCTAATTGCTTGGGATTAAGTACGGAGATGGAAGCTGCTTGTTTTGTGATACTTTCTCCATTGGAGAAACCTTTCACTGTTACTTCATTTAAAATACTATCGCCTATCATTAGTGGCTTTTGAGCACTAGTCAAAAATGGACTTGTTACGACAAGGGAGATGATTAAAAATGCTGTGATATTCCGATTAAACATGAAAAAATGGCGTTATGAAGGTCTGAGATTGAAAAAAATGCAATTTTTTTAAACTATTAAAGAATTACGAGAAGTAAGGATAGAAGACAAATAACATCACAATAAAGGCGAACAAAGCGGCCATGCCTACCGCTCCTGCAGCAACATCTTTTATAAGTCCTATCTTTTTGTGGTGTTCTGGGTGAATAAAATCACATAGCTGCTCAACAGCAGTATTTAAACTCTCTACTACCAATACTAAACCAATGGAAAAAACTAACCACATCCAGTCTCTTCTCGCTAAATCACAATAAAATCCCAGCGCAACTAGTAAAAGAGCGACAACAGACTGAGAAATGATGGCATGTTCAGTAGTGAATAGAATGCGCATTCCTTTCAATACATACTTAATACTTGCCAATCTCCCAAGAATAAATTGCTTCATACCCTTTTTTAAAGTAAAAAATCTAATTATTTCGTCAGCGTATAAAAGAGGTCTAGGCTTTCACTTGGCCTATCACTCACATAAAAGTCGCCTACAGAAATAGACTTAACTAATTTGTTGTCTTGTTTATCCAAGTTATTTCTATTAAGCCTATTAAAGAACTCATAAGGAACCCTAAGTAATGGTGCTGGTAGTTTATACTGCAAATTGAAGATATCAAATCGAGTAATCTTTTTTACGGATGCTCTATTTTGCTCATGATAATTCATGATTTTATCATTGCCTGCTATGCCATTTGCTTCAACAGCAGAAAATACTTGCTTACATAAGTTTACCAATTCTGGTGCAAAGTATTCTCTTACATGCCAAGGATTTCTGGTCAAGGTCATTTTTTTATTCGGGGTAGAGAGAATAGCTTTCCCCCCTGGCTTTAATACACGGTGTATTTCTTGTAGAAATGCTTTGTCATCATTGATGTGCTCTATTACCTGAAAGGACACTACCATATCAAAGCTATTATCAGCAATACCTGCAAAAGGTGGGATAACCATGGCCTGGAAAGTGGCTTGAGGATATTGCTCTTGTAATTCGCTGGTTAAGCTCTCATATTTATCAATGCCTGTATAATGGTCTGCTGCATTTACCAAAATCTCCAATCCTCTTCCCGTACCGCAGCCTACTTCAAGAATAT
>JBKEFO010000260.1:0-4857 GCA_046709585.1 Marivirga sp.
ACCCCTAATTTTTATTCTCTCTCACAAGGGCGAAAAGTTCTTTTCTAAAGATTTATATTATTGGGTTAGCAGTTTGTATTAATAAATTATAGCGTCGCCTATTCATAGGCGAGTGGTATAGCAGTTCACTTTTCAATACGCATCAAGCTTAAAATTCGTGCAGCGTTTCTAGATAAGCCGACAGCGAGCAATTACTTATGAACTGTTTTTGGAGTGTTTAAGATTAAGGTATTACTTAGCATCATTTATAACTCCAACGAATTTTTCGTTCGCCTTAGAGAAATGAGCAGCTATATTAGGTATTATATTTTCTTCTTCTCCTCACTATCAATTTCATTAAAGCATTATTCAAATGCGTTTCAGTGAAGCACTGAAAGTAGTGATTTATGTGCTTATCGCAAACAGCTGCAGTACATTACAGTAAAATGTACGCCTACAGCATAGTAAACTAAGACTAGCGCTTCTTATATCTTGCACTACGCTTGGTTTTCTGATGAAATTAAGATCAAATTGTCCAACCACTATCATTCAATTTCTCCAATGAGTTAACAAAAGAGACCATTTGACTAGGCACTAAAAAACCAGTATTTCTTCTTCAAAATCATACGGATTGATAAATTCTCTCCTGCTGTATTTGAAACACCTCTTCAAGCCCTTATTCTCGCCACCAATCCTCTTGGATGCTATCAGAGTAGGTGAATATTTTCCCTAGAGGGGGCAGTAAATAATCTAACTTTTTTTCTTTCGCAAAGGCCACGAATTCGTCAGCAGGTTCCATCCATTCATGCTGATAAGAAAGAGCGAAGCCCGACCAATGCACAGGCATCGCTTTTTTTACTTGAGCATCTAATGCCGCTTGTACACTTTCGTCAGGAAACATATGGATTGCTCGCCAGTCATCATTATATTGGCCACATTCCATAAAGGCAAAATCAAATGGCCCCAATCGTTCCCCTATTGATTTGAAATGCATACCATAGCCACTATCACCACTAAACCAGATATTTTCATTTTCAGTCTTAAATACCCAACCTCCCCAAAGACATTTAGCTCTATCTGTCAAGCCACGTCCCGAAAAATGGCGTGTTGGCGTGAAAGTAATTTTAATATCTTCCAGCATGGCATCATTCCACCAGTCAAACTCCGTAATTAACTCGGCATCAACACCCCATCGAACAAGGTGTCGCTTCAAACCCAAGGCAACAAAGTACTTCTTGGTTATATGTTTTAGCCTTTGAATGCTATCATAATCCAAGTGGTCATAATGGTCATGCGTCAATAGCATAAGGTCTATTTCAGGAAATCCATCAATTAAATCAAGCGTGTCTTTGGAAAAACGTTTGTTATCAAAAGGAGCAATTGGCGTTGTATCCGAACCCAACATTGGGTCAATTAATATCGTCTTGCCATTCAAGTTCATCAATACGACAGAGTGTCCATACCAGACAAATTTTGCCTTATCGGCTGGCACTAAAAACTCAGCTCTATCTATAGGCATAATAGGTAAGTTGGCTTTAGGTTTCTGTCCTTTCTTGGTCAGCTGTTTGTAGATGACACCAGGGATTTTCCCTAAAGACATATCCATTTCAGTTTTTTCAAAATTCTGGAATGACCCTTCTTTCCAATTTTCTGATTGTTCGTATTGGTCTTGGAGTTCTTTTGTGACTTTTCCTCCGAATTGTAGATGAAAGTTTTTCATTATAAATATTTATTGCAATTCAATACACTTTATGTTGATGGCGTATAATATGCCTATAATTTCTTTTTCTATGGAATGGTGACTTTCGATTCTTAATATGTTGTCACAATCTTCTAAATCAGTATTCCACTTGACAACATTTTCGGAGCTGTCCAGGCTGCGTTTTAAATCCACTAAATTGTTTTCAGTGAGATTTGTCTTGTAAATGGAGATGATTCTATGCCCCGGACTCATTGCTCGCAAATACGTTTCAGACTTTCATTCATCAAATTATAACTTTGATACATGTTTGCGCTCACCTTTTTTGTAATGAAAATAGGACTAAGCATACCGTTCATCTTTTCATAATGAATCAAATGAGTTCCTTTTCCATTATCTGTTGGCTCGAAAATAAATACATGTTCTGCTTTTAGTATGAAACCATTATATAAACCCCAAACAAAGCGCATGTCGTTATTTATTACAACTTTAGGCTTTACAGGAGCCATCTGAGGATCTTTTTTCCTACCAAAATCCAATGTCAATTCAAGTGCTGGCTCAGTAGCTAGGTCATTGATATCTCCACTTATCACTGCAATATAAGGAATTACTGTATTCCATTCTGGCCATTTTTCAAATTCCAGAAATTTTGCACGGACGACTTTAGGAGATGCATTAATCGTTATTTCTGTATAGACAGTTCTTGTTCTGTCGATTTGTTTTTGTGTAAGAGTCTCTGGCGTCTGCGCTACTGAAGATATTGACAAGCCGATGAAGCCTGCTAAGAATATATATATTTTCATGGCACGATTTATTTTTTTCATAATACAAACTTCAATCTTTTGGCTTTGGCAGGTGTATACTTATCACGGAAGATTGAATACATTTCGCAGAAGATTGATTTTTTGCCTCGGCGCTAACTTTTGATGCATAGGTTATTGCTTGCTTAAGCAACTGATTTAGTAAACATATCATAGACAGAAAATCTGACAGGCTTCTCGCTAATAGTCGAGGAATAGTAAATAATTGTATACTGTATTAAGCTTTCGTCATTCACGTCAATTTTTTATTAAAACCTGCCATATTCCTCATCAATTAATGCTTCCCCTCAAATTTTTATGCGATTAACTCTGTCCTACCAATGGCAGGGTGCAAGTGGTTGCTTCCTTGATGACGGTCATTCTTTTTATTGAATACCTTGATGCAAAAGGTCCTCCCGCAAATGGTCATAGCCCGATTTTCCATAAATGGGTCGCCAATGTAGGAGAAGCTTCGTTTTGGCTTTCAGTATAGACTTCAAAAGTGCTTGCATTCGTTGACTTTCACTAGCGAAATTCTCCTTATTCTGAAAAAAGCCTAATTTCTCCATGCTGGTGCCTGCAGTTGTTGGTTTTACAACTTATAATAAGAAGGCTACGAATTAAAAATGTCATCTGTGATTTCATTTTAATGTTTCTTTTTACGCAGCATGTAAGATTTTTTGGCCTATCAGAAGGAAGCTAATTTTTCGTGACCTGCTTAAGCACAGCGAGTATTACATAATATCGACATTTCGTTTATTGTTCTTCTTGACAATTATCCAGCACAAGGCTGCTGAAATAAATGTTATTAATGTACCTATAATTTGTTCAATCAAGCTTTCAGCAAAAATATTTCCAAATGTATTTAGCGCAAAGAGGAATACAAATACCCAAATAATGACATTGATTACCCTATTAGCTTCCTTATTTTTAATATTCTGGAATTTGATATAGAGCACAATTATCAAAAAAATATTTATCAGTATTGAAAGTGCTTCAAATACATACATTTCTTCTTTTGAATTTAACCTTCCCGCCCACACTATTTTATAAGATATTATCTCAAGAAGGACACACAGATGAAAAAGAATAACTATTGAGAGTAATCCAATCATCAATTTTAAAGCGATTATTTTACTTATCATTCGACCCTGATGTTAATAAAGTTTGATCCCAATTAGTAAAGATGGAAAACTTCACTTGCTTTACCATCTGTACCACTTATGTTTCAGTAAATTACTCTCACTTTCAAGTCAATGACAAACATCTTTCTCTGATAGATGTCATAACCTATCGCACCTACAATAGCTAATCTACCATGATATTCGGTTTCCTCAATATTGGTTTCAGGGTTTTTAATGTCAAAAAAAACAGGACCGTCTAATCCCAAGTGAATGCCACATAAAAGCCAAAACCGCTCTTAAGCTAGAAGTCATCATTCTCTTACTATACTCTGATATCATTTTTTCAATTGCCCAAATCGACTTACATCCAATGAAATAAGATAGGTAATTGCTATTTTTGGAGCAACAGGAAAACAAGAACTTTACAAACAGAACTACTTCAGATCTACACACACATTATTGAAAAACCTACCTAGCAAAATAAAAAGCTACACAGGTTTTAATCCTTATCCCACAACTTTCGTATCCAAATAAATCTGTGCAAAAAAAAGTAGGCCAATTAATATCAATACTAAAGAATATGCCTTCAGCTATTCGGTTCCATAGGCTACACTTAAAGCTGTAACAAAATATAAAACGCCGCTTGCGGTAAGAAAAAAGACTATTATAACAATTCTAGCAATTAGTTTCATCGTTCTACAGCTTAGTTCGGTTTGAAGTCACTATATACATGTAGGCCACATTCAGAATCCAAACGGCTATCTATTACAACGCCTCTGTATAAAGAGCAGCTTATTAAAAGTATAAACATCTCACCACACATTGAATCAATCCTACGGATTGATGGGCTCTCTACAAAGAACCAAAGCCACAATAACCGTCCCATAGCAATGATTTAAAAGGGTTCTTGCTAGAATATTATAGAAAAATCAAAATCTGAATTACCTGAATATTATTGAGCCAACAGGAAGAAATTATTTCTCTTAAAGCTAGTTGATCTGTTCTTAAATTTAAATTCAATGCGGTTAATCTACTAAGCTTCTGTAGATTTGCATATAAGATGAAAGAAACACAACAATTTTTTCAGGTCCTAGAAAAATCTATTAAGGAGGATTCTTTTGTAAAGCTTACTTTAAGTAAACCAACAAGAAAGACGGCAGATTTAGTCAATGTATACTTGCGTGAAGCAGAGATAAAAAAAGAGAAAACACTCTCTTTTACCTATCGCTTCAAAACGAATGACCAGGTCAAAAAC
>JBKEFO010000261.1:0-4850 GCA_046709585.1 Marivirga sp.
TCGCCTAAAAAAGTTCAAAGGTAATCTCTTAAGGGATGCCCTCACCGAGCTCATGTTCATTGGTCTAAAGCGCAAGACATTAACAGAATTCAGCAACCCTCAAAGCCTCAAAGCCTCAAAGCCTCATCGATAGTCTGCTCGAACCAGCATCAAAGTCACCAGCTCAACCAGTTTCCTCAGAAGTTGTTCGTCAGGTTTTACTAACCAAAAAACTCGAAGAGTTTATTTCAGATAAACAAATAACTCGTAAAGGCATCAGCAAAGCCACGGTTGATGAATACCGTTTATCAGTATCAGAGCTAGAAGAAATTTGTGGCAATAAAAACGTATCAGAATTCACTTTTAATGACGGTAAACTTTACCTCGATACAATGATGAAACTTCCAAAACATCGCAAGAAAGGCACTTATAAAGACAAATAAATCAATGAGCTAATTACTCCCGACTTTACTGATGACCAAAAGCTATCAACGAAAACGATCAATGGCAGAATAACCAACCTAATCACCTACTTCACTTGGTTAAAACAGAGCCAGCTAGTCAATCAGAATCCATTTGAAAATCTCAAGCTAAAGAGCGAAAGTAAAAGCTACAGCCCCTACTAAGATGATGACCTAAAGCTGATTTTTAATAGCCACCTATTCAGTAATCCCTCCTACCTATAGGAACAGTAAAAAAACAGGGAAACAGTCCCAATGGTGGTTACTCGTTCTGCTACCTACACAGGGGCTCGTTTAGATGAGTTAGCCCAAATTCACCTGCAGGATATAACCAAAACCAAAGGCATATTATCCATCACAGTCACAGATGAAGGTGAAGCTGAAGGCATGTGAGTTAAAACATCAGCTGGCCGTAGAACATTTCCGGATCATTTTGACTTATTAAAGCTGGGTTTTGAAAGATAGGTTGATCGCTTGAAAAATAGTGATCAGATTAAGCTCCTGCCTCAGCTTCCTGCATCCATAAGAACAGCAGGCGATGCTACGTAAAAATGGTATAACGAGCGCTACCGAGATGTTTTCCTGCCTCAGTTCAAGGCTGAAAAAAAGGTTTTCCATTCGTTTCGACACACCTTTAGCCAGCGAGCAGTCCAAGCAGGCTTAGAACTTCAACACATTCAGAAAATGGTTAGTCATGAGAAGAAATTCTTTGGTGAGACTGCAACATACTCAAGAAATGGATATAGCCAAGCACAACTACAGGTCGAGCTTAACAAGTTCGCGTATGTTGATTTCTCAATTGAAGATATTGCTGGTGACTGGGAAAACTTACACTCCCCTGATCCGATTTATCAATAGGGCTAGAGCTGGGCTAGCTTATTCTATTTCTCAGCCTGTATTGCTTAATTTGATTGAAGACTTAAATCAACCTGCTGAATTCTTGATAAAATGAATTCAGCTGAGTTCGGTTTTAAGCTTTCATTAAGGCAAAAGAAAGAAACCATCACCATAAAAACACTGAACATTAGTATAAATGGTAAAGATGATAGACCATACGCACCCACGATGAAGTCAAAAGTGTATATCGGCAATAGTCCTATAAAAGAAAATAGAAAATACATAACATTTGAGTGAATTTTATAGTTTCTCCTCTGTTTTTGAGTAGCATAATTTTCTTTGAAAATTATTTTAGTACTTTCTTTATTCAACTCCAGAAAAGCGCTATGGGTTTTTAATAAAGAAAAAGCATGAAGAGGATTATTTACACTTAAACAGAATACAATTTCCTCATACGTATATAGATAATTAAAAAACTCTTTGAATTTCTCCTGAACTATTAAGCTATTTTTCTTATGTATTGGCCATGCTAGAAAAGATGCCATACTCTCTAATCGTTGTTTCTTTATAACAACCCGAGGCGTTGAAAAGTTTTGGATAATCCACTTTATCAAATATGGAACAAGTACAAATACAATCGCTTTTAAAACTGTTTCCAACATATTACGTCCTATTAAATTATAAAATTCATGGCCTCTCAAAAGCAACTCCCCCGTCACTACTTGTCGTTATTAGCCAAATACGTCGAACTACTAAAAACATACCTATGATTTTTGGCAGGTTGTTAAACAAGAAGCTTCATTTTAAAATCCCCTTAAGACCTACTACACAAAGGCTGCACTGCATGCAGCAATCCAAAAAATAACTGTACACATAACCAGTTACATAAAATACTGTCAATGAAATTCGATCTCCATGACAATTACCAAAAAACTATAATAATTTCGTTAATTTTAATACAACACAGATTACCCACCTCGTTGCAGCTAAGTAATCACATCCTATCGACCTCCCCTTTAATACCTCATCCTACGTAATCGTTGCTATTACCCTACAATAAAACCAATTACTCCAATGACAATCATCAATCCAAGCTTATTTTTACAATCATTCTCATAGCTTTTTATATTTAAGCTCTTCCTACTTATAAACAAGATGGCGGATTTATTTCCAGTGACTAGGCAAGCAAACTAATTTTCAACAATCTTAGAATCTACAACAAATCAATCTGTAGTTGCAGACCTACCATAGATGCTTATACATGCCACTGAATAGCAATAGGGCCTTGGCATTTTGACATTTACCTGTCAAGATCGAGAAAGCACCTATTGATAGACAATTCAGGTAGTTTTGAATAGTGCCATTAGCCTATAATCTGTTGAAAAACATACTGTTTATAAAACTACCCTAGAAAAACATTGATATAGCTCCTTTCTATTGGTAAAAAAGGACCTATATTTAAGTAGGTACCAACAAGATCTTTTGCAATTTCATGCAGGCTCTTGTACAATTTCCCACCACTTATGCAAGTGAGACAACTTCTGGATCAATACGAAGTTGAATATGCTTACAGGTAGTTTTACTAATTACTTCAGGAAGAAATGATGAACGCACAACTTAATAGCAATAATTTCTGGGATACGGACTTATCAGAAATTGATCTTATCAACCTTGGCAAAGGCAAAAAAATTACTGACCTGCCTGCACCACTAGATGATCGCGTTCATGCACAAGGTAGCGTTTTGCTAGGAAAAGTTTCCAATCTTAATGATTTCAACATCAATATCTCAACGTTAGACCGAGTAAAGCATGCACTTACTCGATGGATTTAGTTATAATAGCTTTAACTGAATAATAAAAGGCCATTTGGGCCTTTTTTTTTGCAAAAAATATAGCTGATACACGGATTTTTGAGTAATGACACAGATGTTAATTTTTAGGGATAAAGCAGAACTATTAAGCAAAGCCGAAGAAACCGCTAATGGTGCCGATGAAGTTTTTCGCAAAGCAACAAAGCTTTACTACATCGTTCGCTATTTTACTGCTGTGTATGAAAGTCAAAATGGAAAAGTACTTATCCAAATCTGGAATGAGTACAGAAACGCAATAGATCATTTCTTTAGGTTTCAATCTTCCGATAAAACCTCTGCAGAATCCTTAGGGCAACTGAAGAAAATGGAAGGTCACCTTCAACGAGCTGCATTTGATATCTTAAAGCTCAATAGCCATATTGCCATAGAAAACCTTCAAAAGTTCAAGGTAGATTATCCTATTGAAGCTTTAAGACTCGTCGATAATGGTAATTTCCTACCCAATCTTGATAAAGAAATATCCAAAATCACACAACTGTTTACAGCAGCAAAGATATCCGACCATGAGCTTGGAACATCTGACGACAACGATGAAAGTGTACTTGAGCAATATTTAGAAGCAGCAATCCAAGCCCATATCGCGAACTATGATTTGAACGCAAAACGAAGTGATATAGAGCGCGCTCATAATACCCATAATAATATTACGTCAACTGGAATGAAACTGTCTATCGCTCAAAGCCTTGGAATCTCATTTATCATGCTAATTCTAGCAACGATATTAGCCCCAATTACAGCTCCTTACGTCACAGAAGCTCGCTCTTGGATGGCCTCCAGTAACTCTGAACCGACACAAACAGCCGACTCTGATATACAAGAAAACACCTGCTCTGACATGCAAGATGGTACTAACACTGAAGTAGTGCCGGAACCAAAAGCAGTTGTCGACCAAGATGCCTTTTAACACTACCAGCCCCGAGAAATCCGATACACACTTGAAAGGCTGATATTCAATTGCGTCGCAACATCAGCCTTTGCATTCCCCGGAAAAAGCAATTTCCTCACCTCCTCACTCTTAGACATAGCTGTCGGCTTACACCCTAGATACTTCCCTTTACGCTTAGCAGCAGTCCCCTCTGCTTGTCGCTCTACGCCACAGCGCCTATCATAGTTAGCATTAGCCGCCCCGTTGATGTTGAAGTATCTATTCCAAGATTTAGCACTTTTAGCACTACCTGTTTCTAATCGAGATATTCGACAATCTCAAGTAGATGGCTAGCATTGCGGGCTAATCGACACAGATTAGTCGCCATCCCTCACAACATCCAACATAAACTCTAACTGCTCTCGCAATATACGAAAAGACAGCAACGTTCAGAGAAGAAACACAAAAAACGCGTCCCACCTGCTTTGAATGCTTTGACTCTCTAGGGACAAGTTGGAAAAATAGATACGTAAAAGAAGGCGGGGATTACTCAATTTTTCATTAGCCTTAAGTAAAGACACCTGCACAGACAAAGCTTTGGCCTGGGTATACAAACAACTATGGCCGAGATAGGTACAGTGGTACACTTTTGTCACATATTTCCTGCCATTATATAGCTTTAATGGCAGGAATAGAGCGTACTATGAGGCTTTCAGCGAATGGGGCCTCTTCTGTCTCCGGGCACCATTTATTCTAAGAAGCCTGTACTGAAAAGTACGGGCTTTTTTTATGCCTGTAATTCAAGCTGTTACACAATTGGTGTACATTAAAATTCAG
>JBKEFO010000262.1:0-4774 GCA_046709585.1 Marivirga sp.
ATGCCTGCGGAGTCACCGATCTCTAATACCAACTTCAATGATCTTTCACCATACTCTGTTGCTTTGTTATAGTTTTCCTGAAAAATGTAATTCCATCCTATTGTAGAGTAGGTCCTCGCGAGATCTTGCTTATTTTCTAGCTTCTCAAATTCTGATACGGCTTGGAATAAATAATTAAAGCCTACTTTATAATCATTTTGATTCGAATACAGTTCACCTAAATCGTAGAGAAGTTTTGAATAATATTTTCGATAGGTATCTGCTTGAAGTAGGTCTAGCGCAAAATTATAATTTTCTATTGCTTTGTTAATTTCCCCTTTAGCAAAATACATTTCGCCTTTATTTAAGTGCAGCAACATTGTTACTTCGGGGTTTTCGATGCTTTCCAAAAGAAGTGTTGCTTTGGAATAGTAATAGGCTGCAGAATCATATGCTGACTGATTCATAAAGGTCACGCCTATGTTGCGCCATGTGTCGGCTATGCTACTTGTATCTGCTAGTTCAATTCTTATTCGCAATGATTTTTTCAAGTGTAGCAGCGCATTTTTATTTTCTGATCGATGGTTTTCCAATATACCTAGGCTGGCATAATAGGAAGCATGCAGTTCATTATGTGCGTTTTTTGGCAGTAGATGCAGTGCTTTTTCTAGAAAGTAAGCAGCAGTATCAAAATCCGATTTAGTTCTATACAGAATACTTAACCTAATATAAGTTTTCAACGGATATTCTTCGAAATCTTTCCCTGACACTGTTTTGAGGCTTTTTTGATAGTATTGGTAAGTCGATTTAAATTCGCCAATATAGTAAAAGTATGTTCCAACAGAAGTTAGGGCCTGAGCCTCCCCTCTTACATAGCCTATTTTTTCGGAAATTCTAAGTGCTTCTTGTGCATACCAGTAACCTGAATCAAGGTTATGCTTATATAGCTGCTCTGCTAGCGTGTAATTTAAATCAGCACATTCTATCTCATTTTCATTATTTATTAAGACGGATTTTAGAGAATCGATTTGATAGGATTGGGAATAGGAAGGACTGACATTAAGAAATGCTAGAAAACACAGTAGGTACAGGGTTAAGGTTGAACGCATATTTTAATTTGCAAAATATTATTTACTTTTCTTATACCGTTTAAAGAAAATGAAGTAGCGACCACACATATTTTTAGTAAATGTGTATTCTAAATAGGTAATTCAATATGGAAAGTACTTCCTTTCCCTAATTCGGAATTGACCCAAATCTTGCCCTGATGTAAGTCCGCTACTTTCTTGCAATGTGCAAGTCCGATGCCTGTACCTTCAAAGCTATTTTTGTCATGCAGTCTTTTAAAAATAATAAACACCTGTTTTAAATGTTCAGTTGCTATACCAATGCCATTATCTTCAATAGAAAAGTGCCATTTGTTCTGCTCCAGCTGGGCTGATATATTAATATGAGGTGCTTTAGCTGTTTCGCAAAACTTTAAAGCGTTGCTTATTAAATTCTGGAATAGTAAGCGCAAGGGTGTTTCATATCCTTGAACTGATGGTAATTTGCTAACACTGATGAGGGCACTGGTATCAGCTATTTTTTTTGCTAGATCATACTTTATTTCTTGAATTAACTTATTACAATCTACCGTGGTTAATATGTGGGCTTGATCAATGCGGGCATATTCTAAAAGATCTTTAATTACATGCTTCATTCTACTGGAACTATCTTTTATATGCGCCAAGTATTTCAAATTCATTTCATCTAGTTTATTGGAAGATTCCTTTTCTAGTAGTTCTGTTAAACCAATAATGGTATTGATAGGTGATTTTAAATCATGGCTTGCTGTATAGGCAAACTGCTCTAGCTCTTTGTTTTTCAGCTCTAGTG
Organism: Marivirga sp.; assembly: GCA_046709585.1. Lineage (GTDB taxonomy): Bacteria > Bacteroidota > Bacteroidia > Cytophagales > Cyclobacteriaceae > Marivirga. The sequence goes on from JBKEFO010000262.1 coordinate 1,858, forward strand.
TTTCTACGTATTTAGACCTTAATAAGTCTTCTGCAGCCTTTCTTTGTGTAATGTCCTGCCTTATAGCAAGGTACTCTGTCACTTCTCCCTGTGCATCCTTAAAGGGTACAATTGCAGTATGTACCCAATAGAAAGTGCCATCTTTTGCTTTGTTTTTTACTTCGCCAACCCAAATTTCTCCAGAAGCAATGGTTTTCCAAAGAGTGATGAAAAATTCTTTCTTATGATAAGCGGAATTAATAACGCGGTGCGTATTACCTATTAGCGCTTGTCTATCGTATTGTGAGATTTCACAAAATTTATCGTTTACATATTTGATCACCCCATTTTTGTCAGTTATCGCTACAATTGACACTTGGTCTAGCGCATGTTTAAATAACTTCAAGTCTCTGGTACTTTCTTTGATACCACTTTCTAAAAGGGATCTGGTATTGTCAGCATCATTTAAACCGACAGCAACAAATGAAATATAAATGAAGCTTAAAAGAATGGACATCCCAGCAAAAACTACGATTCCAAATTCAAGGCTAATAATCCCTCGATTTATGCCCTTGAGTAATAGATAACTTAATAAAATAGGAAAGAGAATGATTAATGGAAAAAGACCTCTAAATATTTTACTGCCTGACAACTTCCCTGATAGCATTTGACTAAGAGTTGAATGGTTATTTTTTAGTACTAATACGATGGAGCTTAGGAAGAATAGTAAAGATGTATGGATAGCTATGGTTTGTGAAAGATATATATTGTTCGTCGAAGGTATGCTTAGAAAATACGCTATGATGGCAAGCAGGGAAATAAAGGCAACTATGAAACCTGCATAATAGCCTGTACTCTTAAGTAATTTATGTTCTGATGATAACCCTAAAAAGGCAATACCCATTAATATGGAACAGATCGCTGTACCAGGAGATATTCTGCCGGGCATATTGATGGAGACGGTGTCAACCACAAATAAATTGTCGATTTGAATAACCGCAATACCAAGATACTCCAGTAATGTTAATATGCCGATTAGTAGTAGCATAATTGACAAGCCTTTATATAACAAGCGGTATCGTCCTTTCATTCGCCAAATCATCATATTTATACCCACTAGTAGGAAAATTAGCGCAGTATTAACTTTCATTATTGCACCACTAAGCGATAGGCTTAAGAAATCATTTCCATTATAATACCACCCTATTATTATGGCGGAGCTTAGCAAGAGGCAGATAGCCATAACCAGCTTTTCAGTTGTGGACTTCAAGGAGTGTTTTGGGCCGTTTTTTTTGAAGTAATTCACAAAGTCTGGGCTTTTATAGTTTAATAACTCATAATAAGCAATTTCATACTATTAATACTTGATCTGTGTCATCTTTTTTCAAAGATTAAGCCGTGTATTTCGCGATTTTGGAAACTTAATAGTACTGCTGAAAATCAGCAATGGATGGTATATTATTTCAAATGGAGTATTTCGTTATCATATTTTGATCAATGGCTATTGTGAAGCCTGGTGGGAATAGTGGATAGATTAACCCAATATTCCATCTTGCCATATTTTTATGCTAGCACCTGCTCATGAGTGGCTTGCTTAATAATGAGTCGCTATTAATCCTCAAATGTAGGTGGTCTTTTTTCCATTGTCGCCTCAAAGGCTTCCTCTAAATCGTTGGAGAGTAGCATAGCTGCATTCCAGTTAGCAATGTAATTTAAGCCATCAGCCACTGAATGATCCCTTGAGTAGCGCAACACATCCTTGGTCCCTCTAATACTCACTGGTGATTTACTTGCTATGGTTTTAGCTAATTCCTTCACGGCGGCTAGCATGTGCTCCTTGGATGGATAACAATGATTAACGAGCTGTATCTTCAGCGCCTCGGGACCCTTTACTTTACGTCCCGTATAGGCCATTTCGGCTACTATTCCTGGCGAGATAATTTTAGGTAAACGCTGTAATGTGCCTAAGTCAGCCACCATGCCTAAATCAATTTCCTTAATAGTGAAATAACTATCTTCAGTACAATAGCGCATGTCACAAGCAGCTGCTATATCTACTCCACCACCAATACAGCCATTGTGTATGGCGGCCAATACGGGCTTAGAACATTGCTCAATGGCATTAACAGCAGCTTGCAAGCTTAGGATTAGCTTTCTTACTTTCTCACTTCTCTTGGCGTCGCAGGAAGTAGCTTTATAGCCTTCAATAGACATTAATAAGCTTAGGTCTATTCCTGCGCAAAAATTACTTCCCTCTCCAGATAAAATGATAACTCTAGCCTCTGGCATCTCGGAAAGATACTCGAAAATTGATCTCATTTCTAGCCACGCCTCCATGTGCAATGCGTTGGATTTTTCGGGCCGGTTGAAGACCACACGGGCAATATTATCCTGGATGTCTAATTTGAAATATTTGTATTCCATCATGAGGTAGTTAAGAGATTATTGTTTTCAATAGAAGGTTTTTCTGATATCTGAGTAGGTATCTTCATCCAAGATAGGAAATAATGGGCCTAAATTGAAATGGCTGCAATTTTGGATCAATGAATGTTTTGAGGTACCTGTGCCACCAAATTCCTGAGGTATAGAAATTATTGGTACAATAGGAACACGGAAGGTGACTACAGCCTTAGACTAATAGTGATTTAAATTAATCGGTAAACCATTGTCAAAAAAATAGCCTTTCATTGTATTAATGATAGTTCTAATAAAGTATTTGATAGTGTAATGCCGATCGTTAAAGGTTAGATTGGCTATTTAATTATAGCGATTAATAACTATGTGGTTTTTCTTTGTGATGCCTTTAGTATCTTGTCTTTCGGTTTAATAAAATGGAGCGTTCACGTATTGAGAACATGAAAACGTAATTTAGATGTAGGCAGCCATTGCAGCGCTGTTGATCATTTGCTATTTACAGCCTTTCCATCGCCTTTTTCGT
>JBKEFO010000263.1:0-4762 GCA_046709585.1 Marivirga sp.
GATGAAGATATTGTAAAAACAAGTAGGAAGATTTTATCTTCAAATATTGACGAACATGAAATTCTGGAAGTAAAGCAGCGCATAAAGGAGCGTGGCATCTATTCTTACCTGGATAAACAAAAAGAGGCAGGCTTTAAGAAGGATGTTTTACAAAATAAACTTATTAGCAATATTTCCGATCCAAACTTCGCCTCTGCACTAGTTATGCCTTTGGTGGTACAAAATAAAGAAGTTGGTGTACTCACTATTCTAAAAGATGTAAGCGATGGCTTCAATAAAGAGATGTTTGACATCATTAGTTCTTTTGCTAATCAGGCTTGCATATCATTAGAAAATTTTGAGTTGCTTTCTGAGGCCCTAGAAAATGAAAGGTACAGAGAGGAACTAAAGATTGCGTCTAGAGTACAAAAAAGTCTTTTACCTAGTAAACTCATATGCAATGATAAGTTAGAGATGTTTGCCTTTTATACCTCCGCAGATGAGGTTGGAGGCGACTATTACGATTACTACCAAATTGACGTAGATCACGTAGCTGTCATAATTGGTGATGTATCAGGAAAAGGAACATCCGCTGCATTTCATATGGCTCAAATGAAAGGGATTTTTCACAGTCTTGTACAATTGAACTTCGACCCGAAAACTTTCCTTATCAAGGCTAATCATGCATTAGCGTACTGCCTTGAAAAAACCAGTTTTATTACTGCGGCCTTTTATAATATAGATACCTCCAGACAGCTTATTCAGTTATCTAGGGCCGGCCATTGTCCAGCTTTATTTTATGAAAGCAGTTCAAAATCTACTAATTATTTTCAGAATAAAGGGTTGGGGTTAGGTATAGTAAGAAACGATAGTTTTCAAGATTATATGGAAATGCAAGAGGTTTCTTACAAGCCAAATGACATGCTTATATTATACACTGATGGCATTGTTGAGGCAAAGAATACAACAGGAGAAGAATTTGGTTATGAACGATTAGCAGAGCTAATAGAACAAAATGCCGGGTATAGCCCCAAAATAATCAAAGAAAAGGTGATTGAAACACTCTTTCAGTTTACTAGCTCTGAAGGATTAGATGATGATTATACTTTATTAATAATTAGATTTTTATAACATTCGCTCAACCTACTGATAATTAGAACGTAATAACATAATAATGATCAAAATAGATACGTACAAAGAGGACACCGTCGATTACCTCACTATTGAAGGTGACGTAGACGCCAGTTCTAGCATTCATTTAGATGAAGCGCTTACCAAGCTGGTTGATGACGCAAGCGCAACTGCTATTCTGATTGACTGTGGTTCTTTGGCCTATATCTCATCTGCTGGCTTGGGTGTTTTTATGTCTTACATTGATTTATTCAAAGAGAAGCAAATCCAGATGGTGATTTATGGGTTAAGTGAAAAGGTGTTCAATGTTTTTCAAATTTTAGGATTAGACCAATTACTAAATATCACTTCTGATAAAGAGGAAGCGAAGAAGAAGATTCATGAAATTCAATCTTAAAGTATATTGTGAGAAAACACGGTTGAAGGAGATTCGTAGTTTTGTTCAAGAGAAGCTTCAAAATTACACAACCGATGAAATTGAGATTAATCAGCTAATTTTAGCTGTCGATGAGGTATGTGCAAATTTCATTATTCATTCCAATGATTGTAATGCGAGCGAGGTAATATACCTTGATGTTGACGCTAATGAGAAAGGTGTTACTTTTGAGATTTCAGACAACGGAATTGAATTTGACTTCAGTACATATAAAGAGCCTACTTTAGAGCAAGTTATTAAAGATAAACGCAAAGGTGGAATTGGTTTAATGCTAGTAAACAGAATAATGGATAAAGTTGAATTCTTCACAATGGAGAAAAACAACAAATGCATCTTACATAAAAATTTCAATAAACATTAAATTATACTGATTTTCAATGCACAATGCTTCATTTTAGCTTTTTGCTTTAACTACATTTACATAACTTGCATATTGAAATTAAAGCTAAATATGCGCATACTCTATTTTTTACTACTTCTTACAATCTTTGTCTCTTGCAAGACGACAAGCCCAAAACTCAGTTCTGAGAATACGACAATTTCTAAACCCCTATTTTCAATAAACAATAAACCCGTTTATGCTGATGAGTTTATTTACGCGTATAATAAAAGTGCTAAAAATACAGGGGAAGAAGATGATATTGATGAATATCTCGATCTATACATCAATTTTAAGTTAAAAGTAGCTGACGCCAAAAATGATGGTTTAGATACATTATCTTCTTATAAAGATGAGCTTTCAGGATACCTGCAAGACATAAAAAAGCCTTATCTCACTTCAGAGAAGATAAATGAAGCATTGTTAGAGGAGACCTACAGCAGACTTCAAAATGAAGTGAAGGCTGCGCATATTCTTAAAAGAGTGTCGCCAGACGCAGCACCAGAAGACACACTAAAAGCCTACAAAACACTACAAGACGTTAAAGCTGAATATCAAAAAGGGGGATCATTTGGGCAGCTAGCAGAAAAATACAGTGATGATGCATCAGCTAAGCAAAATCAAGGTGATCTCGGCTGGTTTACGGCATTTCAGATGGTTTATCCTTTTGAAAATGCCGCCTATAATACTGCAAAAGGAGAATTATCTGATATCGTAAAAACACGCTTTGGTTACCACCTAATTCAAGTTGAGGATAAAAGAGAAACCTCTGGAAAGATAAAAATCGCTCATATTATGCTGCGCTACCCTGCAAATGGCAGCCCGACAGATTCCATCGATGTACAGCAAAAAATATATGCAATTCATAACAGACTGATTGAGGGAGAATCCTGGTTTTCATTGGCAGTAAAATATTCGGAAGACTTAAACAGTAAAGATGCTGGGGGTAGTCTACCATGGTTCGGAATAGGTGGCTTACCCAAAAGCCTTGAAGATGCCGCCTTCAAGCTCTCGCAAGCAGGACAAATATCTTCGCCGATTAGAAGCCCATATGGCTGGCACATTGTTAAATTGGAAGAAAAAAGGGGTATGGGTAGCTTAGAAAACATGCGGGAAAGTCTAAGTAGGAGAATACAAAGAGATCAAAGATCAGAACTGCGGACAAGCGAGGTAATTGCAAAACTTAAAAAAGAAAATAAATTCACTAAAAATGAAATCGCGTACAGTGAATTAAAGATCCAAGAAAGCCTGACAGGAGTAGAATTGCCATCAAACCTGACGAATCAAATACTTTTTACTATTAATACCCAAATGTTTACAGTTGGGGAATTTATTAAACAGCTAAAAGAACAAAGCATCTTTAATATTGCCGTTCAAACATATGAAAAAGAAATGTTGCTTGCTTATGAAGATGCACATTTGGGTGAGAAATATCCTCAATATCAATTATTAGCCTCTGAGTATAGAGATGGCCTTTTACTGTTTGAGATCATGAACCAAAAAGTATGGAATAAAATCAGTACTGACACTGTTGGTATGAAAAACTACTATACAGCCAATAGGGAAAAATACCTCAGTCCTTTGCAAGTAGAAGCTGATATCTTTTTCTTAAGCGATACAGCCTCCATGCAAATATTACAAGAGCCACTTTATGACAGCCTTTATCAGATTACTAAGTTACTCAAATATAAAGATGATGCGGAAGTAATTGACGCCGAAGCACTGATAAAACCTATACTCAATAGCTCCTACACCCAAATAACAGTTCCCAAGAACTATTCAAATGATAGCCTTGAAGTAATTAGAAATAGATTAAGAATCATTAATACAAATATCAAGTTCTTGAAGCCTATCTATTCCGACGAAAATAAAATATATTTGCAGTTCTTTAGACGGTCTGATAAGTATTTATCAGATTACTTTACAAATATCACCCAACTAGAGACAGGTATTTATTTAGCCAATAATTTAATAGAGGATTTAAAAGACCTAGAGGAAGGCACCTCTATAGTGTCTAAAGAAAGTGGACAAATACAGCTGATAAATGTGCTTAAGATAATACCTAGAAAACATTTAAGTTACAATGATGCTAAGTCGGCAGTTATCACTGACTATCAAACACATTTAGAAAAGAATTGGATTGTACAATTAAAAACAGAAAACAAGGTTATTGTTAACCAAAGTGTTCTAAATAAGATAAAAAACGAATTTGAGAAATAAATTTATTTATATCACTCTCCTAAATATTGGGCTAGTTTTTCTTAGTGGTTGCGACTACCTTAACTTAAAACAGTTTAGCGTTGAGGAAGAAGTTACTGCTGAAAGAAAAATTGTAGCTACGGTAGGTACTTCTACTCTTTACCTTGATGACCTAGAGGGAATTGCCAATAAAGAAAGCCCTTCAGCCGATAGTGCAAACCTTATCAGCAGGTATGTGAATTCATGGGTGAGGAAGCAGCTTCTAATAAATGAAGCATCAGAAAAAATTAATTTTGATCTTCCTTCAATAGATCGTAGAGTGCTAGATTACAAATATGCGCTTATGGTACATGAGTATAAGAAATTCTATGTGAATAATAATTTAGACACGCTAGTAAGTGAAGCGGAAATTGAAGAATACTACATTAAGAACAAAGACAACTTTGAATTAAAGCAGAATATAATTCGTGGGTACTTCATTAAAATAACGAAAGAAGCTCCCAAATTAAATAAGCTGACACAGCTGATCAATTCCTCCAAAAAAGATAGTTTCAAAGAATTAAAATCCTATTGTTTTCGCTTTGCCGATTCATACTTCTTAGAGGATTCTGTTTGGATAAATTTTGACGAGGTAATTC
>JBKEFO010000264.1:0-4746 GCA_046709585.1 Marivirga sp.
TCAAGAAATTTTTATATTCGGATCATGAGGTATTTCTTCGTGAATTAGTTTCTAATGCGGTTGATGCCACTCAAAAGATTAAAAGTCTTTCTGCTTTAGGTGAATACACCGGCGAAATAGGGAATACTAATATTGAAATCAAGATAGATAAAAAGAAAAAAACGCTGCATGTCATCGACCGAGGAATTGGAATGACGGCTGAAGAAATTAAGAAATACATCAACCAAATAGCCTTCTCGGGTGCTACAGAATTTGTAGAGAAATATAAAGAGAAAGGCGAAGGAGCGGGTATCATAGGTCATTTCGGCCTAGGTTTCTATTCTGCCTTTATGGTTTCTAGCCAAGTGGAAATTAAATCACTATCCCGTGAAGAAGGTGCTATTCCTGCACATTGGATTTGTGACGGAAGTACAGAATTTGAAATAAAAGACGGTGACAAAACCGAAAGAGGATCAGAAGTAATTCTTCATATTAATGACGATTCCAAGGAATTTCTTGAAGAGCATAGAGTAAGAGAAGTTTTAAATAAGTATTGTAAATTCTTACCTGTTCCTATCGTCTTTGGAGAGAAAGAAGAGACCATCAAAGAAGGCGAAGGAGAGGATGCCAAAGAAACCAAAATCACCAAACCAGATGTCATCAATAATCCAGAGCCTTTATGGACAAAATCTCCTGCAGATTTAAAAGATGAAGATTATATTAGCTTCTATAAAGAACTTTACCCTTTCAGCGAAGATCCCTTATTCTGGATCCACTTAAATGTAGATTATCCATTTAATCTTACAGGTATTCTTTATTTCCCGAAGATTAAAAAAGAAATTGAAATTCAGAAAAACAAAATTCAACTATACTCAAGACAAGTATTTATTACCGATGAGGTAAAAGACGTTGTTCCTGAATTTTTAATGTTATTGCATGGCGTAATTGACTCACCTGATATCCCATTAAATGTATCAAGAAGTTACCTTCAAGCAGATAGTAGTGTTAAGAAAATTAACAACCACATCACAAAGAAAGTAGCAGATAAGTTAGCCGATTTGTTTAAGAAAGACAGAACGTCTTATGAGGCAAAGTGGGACAGCATTGGCCTATTTGTAAAGTACGGCATGATGTCGGACGATAAGTTTTATGATAAAGCACAGAAGTTCTGTCTGCTAAAGAGTATCAATCAAAATAAGTTATTCACACTTGAAGAGTATAAAGAGGCCGTTAAAACAAATCAAACAGATAAGGATGATAATATTAACATTATCTACGCCACCAACCCTGATAAGCAAGATGCATTTATCAACTCAGCAGATAAGAAAGGGTATGATGTCATTTTATTAGACTCCCCTATTGATAGTCATTTCATCAACATTCTTGAGCAAAAGCTAGACAAGACAAGCATGAAGCGGGTTGATGCTGATATTGTAAATAAGCTAATTGATAAAGACGAAAAAGCGGAATTAGTACTGTCTGATATTGAAAAAGAAAAACTAAAGACGATATACGAAAGTGCTGCAAATAACGGTACTATGACTATTGCTATTGAAGCCTTAGCGCCTGACGAACTTCCTGTTACCATCACATTACCTGAATTTATGAGAAGAATGAAGGACATGGCGCAAACTGGTGGAGGAGGAATGCAATTCATGGGCACGATGCCAGATCAATTTAACATGACTGTTAACGGTAACCATACTTTAGCCTCGAAAATTTTAGCTGAAACTGATGAAAACAAGCAAAAAGCAATGGCCAAACAAGCCTATGATTTAGCTTTATTATCGCAAAACATGCTTAATGGTAAAGATTTAACATCTTTTATCAGCAGAAGCGTAGACATAATGAACTAAGATATTAATAGTATCACAGTAATTAATTTTGAACAGCCTGAAGTTTTCAATAACTTCGGGCTGTATTCGTTTATACCCTATGCGTAAAATAATCACCTCATTCTGTCTTATTTTTTTCACCACGGTAGTTTATGCGCAAGATAATGTCAAAAAAGACACGCTAAAGACAGCTAGTGATAGCGTGCGAAACACTTTTCAGTTTTTAGATGGTGCACCGGTAAATATAGATTTAGAAACAAAAAATGAAGAAGAAGAGGAATCTGTACAAAAAAAAGAAAAGAAAAAGAAGAATTTCTTCTATGATAAAAAGACAAGAAAAGCATACCTCGTTTCAGGCGTAGGCAGTGGTACAAAAGAATTATTTAATGTATTAAAAAAAGAATGGGTTAATCCTGACCCTTACATAAGAGATTTTTATTGGTTTGATTATCGCAGAAAGACCATTCGAAGTAATAAAAGTCCAGACCCTAAATTTGCCGGCATCCTGCACGGTCCCTATCAAAAGATAAAAGATGATATGGTCATAGAGTCGGGCATGTATTGGAACGGTTTAAAACACGGTAGATGGATGCGATTTGACAAAAACGGCATCCTGCTAGATAAACTTGTGTATTTTAAAGGGTGGCCTATAGAATCTGAAATCACTTACTACGACCAAGAAAGAGCACAAGTAAAAGAAGTTATCCCCATAGAATACGGTGAGAAAGAAGGTACTTACTTATTTTTTCATAAAAATGGTCAAATAGCAGTGCAAGGTGAGTTTCGTTTTGATAATAAGGTAGGGCTTTGGGTCGAGTTTTATGATAACAGGAGGAGGAGAAAGAAGACAATCCAGTATGGAAAAGACCCTTTTGACACCAGTTTCTTACCTTACATTAATCAGGAATGGAACACCGCAGGCAAACAAGTTTATGATAGAAGTCAATGGGAAAGAAAATTCACCTCTAATTAACAAGCAATAATGAAATCAATTATTCTTGTCGGAATTGGTGGCTTTGCTGGAAGTGTCGTTAGGTATTTAGTTGGAATAGCGTTAATAAATAAACCTGCTCTTTATAACTTTCCTTTAGGAACATTGATAGTGAATGCGCTAGGTTCTTTGTTTTTTGGACTTACAATGGCTTTTCTGTTAAAGCATAATATGGAAGGAAGTTTTTGGAACTTACTCATATTGACGGGTTTTTGCGGAGGGTTCACAACCTTTTCAACTTTTACATTTGAAAATTTCAATTACCTGCAACAAGGCCAGCTTATGCATTTCATAGGATATTCATTAGCTAGTTTTATCATTGCATTGGCGATGATTGCCATAGGTTTCAAAGTAGGCAAAATCATCTAAGGATATACATTTTCCCGTACCCCTTCTTAAAAGCCTTATCTGCACTGGTTTGACGCTGGTCCATAAAAACACCATCTTTTCTTACCAATACTCTGTATAAGTATACCCCATTGGCAAGCGTATCTCCAAACTCGTCCCTACCATCCCACGCATAATCAGTAATATTATTACCAATGTGTATCATACCTATCTCATCTTGCAAGATCTCTCGAACAACCCTACCAGAGACGGTTAATATTTGAATCTTAATTTCATCAGGTATCTCAGAACCCGTTAGCGTAAAAACAAAGCGGGTTTGCGTCGAAAATGGATTAGGATAAGGAAAGAAATTAGTAATGGTTGAAGCATTTACAACTTCAAATGACAACTCGTACGGCTCCTCTCCTGCTACATTATCACTTTCGTCAGAAACCGCTGCCCTTAATTTATATTGACCATCAACAAATTTATCCGGCCGGTAAGTTATCGTGAAAGGTTCACTTTCAGTGGCAGGGCTGTAATTTACATTTGGGCTAGAGAAATAGATGGCTTCACGACTGCAACCTTCACAAAATCTTTGCGTGCTAAGTGAAATATTTGAAGTGTCATTCTTCAATAGTAGTTTATTTTCATCTTTGATTGCTACCTTAATAAGTGGTGATGGAGAGACAATATCCCCGTCCATAATACTTATACCATCAAAGGTTATATCAATAAATGGAGGAATACTGTCCTTCTTAACATCTATTAAGTTAAAAAGACTGATTTGATTATTGATTTTACGGTACTCATTAAATCCACCTGTGGGATTAATAACTATATTGAAATCATTCAGGCCTACCTTATTTCTGCTATTTATCGCTACCGTAAATTCCGATTCCGCTTTCGCGCCTAGAGCTGGCAACATACCCTGCGACAATTCACTAGTCCTGCTATTCTGATTGAAGAGGTTTACTCGGTAATAAATGCTGTCTTCAAAACTCGTTGGCGTGACATTGACCACTTTGAAATCAATAGCATAAGATTCGCCTTCTGCCAATTGAGCATTATCATCGGCGATTTCCTGATCTGGTACAATCACGGCATCAGGAAGCTCATCATAAGTTACTTGCCACTGTTTAATTCTAGCAGGCGTAAAATTACTACTGTCAGTTAATACTGATCTCAACCGCAGGTATGGGTAAATTTTTGCATCTATAGCTTCCACAGAAAGCGGTAGGCTTATATCAGCATATAAAAGCACCTGAGTATTTAAGCTATCAACACCGAAGACATCAACCCTTATTTGATCTGCATTGTCAACATCAACAAAGCTAGCATCTACAGTTTGCCATCTTTTTGCTGGCCCAATTATAGTGGACGTCATAACACCAGTTGTGAAATTAATATCTATTGGCTCATTTAAACTAACTTGTAGTTGTGTTGTAGGATCATCCTCTGGCTGACTATAGCTATAACGCTCAATACCCTTCCCTTCACCTATCCCTTTCTGCCCTAACAAAATATAGGGGTTTCCATTTCTAAGACCATCTAATACAGTACCCGTGGCCCCTAGGTCCAGTAGCTGCGCTCTATTATTGCCTATCAGCACCT
>JBKEFO010000265.1:0-4643 GCA_046709585.1 Marivirga sp.
ACGCTTAAATGCTGCCTGTTCGCCTGCTTCAAAATGAGTGCCCTTCTCAGGCTTATTCATTTCTTGAATAGAAAAATCCTCTGCCGCTATTTTTTGTAAATTTTGAAGTTTAGACATGGCCAAATTCGTCGGCGAAACTACTATCTCTCGGATGCTTGTCTGCTTTTCATTTTCTTTCCTAAACTTCGTAAACACACTAGGTAATTTATTAATTGGCCAAGGAATATCATCAGGATGATAAAGTGTTGATTCATTAAAGATATTGACTGACATGCCCTTTTGCATTAAGGCCTTTTCAACATTCGCCAAGCTTAGCGCTTCATAGACTCCTGGCTCTTCTGTTGTATAAAGTGCCTCACATTGGTATTTCTGCATCGTTTTCACGACCTCCTCTTGCTGCTCACCTTTTACGACAAGTAATGAACCTCCTAACTTTTCAATTTCCTGCTGTAACTTTATCACACTGCACCATAAAAATGACAGCTTCCTTGGAGAAGACATGTTTTGTCCAATAGGGCTTAGCTTCCAATGTCTCTCATCAAAGACATAAACAAAAACAATTTCTTTGTGCCTGGCCGTGGCTTCCGCAATTGTTCTGTTATCGTGCAGTCTTAAATTATTACGAAACCATACGAGTGCTTTAGAAATTACCATGTATTAATTTATTTAGTCTTATGGGTTAACATAGCATATTATTTTATGTTTATACTTTTTAAATACGGCCAGAAAAGATAAATTGTGCTCTGTAGAAATATAGAATGATTTCTATTTTCCTACCTATATTTTAAATGGAAGCGTAATTGCTCAAACAATATCATTCATTATGAAAAAATTGGCCTTGCATTCAATTAAGAGTAGACTAATTATTGGCTATGGCTCAATGGCCCTACTGTTGGTTACCGTTGTAATAATTACTTTGCTTCAAATAGGCCAAATTCTAGTTTTGGGATTTGATGTGCTTAATAACAAGCAGCCTTCAAGACTACACTTACAAAAGCTAACATATGCTGTTGCTGAAAGTAATATTGCTACACAATCTTATCTTTTGACAGGTGATGAAGTGTATAAAGAAACAGCTGAGAAATTATGGAAGATAGAAGTAACCGCTGCCAGAGACTCCGTAGATTCACTACTCCATACTTGGGATAATCCAGAAAATCTAATCGGATATGAAAAGGTAATAAGACTGATCGACCGCATCAGGATTGCCCAAAACATTGTCCTCTCAGATGCTCAATTTGGTAGCAGCAGCTCAAACATAAGCTTATATAATTACAGTAATATTAATGGCGACACCATCATTGGCGTTTATGAACTAGAGTCTTGGTTAAACCAGACCTTAAGGAATCAAAGTGATGAAACCCCTGATAATGGCGCTTTGTTCTCAACCAAACTTCAACCACTTAATACTGAATTAAATCTGGCAACCACTGATTTATATAACTCCCTTAAAGAGGAAGCTGACGAGGCCGGCGTATTGATTTATAAAGAGAGAACTATTTTTGTGATAGTTGAATCCATAATTGTCATTGGAAGTGTCCTTTTATGTTTCCTTTTATTCCGTTTTGTACTGCGAAAAGTAACAGGTAGTATTGATGTGGTGAGAGCAGAAGTTGAAACCTTAAGTGCAGGAAATATACCCGACGGGCGAAAATCTACTGATGATGAATTAGATATAGTCCTCCAAGAATTAGATAGCCTTTCAAAAAATTTAGCAGATGTTAAGGCCTTTGCCCTCGAAGTTGGTAAGGGGAGTTTTGACAATGACATCACTGTTTTTAATAACGAAGGGGAAATAGGTGTCTCATTAGCGGAAATGAGAGATAGCTTAAAGCAAGTTTCTGAGGAAGCAAAAGTACGAAATTGGAGTAATAAAGGCTTTGCAGAGTTTGGAGATATCTTAAGAAAACACTCGAATGACCTAAGTAGCTTAAGTGAAGAAGTGATATCTTATATGGTAAAATATTTAGGCGCCAATCAGGGCAGTCTATTTATCTTAGAAGAAAATTCAGAGAATACCTTGGTGTTGCAATTGAAAGCCACCTATGCCTACGACAGAAAAAAGTTTTTAGAAAAGTCGATCGAAAAAGGGCAAGGATTGGTAGGTCAAGCATTTTTAGAAAAACAGAGTATTTATATGAAAGAAATACCTGAGAATTATGTGACGATAACATCAGGGCTAGGTCGGGCCACACCCACAACTTTATTTATAGCGCCATTAATTGTAAATGACGAGGTATATGGAGTCATCGAGTTAGGGAGTTTTAGAGATTTCAAGGAGCACGAGCGTAATTTTATTCAAGAAGTCTCAGAAAATATCGCCTCATCAATACAATCCGTCAAGGTAAATGAGAAAACAAATATTTTATTAGAAGAGTCTCAGCAAATGACTGAGGAGATGCGCGCACAAGAGGAGGAAATGAGGCAGAACATGGAAGAACTCCAGGCTACTCAAGAGGAAATGGAGCGAAACCAAAGAGAAAACACAAATAGATTCAATGCTATCGATAATAGCGATATGTGTTTTATTGAATTTAATCAAAATGGAATAGTCACCCATGCTGACCGCTCGTTCTTAGCACTATTTGAATACGGCTCTAGTGAAGAAATTGAGGGTCAACCGCACAGTATATTTGTACCATCAGATTTTGTGGAATCGGGGGAATACAGTAAGCACTGGGAAAGACTGCGAAATGGGGAAAACATTTCAGGAGAATTTAAACGAATAACTAAAAGTGGCAAGACTATTTATATTATGAGTGCCTATTCGTCTATTAAAGATGAAAGTGGCAATGTTGTAAAGGTGATGAAGTTTGCAAATGATATTACTCATCTAAAAGAGCAGATAATGGCCTCTGCAAACGAGAAAGAGGCTCTACTAGCCACGATAGAAGAAATAAAGGCCTCATTAACATCTCAAGAACCAGCAGATAATAAAAACATAAAGAGCTTAATTGCCTACCAAGAAACATTGAAAAAAGAACTATCAGAGAAGTTAAGTAAAAATGAAGATGCCTTAAAAACTGCTCTTGCCAAGCAAAAGAAAGATTTAGGATTATCATAAATAACAATTAGAGAATTTTAGGGTTATTGCTGCTGTTATGGGTAAAATAAATACGAAGAATAAAATTGGCGTCTTACTAGTAAACTTAGGTACACCAGATAGTACTGCTACTGGAGATGTAAGAAAATATTTGCGGGAGTTCTTAATGGATAAAAGAGTGATAGACTTCCCATTTATTCCTAGGTGGATCTTGGTAAATCTTATTATAGCTCCTTTTAGATCCCCAAAGTCAGCAGGAGAATATAAAAAGCTTTGGGTAGAGCGTGGTTCACCTCTAAAGTTTTATGGGGAGGATGTAGCTGAACAGCTGCAAAAGGAATTTGGAGAAGGGCAGTATATCGTTAAACTTGCAATGCGTTACCAGACCCCAAGCATAGATGCGGGACTTAAAGCATTACAAAAAGAAAATGTTGAAAAGATAATCGTACTGCCTTTATTTCCTCAGTATGCCTCGGCTACTACTGGATCTATCCATGATAAAGTAATGGAAATTGTTAGCACATGGCAACTTATTCCAGAGCTAAAATTCATTAGCAAATTTGTTGAAGAAGAAGGTTTCTACAAGACATTTGCAAAAAATGGAAGGAAATATTTAGATAAACATAAATACGACCATGTACTCTTTAGTTTTCACGGTCTGCCAGAAAGGCAAATTAGGAAAGGGTCGGTTGACAACTACTGCAAACTAGGGAGCTGTTGTAATAACTATAATGACAAAAATCAATATTGCTATCGAGCACAATGTTTTTTAACCGCTAGGTTAATTGCAAAAGAACTGGGTTTAACCGAAGATGATTTTACTGTCACTTTCCAAAGCAGGCTCGGGAGAGACCCTTGGATTAAACCTTATACAGATGAAGTACTGAAGGTCTTGCCTAAAGAAGGTAAAAAATCTGTCCTAGTGTACTCACCTGCCTTTGTAGCAGATTGCCTTGAAACAACAGTTGAAGTTGGCGATGAGTTTAAAGGAGAGTTCTTTGAGGCTGGTGGGGAAAAATGGGATTTAGTAGAGAGTCTAAATGCCGACATTGAATGGGTCAATACAATTAAGAAAATGGTCATCGAAGCTTCTTAATTTCAAATTAAGGAAATTGAAATAGCCGCTGATCTACTTAATTGCTTCATTAGTAGTAAATAAAAGGTGTTTCTAATATAAAAAAGCAGTTTCCATCTTACCTAATAAAACCATGCCTCAGTGTTTTTTGAAAATACAACGATAGTGTTTTTCCTAATTGAAAGGCGGAATATGGTAGTGAAGGACCTTGTTAAAGATCGTCACTCTAGATCAAAAACTACTGGCCGTAGATAAACCATTGAGGAGAACATACTAGACAAGTGTAAGCGATCAGATCGAAAGAGCTATTTAATGAGCCCCCCTTTTTATACCTCCCATAAATTAAGTGCCTCTTCTGTAGGGTTTTAGTTTGTACTAGCGTTTAGTGGTGCCTAAATATAACGCACAGTGAATGATGGCCTTTGAACCAGGTACATATAATATTTAGGGTTAAAAGAGGTGACCTACTGCTTAGTATGTCGCTCATCAGGGAATTACCTTTTAAGAATAAAGATGAGGATCAAA